>VMGE01000004.1 GCA_007376395.1 Microgenomates group bacterium Gr01-1014_5 | reverse complement strand
TTAAGCCTAAACTTTTTAATCCTTCCTCGTCTAATGTTCCACCTGCATAAACTCTTGTAGCTTTTTCTCCGTTTGAATCTTCAACCAGTTCTTGGCCACCGCCATTTTGGTGAGCCATCCATTCGTCGTGATATTTTCCTTCTGATCCTTGATAATCACTTGTTTCCAATTTAAAACCAGCACGATCTATTTGTCCTCGTACGCTTTTTCCTACATAACCAACACCGAGTCCTTTAGAGAGAATTTTTTTAATTCCAGTATTCATTTCGGTTATTTTAAAATAGCACGAGAAACCTTTATTGTGGACAATTCAGCCATGGTTTGGAACCCCGTATTCGAAAGTCTTACTTATTTTCATCAGTAAATCCAAAACCGGTAGAGTAGACAGCTGGTTTTCCTTTTGAGACCAGGTCTTTTAGTGCAGAGATTTTTGTAAACCTCGTACCCTTTAAATCATTAAAACTTTTAGACTCGTTTGGATATCCTCCAGACAAAACGCCGACTATATGGCCCCGTCTATTTATCATTGGAGAACCGCTTAGTCCGCCCCAAGATTTTAAATCTTCTGCATGTAACATTTCTCGATAAGGAAGCTCCTCGGTAACATTCAGTTTTTTGGTCATTTTGCCATGAACAATACCATAATTATACGATGGAGGGTTCGCTTCGGGTTTTGTTACTACACCCCAAGACCAGAGGTCTTCTCCCTCGGAGGGTTCAACAGTATTCATTTGTATATTATCTATAGGTTTTCTGGGTTTGCCAGTGGGAGCATATACAATGGCTATATCTACTTCTGGCATAACCATAAATTCTCGTATCATATATATTTTTTCTGTTGCGATGTGAGTTATTAAGTTTAAGTTTTTTACAGGTTTAAAACTTCGGGGATAGTTTCCAAAGCTGTGACCAGCAGCAATGAATATTCCGCTTTCATCAACCATAAGTCCTGTTGCGCTACCACCGAGATCTCCGGCTAATGTGTCTAGTTTGCATAAATTATGTAAAAGAGTTTGCATGCGACGTTCTGTGGTTCCAATATTTTCTTCCAATTTCTTAATGAGTGTTTCTAGATATTGTGGGTCTAACAGTCCTGGATTGAGCACTCGTTCTATTGCTGCGAAAGTATCGTTGACCTCTATATTTTTTGCGTGGGCGATTGCTGCAGGACGATCAAAAAAGTAAGAAGGGATATCAACATCGGCTGTTGGGGATGGTTCAGGAGTTGGTGGAGATGGTTGTGTAGGGGTTGGAGGAGGTGCTAGAGCAGTCTCCGGATTAGTGCATCCTACAAGAGTTAATAGACTACCGGCTGCCACTCCCGCGCTTCCTGACAAAAATCTTCGTCTTGAGAATCTTTTAGGTTCTTTAGATGGCTTGATTGATTGTTCCTGGATTGGAGAAAGTAATTCTTTGGGTGCACTATCCATTACATCGATATTATCATATTTAATCAGTGGACGGTAGAGGGCTCGAACCTCTGAACCTTTCCCACGTCAAGGGAACGCTCTACCAACTGAGCTAACCGTCCTAGCTTTGATTATTTTACCACAAGTTGTTAATTTTGATCCCTAGCGCAAAGATAACTGCCGATTGGGGATAGTTCGTCAAGGGAGACGCCGGGCGTTAAAAAAGCAGAATGTGAGCCCCCGTCAAGATTTAAGGCATCGGTAAACGACAAATTTTTCCCTTCGGCAAACTTTTTCACAATTTCCGGCAAATCAGTTAAGAGTGGCCCTAAATAAGTGGAGTTTGGGTCAAACACAGCCATAAAATAAACTGCTTTTTTATCTGTAAGCGCTATAACAATCCTGCGCGCGCCTTGATCGCTTGCCAACTTTAACTTTTGATAAGTCCTGTAGCGCACCAGTATCGGCCCAGATTGTACGGCATACTTAATCTGGGTAAGAGGAACGCCAGAACCAATCCCTGGATCCCCGGCATTCGTAATGTAAAACACACCGTTGAATAAAGGGTCCGACGACTCGTTAGAGAGCTTCTTGCCATCAATGTATAAAAGACCAATGTAGTTATCACTTTCTGTGTAAAAACCTCCGTTGGTCAAAACTTTACATTGATTCTCGCTAAATAATGTTTCGGCGGTTTTTTTCTCGTCAAGATTTGTGCCAAGGATGATATTTTTGGGAATGGCGACCTGTTCCCAGTTAATTCTATAGTTACTGCCGTTGTGGATTAAATCTAATTGATTAACTTTTATGTTTTTACTGTCTCCTTTAGAAGAAGGGGAAGGCTCCTGTTTCTTTTCACTCAAATTTGAACCTATAAATAAAAAGGTGGTTAAGATTAATATCACTATAATCAAACCCAAAAAATACTTGCTCACAACGAAGTATATCAAGAATCTATCTTTTCGAGGCTTTTCCACAAGATTCGGCAGGCAATACTGCGATAGGGTGACCAGCGAAGAGAGAGTGTTTCTACCTGTTCCCGTGTAGGGTTTTTTAGTCCGTAGATATTGCAGATAGCATTGTGCAAACCTAAGTCTCCATGGGAAAAAATATCCGGCCGAGCCAAAGTAAACATCAGAAACATTTCTGCAGTCCAGACTCCTATCCCTTTAACTTTAATAAGTTCGGCGGTTACTTCCTGATCGGACAATTTGTCTAATTGGTCTAACTGGACTGTTTTATCTTTTACTTTTAACGCCAAATCTTTGACATACCTTGCTTTTGCCCACGACATCCCGGCGTCCCGCATCTGTTGACCGGCAACCTTTAAAACATTTGCAGGAGTGACTTTGTTTTGCGGCAAAAGTGCGATAAACCGTTCCCAAATTGTAGCCGCCGCGCGGCCGGACAACTGCTGGTTGACTATCGATTCGCAAAGATCAGCAAAATAATCACCTGAAGATCGAACCCGATATGGTTCGATCTTGCCAAGCTTTATAGCCACTTTCCATAGTTTTGGATCGTTTTTCTTAAAATGTTCCAGGACTTTTGTCATTTTCTCTATTTTACCTTAAATTTGTTGGTACTTGACTCGCAAAAAATCAGCAAGTAAATTAAAGTGTATGACAGCAGAGAAAATTCACCTTTCTCGAGAAGACTTTGAAAGAGCTGGGGATATTTTCCGCGACGACCAGCCAACCGCCCCACCCAATCCTGAACAACCTATAATTAGAGCTATTGTTCAGCCTACAGATAGTGTGGATAGGAATTCAGCCAATGGCGCCGTTCAACTTGACTGATTTTGGACAATTTGCGCGAAAGTGTTACACTTTAGCTAGTTTAATATCGGCGTTTGATGCAAATTCACCAACTGCAAAGCCGAAAAATAATCAAGACCACTGAAAGTTGGATGGAACCACCCGCCTAAGGCGGGTTCCAACAGGAAGTGGCTTTTTTGTATACCATGCAATTTATAAATAACATACAATTATGAAAAAGAATGATAACTATTTAGAACATTTGCGCCACAGCGCAGCTCATCTATTGGCCGCGGCTGTTTTGGAGTTGTGGCCAAACACCAAAAACACCATTGGCCCGGCAATTGAAAACGGGTTCTATTACGATTTTGACTTCTCGCAAAGCTCGAAGCAAGCTTCACCTGGCTCGAAGCAAGTTTCACCTGGCTCGAAGCAAGTTTCACCTGGCTCGAAGCAAGTTTTTGCAAACTCAAAAAATCTCTCAGAAGATGATTTACCCCAAATAGAAGTAAAGATGCAGCAGATATTAAAAACCTGGAAAGGTTTCGAGGGAACCGTAATTTCAGCACCGCAAGCTAAGAAGCTTTTCGCTCAAAATTCTTATAAACTCGAGCTTGTCAAAGAATTAGCTTCGCAAGGAGAGACCTTGCGAACCTACAAATCAGGTAAATTCGTTGATCTTTGCCGCGGGGGGCATGCTGAGCATCCCAAAGAAGAATTAAAACATTTTAAACTGCTTAGCGTAGCCGGAGCGTATTGGCGGGGTAGTGAGAAAAACAAAATGCTGACACGCATTTACGGAACACTTTTCCCAACCAGAGAAGAACTCGACCAGCATTTAGAAGCACTGGAAACAGCCAAGGCGAGGGATCACAGGAAAATTGGACAGGAGTTGGGTCTGTTTACGATTAATTCTGAAGAAGTCGGTCCGGGTTTGGTTATTTGGCTGCCGAAGGGAACAATTATTAAAGACGAACTTGAAAAATTCGGTAAAGAAACAGAAAAGAAAGAAGGGTATTTAAGAATCTCTACTCCTCACATCGCACGCGAAAAGTTATTTACGACTTCGGGGCATTTGCCTTATTACGCCGCCGATATGTTTCCTCCAATGAAATCCGAGGATGGCGATTATTATCTAAAACCCATGAATTGTCCCCACATGTATATAGCTTACAAGGCTCAACTTCACTCCCATCGGGAACTCCCTATACGCTTCGCCGAGTTTGGCTCAGTTTACAGATATGAAGACTCAGGTACCTTAATGGGGCTTCTGCGCGTGCGCGGTATGACCCAAAACGACGCCCATATTTTCTGCACAGAAGACCAGGCGGTAGAGGAACTGGTTAAAGTAATGAAAATGCACGCTTATTACTATGATATTTTTGATCTGCACGACTATTATATTGAGCTTGCACTACCGGATTTTGTGAACAAACCCGACAAGTACTTAAACGACCCTCCTGCTTGGAAAAAGGCAATAAGTGTTTTACGCAAAGCGGCAAAGGCTGCAAGCGTTGAAGTAACAGAAAAGACAGGAGAAGCAGCCTTTTATGGGCCAAAATTCGACTTTAACTTCAAAAGTGCTACCGGGCGGGAATTTGGAGCCTCTACCAACCAGCTTGATTTCGGTGCCGGAAAAAGATTCAACCTCACTTACGCAGATAAAGATGGTCAGGGGAAACTTGTACCTTATGTTATCCACAGAGCTCCTTTGGGATCTGATGAACGCTTTATTGGATTTCTTATAGAGCAATATGGTGGCGCCTTTCCGGTTTGGCTTGCTCCAGTTCAAGCTGTTGTTCTGCCCATTACCGACAGAAATCTTAAATATGCCCAAAATGTTGCCAAAAAATTACTTCAGGAAGACATTAGGGTAGAGGTAGATGAAAGAGCCGAAACCTTACAGGCGAAAATTAGAGACGCCAGTTTGTCTAAAGTTCCCTACATGCTTATCACGGGAGACAGAGAAGAAGAGAAAAAAGCTGTGGCAGTTAGACTACGCACCGGCGAGAATCTGGGAGCAGTCTCCCAAGACGAGTTTTTAGGGCGAATAAAAGCTTCTGTTGAAGCAAAAACGGGTTTGTGATATGATTTAGGAGCAGGTTTGGCAAGCAAAAGTTTTAAATCAAAGAGTTTTTGGCGAGTAAACGAGAACATTCGTGCAGATAAGCTGCGGGTTGTTGCGGCTGATGGCAAGCAAGTTGGCGTTTTATCTTTCCAAGAAGCTTTAAAAAAGGCAGAGGATTCGGGGCTTGATTTGGTAGAAATTGCCTCCCGTGCCAAACCACCTGTAGCGAAAATCATTGATTTTGCCAAATTCCGTTATCAGCAAGATAAAAAGGAAAGAGAGGCGGCGCTTAAAGAAAAAAAGGGCACAGAACAAAAAGAGATCTGGCTGACGCCGTTTATTGCCAACAACGATTACCAGGTTAGGCTTGCCAGGATTAATGAATTTTTAGGCGAAGGGAACAAAGTAAGGATTGTAGTTAAATTTACAGGCCGCCAAATGGGACACAAGGAATTTGGGTACCAGCTGGCAGCAAGAGTATTAAAAGACACCGGAGCAAAGCAAGACGGGGAAATTAAATTTTTAGGAAGACAGTTAATGACAATGCTTTCACCTGTAAGGGCTGGAAAGAAAGACAATAACGATGCCAAAACACAAGACACACAAAGCACTAGCACGCAGAATCAAAGTTAGCAAAAACGGCAAACTGATGCGGCGTCACAGTTTTACCCGTCATCTTCGCCGTAAAAAAAGCAAAGGTTCTATCCGCAACCTAAAACGTTCTGTTACAATTTCCGGTTTTCTAAAAAAGAAAATAAAAAACATTTTAGGAGTTTAACGTTACTGCTAATCACACCATGTCAAGAGTAAAATCACCAAGCAGAAGAAAACACAAAAAGCTTTTGGCTCGAGCTAAAGGCTTTCAAACAGCACGCCGAACACGCTACAAAACAGCTCGGGAAGCTGTCTTACACGCAGGACAATACGCTTTTGCCGGCAGAAAGCTCCGCAAGCGCGACTTCAGAACTCTTTGGATTGAACGCTTAAACGCCGCGGTGCGCGAACATGATTTATCATATTCTAAATTTATTTCCGGACTGAAGAAAGCAAATATTCAGCTTGACCGGAAAGTTTTGTCTGAAATGGCACTTTCCGATCCTAGTACTTTTGAGAAAATAGTCACCCAGGTTAAATCGGTATAATGTCAGTCTCACCTTCAATAATTAAAACAATTTACCTCTATGTTTTCTCTGGAGTTGGTTTAGCTTTAATCCTGTTTGGCTCTTACACTGGTATTCAATATGGAGTAAACGTTACCCAGTTCGATAAATACCCCTTACAACAGTGGGAAGAGGGTCAATGCAGGTATCCGAATATAGTATCTCCCGCAAAGCCGGTCATGGAGGAAGGGTCAGCAACACCCTCTGCGGAAGAAATTGAAAAACAGGAAAAGCAATGCGAGGAAAATCAAGAAAGACAGAGAAAAATTAAACAGACCCAGGATTTGACCCATGCAATCGCCATGCTTTTCCTGGGCATTCTCGTTTTTGTTCCCCATTGGACACTTGCCCGAAAATCGTAAATGGCAACACTTGCAGAAGTTACTGGTAGTCGAAGATTATTTGGGATAGTGCCGTTTGGGGAAAACGTGGACATAGTCAAGAAATTTCCGCTATTTCGCACGGTACAAGTTTCACACAGAGTAAAAAGGGCTCCTTTTGACAGAAAGATAGGAGAGTTCGAAACTCATCGTGTTAGAGTGGAAGCACTAGATCATTACCGAGTCTATGTACATCCCTGCACTGCTCCAAACTGTGCTGAACCGAAAAGAAAAACCAATATCGTTTCCACCGGAGAAATTAATATTGACCGTGAGGCGGGAATAGTGTTCCGTTGGCATCCTTAAAGGTGTTTTTTGTACAAAGGCACACCTCCGAACAAAAGCGGAGGTTTTTTGTTAGAATTAAAAAGTATAAGCATAGCTTGTTTTGTAAAACAAAATAAGCGAAGCTTGTTTATAAAATAAATGGAAGAACAAATACAAAATTTACGCAATCAAGCAATAGCCAGAATTATGGCTCTTGCTTCGACAGAGGAAGTAGAGGAAGCAAAACTTGAGTATTTAGGACGCAGCGGAAAAATAAACGAAGTCACGCGCCAAATTCCGAGCTTAGAACCAGAAAGGCGCAGTGTTGTCGGACAGCTTATCAATGACGCGCGCGAGGCAATAGAGCAAGCACTAATTGCTCAAATAACAGAGATTAAAAACAAAACAGACAAAAATAAGTGGTTTGATCCAACGATCCCTGGCAATAAGCCGCAAATCGGCCACTTGCATTTAGTTACCCAGGCAATCGAGGAAATTTCCTCGATATTTCGGGAGATTGGGTTTTCCCGCGCGCGCTATCCAGAGGTTGAATGGGATTGGTATGCATTTGAAAGTCTGAATATGCCGCACGATCACCCGGCACGCGACGAATGGGAGACTTTCTTTTTAGACACTCCAGAAAACCCAAAACTTGGAAAAATGGTTTTAACTCCCCACACATCTAACGGTCAAGTTAGAGAAATGGAAAGAGTTACCAATCCGCCAGCTGGCGGACCGCCAATCAGAATGATTAATATCGCAAAATGCTACCGCAGGCAGTCTGATGTCTCGCATGTTCCCATGTTTCATCAATTCGAAGGGCTGGTTGTAGATCGCGGAATTTCAATTGTACACCTCAAAGGTACTCTTGATTATTTTGCCCGGCGTTTTTTCGGATCAGAGCGAAAAACAAGACTGCGTCCTTATCATTTCCAATTTACAGAACCCTCTTTTGAAGTTGATATTAGTTGTGGAGTTTGCTTAGGACGAGGGTGCAAACTTTGTAAATCAGGTTGGCTCGAACTTGGCGGAGCAGGAATGGTACACCCAAATGTTTTAAAGGCGGGGAACATTGACTCAACAAAGTATTCTGGTTTTGCTTTTGGCTGGGGTGTAGAGCGCACACACATGATGAAGTCTGGTTTGAAAATGGAAGATATCAGAACTTTATACAGCTCTGATCTTAGATATCTAAGGCAATTTTAATTTATAAGTACTCTAATTTCTAATTGATCTAAACAAATCCCAAATACCAATTGTTTAGAAATTAGGTTAATTAGGTTAATTAGAAATTTATACTATATGGATATTTTAATACCCGACAGTTGGCTTAAAGATTATTTAAAGACAACAGCAAAACCTGAAAAAATTGCCGAGTGTCTTTCTCTTTGCGGTCCTTCAGTAGAAAAGGTTACCCCACTTCGCCAAGGCTCCGTTGGGGGCAAGGATGCGCTTTATTCTATTGAAGTAACAACAAACCGCGTCGATTCGGCAGGAGTCTATGGAATTGCCCGCGAAGCAGCTGCAATTTTACCAAGATTTAAAGTAAAAGCAGAATTTTTACCAATAAAAATTAAAAACATACAGCGTTTAGCGCAAAGGGTAGAATGGCTAGACGTACAAGTAGACCATAACTTATGTCTACGCTTTTCTGCCGTATTAATTAGAGATGTAAAACTTGCACCTTCTCCAAAATTAATTCAGGAAAGACTTACCGCTGTTGGAGTACGCCCAATAAATAACGTTGTTGATATTTCAAATTATTTAATGCATGAATTAGGTCAACCCGTACATACATTTGACTACGATAAAATCGGGATATATGACAAAATTTTAGGAGCCAAAATGATTTTACGGTCCTCCAAAAAGGGCGAGAAAGTAACTACTCTTGACGGAAAATCACACGATTTACCTGGCGGCGACATAGTTATCGAAGACAGCAAAGGCAGACTGATTGATCTTTGTGGAATTATGGGTGGAGAGAATTCGGCAGTCGACGAAGAAACACACAATGTTTTACTTTTCGTCCAAACTTATACCGGTAAAAATATCCGCCGGACTTCAATGGCACTAGCCGCAAGATCAGAAGCCGCCTCTTTGTTTGAAAAAGGCTTAGATCCCGAGTTGGTCGAACAAACAATAAGACGAGGCATAGATCTTTTTGTTGAAATTTGCAAAGGAAATCCAGAAAAGGAAATTCTAGACCTATACCCTAGTCCCTACGAGCCAAAAATAGTAAAAACAGATTTAAATTTTATAAACGAACGGTTGGGCATTTACGTTTCCACCTCTCAGGTGGAAAGCTATTTAGCTCCACTTGGTTTTGTAACGAGTGTACAAGGGGACGCCTTAAACATCACAGTTCCATCTTGGCGGGCTCAGGATGTTGATATTCCCGAGGATATAGTCGAAGAGGTCGCCAGAATTTATGGATATCATAATCTGCCCTCGCGTGTTATGGAGGGACAAATTCCCGACCCCTTGCCCGACACTCCTTTTTCCTTTGAAAAAAAGATAAAAGAAGCCTTGCAAAGTTGGGGAGGGATAGAAGTCTATACGTTTTCCATGGTAGCAAAAGACAAGGCAGATTTAACCGGCTCTGCAAGCTGGGTTTTAAAACTTAAAAATCCGCTAGGAGCAGATTCTGAGTACATGCGCCTATCTCTTGCTCCATCCCTAGTTGATGCCGCTTTACAAAACAGGGGAGAGAGCGCTCCCTTTCACCTTTTTGAACTGGCAAATGTTTACCTGCCTGTGCGTGCAAATTTACCGGAGGAAAGAATGATAGCCGCAGGTATTTTTGCGAATACAGAGTTTGCCCAAGCAAAAGGCACCCTGGAAGCACTGTTTGAAATTTTAAAATCAAAAGTAATACTTACAACTCAAGACGGAAAGGGATTTGCGCCTCATCACAGGATAGCAATTAGGGCAGGCCGCGAAGAGCTCGGACAGTTTGGTAAATTACAACTCTCAGGTCATTGGTATTGGGAAATAGATATCGAAGCTTTGAGAAAAGTTTCGAGCATTACACACAGCTTCAAGCCCTTGCCTAAATATCCTCCGCAGGTAGAAGACCTCTCTTTAGTAATTCTGCCTCGCGTGCACTTGGGAGAGGTAATCGAAGCTATTTACAAATCTGATTCTCAGGTTATGTCTGTAGAGCTTAAAGATTCTTACGAAAATACGCGTACCTTGCGTGTTTCGTACCAAAACCCGGATAAAACATTAACGGATCGCGAAGTTGAAGTTATTAGAAACAAGGTTCTAAAAATATTAGAAAAGAAATTTGGGGTAAAATTAAAAACGTAGAAATTTATCTCTAGCTATCCCAATTAGTATTAACGCCAATTTTTATCTTTCTGTCTGATTCTATGCCGTTTTTGTCTTTTGCTTTTGCGCGCAGTTCGTGAACGCCTTTTTTAACTCCTGACAAAGTCATGGTCCAGGGAGCAGAAGTAAGTGTAGCTTGCTTAATTCCATCTAACTCTATTTCAACTTGCACAATCTCAGAGTTTGACTTGGCCTCAACCTTAACTTCAATATTACCGGTGTCTGAATCTATACGGTCGCGGTCGCGCGGTTTAACAAATTCAACGTTAACCGGATTGGCAGAATTACCCGATCCGCAACTTTCAGCAGGCGGGTGGTATTTTTCGTCAGCTTGGGTAGAAATCCAATCAATTATCCCTTTTTGCCATCGGTTCTCTCCGCCCGGAACGGCAGTCGGGTCTTCTTCTTTTAAAACAAAATACTCTTTTTCTTCATTGCTGTCACACGCCCTAAGCCTTGTGTGTACAGGATCGTTTCCGTCCGGCTCTGTACCTTTAATGAAATACTCATTGCGGGAAGGGTAGCTGTCATGTGAGCGGAAACCGGAAAGCGAATCTACCTCAGCAGTCACAACGTCATCAGGGACTTCAAAGTCGGAAGCTGGGCGGCCTGCAAGTGCCGAAATAATTATCCTGCGCCAAATTGGGGCTGCCCCGGTTGTGCCGGAAGCAACTTGCTTCATCGGCGAATTGTCATTGTTGCCAACCCACACTCCGGCAATAATTTGCGGTGTCCAACCGATTGTCCAATTATCGCGCTGGTCGTTTGTAGTTCCGGTTTTCGCGGCAACGCGGCGCCCGCCGACAGAAAGCGCAGAGCGAGTACCAAAAATTTCAGCTCTCGCCTGAGGATCCGAAAGAATATCGGAAATAATAAATGCTTCTGCGGGTTCTAAAACCTTTTTACCGTCTTTTTCTTTATACTCTTCAAGTACCTTACCTTTTGCATCTTCAACTTTAAGTACTGAAACCGGATCGAATCTCAAACCTTTGTTGGCAAAGGCCGAGTACCCAGAGGTAATATCCAAGAGCCGCACCTCTCCGCCGCCCAGAGTGACCGACAGACCAAAGCGTGAAAGGTTTTCCCGCGTAGGCTCTAAAGTCTTTAGACCCATTTGGTAGGCAGTCTCAAGCATATTTTCAACCCCCACCATTGCCAGCATTTTAACCGCAGGAATGTTCAAGGAATTAGCCAGGGCAAATCTTACCTGCATCGGTCCGCGGTACTTGCCGTCGTAGTTAACCGGCTCATAATCCGGCAGGTTAACACCCCCGGGAAAGGTCGTGGGAACGTCCATAAGAAGCGTAGAAGCAGTATAACCGCGGCGTAAACCCGCAACATAGGTCACGGGTTTTATGGCAGAACCCGGCTGACGCAAAGAAAGCGTAACGTTTACTTGTCCGTCATAATCATCAGCTTCAAAATTTTTAGAACCTACCATGGCCAGAATATGTCCGTTGTTAGGATCCATAACGACTGCCGCGCCATTTGTAATATGCAAATTCTCAACTTTAGCTATTTCTTCAGCGATAGCGTTTTGAGCCTTTTCTTGTAATTCCCAGTCAAGGGTTGTTGTTACTTTCAAACCCCCCTGTTCAACCAAACTTGCTCCATACCTTTGCTCAAGCTGGTCTTTAACGTACATCACAAAATGCGGAGCTTTCAAACTTGCTCCTTTGCCGACAAACTTTATGTTTTCTAACTGTTTTACAGATTCTGCTTCCTGTTCCTCTGTAATATACCCATCTTCCCGCATGCGCCTCAAAACACTTTTGGTGCGGTCAACATATCCCTTCGGGTTTGCCCCATACGGGGAATAACTTGACGGCCTCTGGGGTAATCCTGCTAAGACTGCCGCTTCAATAAGCGTTAAGTCTTTGGGGGCTTTTCCAAAATATATATCGGCGGCTGCCCCCACCCCCCAAGCCGTACCGCCATAAGGAGCTTCGTTTAAATACATCTGTAATATTTCATCTTTTGAGTATTTTCTCTCGATTTGTACTGCCAGGATAAACTCACGGATTTTACGCGGGAGAGAGCGCTCGGAGGAAAGAAGTACGTTTTTTACCAGCTGTTGAGTAATTGTCGATCCTCCTTGAGCTCGACCTGAAGTGAATAAACGAGAGAATCCGCGCAAGACACCTAAGGCATCAAATCCTTCGTGCTGGTAAAAGTTTTTATCCTCTGTTGCGATTGTGGCGTTTTTTAAAAAGACTGGTATATTTTCAAATTGGACTGGAGTACGCCTTTCATTGGTAAAGATATCGTAGAGAAGAACTTGGTTTCTGTCATAAATTTTGGTGGAATATCCTTCACGGCGGACTAATTTGTCAGGCGAGGGGAGGTTTAGAGCAAAAATAGGAAAGATAATTCCGAAGACAAGAAATAAACCCAAAACACCAATAAAAGACAACAATCCAAGCCTGTAAATTAAGTTTGTTCGGCTTACACGATGCGATCTGTACGAAGGTTGATATGCGTGTTTGTTTTTTACCCGCCAGGCAGATTTCCAAGACATTCTGTGTGTATTGTATCAAAATATGCCATCAGGTAAAATAAAGACGTGGAGCTATCCAAAAAACAAAGAGTAGTGTTTATTGTTCTTTCCGTAATTGCAGGTCTAGCACTTGTCCTTAGCTCTTTTTTGCCGCTCCTGTCTGTTTTGTAATAGTCGTCTTGCGTTCAAATCTGCAGAAAAACTTCCGAAATTACCAGAAACTAACGAACAGATTTCCGAGATATAAAGAATTAATCGACGCATTTCAGTAAACCCAGCGAGCATTTGTATTAGCTGGAGTTAGAAATAATCCAGAGCTAAGAAAGAGAATAGTTGCCCTTAAAAAACACCGACACTTGGAAAAAGATAGAAATTGTTAAAATTATCCTCATGTCGTGTATAAAGTTTTCTACCATTCTAGGTAGAACGGAGATGTGATAATATTATCTTGTGGCAAAATTCCAAAACGATAAAGTAAGGAGGGTTGATAAAATTTCCCAAAGCTTAAGAGAAGATTTATTTTTCGATTTACTAAACGCCTTTGGATTCGTTAAAAACCCTGTCGAAGCTGCCTTGTTACTTGAAGACTTACTAACTAAAAAAGAACTAGACAATCTAGCAAAAAGACTTCGGATTGCAAGAGAACTTTTAAACGGGAAAAAACAGGAAGAAATTATCACTGAACTTCATTGCGGCTTCGGAGTAATAGCAAGAGTCAACTCCTGGATCAACGAAGGAGGAGAAGGTTTAAGACGAACTATTTCAAGATTACCTAAGAGGAAAAACATGCCAAATATGAACACAGCCAAAATTCCCCTCGAGTTTCGCGCACCACAGCTTGCCTATCAGTATATTCAATATATAAATGCAAATAAAGAAAACAAGAAGATAAGAAAATTTACAGAGAGAGTAGAAGAAAAAGCATTAACAGACAAACACATAAAAGAAGCGCAAGATGATTATTACCGAGAGCTGGTATGGGAAAAGGGGAAGAAACGTCTTTAATCTCCATTCTACCTAGAACGGAGAATTTGCAATATGTTGCTATCTGATCATGTAAGTAAAATTCCCCTGGTTGGGCCGCTTTACGCCAAAAAACTGGAAAAGCTGGGTATTAGCTCAATAAAAGATTTACTTGAACATTTTCCCCACCGCTACCAAAATTTTTCACTTGTCTCGACGATTTTAACCGCCCAGCCAGGAGAAGTGGTTACCATTCAAGGCCAAGTCGTACAGATTAAGAATGTTTATACCAGGCGCGGCAAGACTCTGCAGTTAGCAGTCATTTCTGACGGAACAGACACAATTGACGTTACCTGGTTTAATCAATCGTATCTGGTAAAAAGCTTACCTCCCGGCACTTGGCTCTCCCTCTCGGGAAAAATCTCAACCATAGGCCGCAAAAGATCGCTCGTCTCACCCCAGTACGAGAAAATTGGAAATTGGAAATTGGAAATTGGAAATTCTTCTACCTTACATACCGGTCGCCTAGTGCCGATATATCCTGAGACTTATGGCTTATCGTCAAAATGGCTCAGAGCTAAAATTGCAAGACTGCTGCCGCTGTTGGCAAAAGAGATAGAAGAGTATTTGCCGCTTTCACTTTTAGAAGAGCATGGTCTGCTAGAAAGAAGAAAAGCGGTCGAACAAGCACACTTTCCAGAATCTGCAAGTGATGCCGAAGATGCCAGGCGGCGCCTTGCCTTCGATGAATTTTTTTCCCTGCAATTAAACTCACTCTGGAGAAAGCTTTCTTGGAAAAACGCGATACCCGCCCCGCAATTAAAAATTGATCAAAAAAAGGTAACTGCCTTTATAAAATCTCTTCCATTTACGCTTACTCAAGGGCAAAAACAGGCTACAGAAGAAATACTTCAGGATATGAGAAAGCCGCAAAGTATGAATAGGCTGCTGGAAGGAGATGTCGGATCCGGAAAAACTGTTGTCGCGGCACTTGCCGCGTACGTTGCCTGGACAAACGGTTACAAATCAATATTCATGGCGCCAACTCAAATCCTCGCAAACCAGCATTTTAATACATTAAAAAATATTTTGGAACCCTTTGGCGCGGAAGTGGGACTAGTCACGAGTGGGCAGAATTTAAAATTGAAAATTTCAAATTTAAAATTCGACGTAGTCGTCGGGACACATGCACTTTTACACAAGGTCCGTTTACTCGAGAATGTTGCGCTGGCTGTTATCGACGAACAGCATAGATTTGGCGTTGCTCAAAGAGCCCTGCTTGCGCAAAAAAGAGGTGGATTTGCCCCGCATGTTTTAACCATGACTGCGACTCCCATTCCCCGCACCATAGCGCTGACCATGTATGGCGATCTTGATTTGTCTGTTATTAACGAACTGCCAAAAGGAAGACTAAAGATAAAAACCTGGGTTGTGGGACAGCAAAAAAGGGAATCTGCCTATAAATGGATCCGGGAACGGGTAAAAAATACTTCAGAACAAGCCTTTATCGTTTGCCCTTTAATTGATGTTTCTGAAGCGGAAACCCTAAAAAACGTTAAAGCGGCAAGCGTTGAGTTTATAAGACTGCAAAAAGAGGTCTTTCCCGATTTACGTCTGGGACTCTTGCACGGACGAATAAAGCAAAAGGAAAAAGATAGTGTTATGAATAAGTTCAAGGGGGGAGAGTTAGATATTCTTGTTTCAACCCCGGTTGTTGAAGTTGGAATCGATATACCCAACGCCACAATTATGTTGATAGAGGCGTCGGAAAGATTCGGTTTGGCTCAACTTCACCAGCTCAGAGGACGTGTGGGCAGAGCCCAAATGCAATCTTATTGTCTGCTTTTTACCGAGAACAGATCCCAAAAGGTTTATACACGCCTAAAAGCTTTAGAGGGGGGTCTGTCCGGCCCTCAACTGGCAGATCTCGACCTAAAACTAAGAGGTCCTGGCGAGGTCTATGGCACTGCCCAGTCCGGCTTCCCAGAATTAAAAGTTGGTTCTTATTCCGATCTTGAACTAATTAAACTGGCGCGCGAAGTTGCCGAAAAAATAATAGAACAGATAGATAAGCATCCGAAAATCAAAAAACTCATCAAAGATAAGACCGAAATCTCTTCAAACTGACCTCTTGTTTAAAAACAATCATTGAGCCCGGGGGTACTCTGTGCTAAACTACACTATATGCCAGCAGTACCAAAGAAAAAATCAACCCGTGCAAGAACCGGAAAGCGAAGAGGCAAATTTGCTGTTGCTCTCCCGAATTTAGCCAATTGTCCGTCTTGTAAAAAATTAAAAATGCCTCACTTAACTTGCTCACATTGCGGCTGGCATCATGCAAACTCCTGATCCCCGTCATTCTAAAAGAGTAGCTATTATCCAAGAGTTATTTGCCGCCAGCTTTAACCAGAAGCAGGAGTTGTCTGCCCTAACTCAAAAAATTTGGCAGAAAAAGGAAGAAATTGATCCCATAATCGCCAAGACCGCGCCCGAATGGCCGCTTGCCAAGCTCAATAAAATCGATTTGGCAATTCTTAGACTTGCTGTTTATGAATTACTAGTTGACAGAGAGGAGCCGGTTCGCGTTATTATTGACGAAGCCGTAGAACTGGCTAAGAGCCTTGGGGGCGAAAGTTCAGCGGCTTTTGTCAACGGAGTACTGGGAACTGTTGTTATAGAAGAAAATTTAGAATAAAAATGCACGACGAAGTACTCAATATTATCGCTCAATCTTTAGGGATTGATCCGCGCGATATCGATGAAACAAGTACGCTTGGCCAGGATCTAGGTCTAAGTGCCGCCGACATTGCAGAAATCGTTACCACGGTCAACCTAAAGTATGAAACAGAAATCGACCCAGACGAAGCTGCCCAGGCAAAAACCGTGGAAGAACTATTTGAAACAATAGGTAAATATGTCCCCGAAGATTTGGAATAATTCTCAAGAAGTTGTTCTTGAACAAACAACTGGCGTTAATTTTGTAAACAAGGCGCTCCTGCACCAAGCTTTTATCCATAAATCTTTTCTTAACGAGAGTTCAGAAGAAAAAGAGTCAAACGAGAGGTTAGAGTTCTTAGGAGACGCTATCTTGGAATTTATCGTCTCAGAACATGTTTATAACCGCTTTCCCGGGGAAGACGAGGGGCACTTAACAGCTTTGAGGTCTAAACTGGTAAACACGCTTTCGCTTGCCGCGTCAGCCCGTGCCTTAAATCTCGGAGCGCTGCTTTTTCTTTCCCGGGGAGAAGAAAAGAGTAAAGGGAGGGAAAGCACCAGTCTTTTAGCCAATACTTTCGAGGCTCTGGTAGGCGCGATTTACATTGACCAAGGGTTACCAGAGGCTAAAAAGTTTATAACCGCCTACATCCTGGAAAAGATACCGGAAGTTGTCAAAAAATCTCTAAAAGATCCCAAGAGTCTTTTGCAGGAATATGTCCAGGCGGCCGGGTTTGCCGCCCCTGTTTACCGCACTGTGACGTCTGTTGGCCCGGATCACGCTAAAACATTTACAATTCAGGTCTTTGTTAACCGGCTTCCTTATGCCGCAGGGCGCGGCTCAAGTAAACAGCAAGCGGCACAGGATGCTGCCGATAACGCCCTAAAAAAATGGGAAGAAGAATCCGCTCCTTGAAACTCGAAGCTGTTTTTGATAAAATACTCGTAAGTATATGCTGAAAATTCGTTTATCGAGAACCGGTAAAAAACACGCCGCGCATTACAGAATTGTTGTTACGGAAACACGCTCTAAACGCGACGGAAAAATCGTGGCGCAAATCGGACATTGGCACCCGAAAGAAAAGCAGCTTGTCGCTAACCATAACGTCTACCTTTCTTGGATCACACGAGGCGCCGCGCCAAGTCCTACTGTCCGCAAACTATTTACCTCAGAGAATTAAAACTATATGAAAAAACTACTCGAATACATCTCCCGTTCTCTCACAGAGAATGAAGAGATACAAGTTCAAGTCCAGGAACAAGACGGAGCAAAAGCATACACAATTGTTGCTCCTAAGGAAGTTATGGGGATTTTAATCGGCAAGGAAGGCAAAACAATACGCGCCATTAGAGCTTTAGCGCGCGCACGGGCAATAGTTGACCAAGAGAAGGTTTTTATCAATCTATTAGAAAAAGAAGCCGCACAAACATAAGTGTTTTTTCAAAATAAACATAAACGTTTCTTCAAAGCGCGAAAGGGTTGGCTCTCCCCTGAGGTACTGAACCTTCTGCAACTTTCGACTTTGACTTTTTCAACTGTAATAATTTATTGGCTACTTCTTCGTCAGCCTTCGATAACGGTTCAAGAGGAGAGTTAGGTTTCCCTAAATCTTTCGGCAAAGGCGACCAAATTGAGTTGAGAGTTACTTTAGAACGCGCAGTTTCTGCCTGAACAGTTGACGCGATTTCGATTACCTTTACCAAGGGAGCCATGTTTTTCAACTCATTGAGAAAAGTTAAAGAAGAAGTTGTTATTCCCTCAAAATTGACGACCATTTCTAAATAACTTGTTTCACTTTTTTTATCTTTGCGTTCTGTTATTCTAAAATCTGTCACCGTAACGCCTGTCTGAGTTGCTAAAAAATTGAGAGAGGCAAGAGTTGGAAGTGCCGGAATTTCTGCCGGGATTGCGTCAACCGCAGCTTGGGTTTTTATTAAAAGAGTTTTATTGTCCTGGCTTGCCAGCATTTCTTTTTTTGCTAAAAGTTTTGCGTTGTCTGTTTGTAAAGCGGAAACTACTCCTCTTTCCTGCACGATTTTTTCCCAAACAGCGCGTCCTATGGTCAAACTAAAAGCAAGAATGGAAACCAATACCAACGCAGGCAAAATAAAAGATCTGTAAGCAAGCGGTATTTTAGCAATAATACTGGTAATCATTTGACGTTTACGGATAGAGAATAAGTTCCATCCTCAAGTTGAATCAGGGAGTTGAGTACAACGGTTACGGGATTTTGCTCTTTTAGCGTGTTGATGAATTTTATAATACTGAGAGAGTTTTGCGCTCTGAGAGAGAGGGTGATTGTTCCGTCTTCCTGAGCTTTAAACGAGGTAACCTCCACCCCTTCTGGTAGAGATTTTATTTGCTTCTCGATAAACTCTGAAGGAGTGGGAGCCGCAGCTCCCAAAATTAATTTAGAAAGGCCGAGGCGGTTTTTGAGAGTAACAAGCAATCCCTCTGTCTCTTTTAGAGACTGGACGTCCCGGGTCAAACCAGCCGCAAGTGTTTCTAAGCTATTTTTCTGGCGTGATGTAAGAAAAAGTACCGAAAAAAGACCCATGACAATAAAGACATAAACACCTGTGGTTATTAAGCTAATCTTGCCCAGGTGCCGAAACCTGGTTGCGACAACCAGATCCTGCTGTAAAAGATTAATTTTCTGTTTAGATGGTTGCATTAGGTGTATGAGTATTTGGCAAGCCCCACTGAAATTCCGTACAAAGGCGCCCAGGAAGCAAGGGACTTTGCGGTTTGTTCGTTCTTGGCAATACCCGCAAACGGATCACCCACCAAGACTTCAATCCCGAGAGCGTTCGCGATATAGGACGTGCTGTCAGGAATTCCTGCCGTACCGCCCGACAAAATCATGGATGATACTTGATCGTCCCGACCGATTTCAGAACGGTAATATTGGATTGTCTTTTTAGCCTCCTCAACAATCACTCTGAAAGCAGGCTCGACTGACGCCTTTACTCTTCCTTCAAGAAAACTCGCGTTTAATCCATAAGACTTTTTGTATTCTTCTGCTCTTTGCGTGTCTACCGATAACCCGGCAGAAACCGCGCGCGTAAGAACATTGCCTCCTGTTGCCACTGAACGGCTGACTAAAAGTTGCCCTGAACGGACAATGGCAAAGTCGGTTGAAGTTGACCCGATATCTGCCAAAAGTACTGTCTGTTTATCGGTTGCAAGGGCGCTGGTTAACGCCAATAATTCACTCATCACATGAACCACGTTTAGACCGGCAATACTGCAAACATCTAAATATTGTTTAATTAAAGCTTTAGATGCGGCTATTAATAAAACATCTGTCTTTCCCGGCTTTCCTTGAACAGCTTCTGTTCTTCCCACGATTTGGTAGTCAAGACTTGCTTCCGCTACAGGAATTGGAATATAAGGCTCTGCTTGCCAAGCAATTGCCGATGACACCTCTTCGTCAGTCAAAAGAGGAAGGCTAATCAGCCGTGTATAAACCTTTGACTCTGGTAGAGAAATTGCGACATCACGGCTTGTAATCTTGGTGTCGGTAATCAACTTTTTCACTGCCACAGCAACAGCTTCCAGGTCTTTTTGATTTTCAGTTTCCATCCCGCGAGTCGGAGTAGGGGTAATTCCCGCGGCGAGCAGGCTAAAATTTTCACCTTGTTTGTCAAGCTGAACAGCTTTAATAGAAGTAGTACCAATATCTAAACCAAAGGCAGGCATAAGTCGCTTTGCTCCAAATTCTAATTTCTAATTTCTAAATCCTAAAATAATTTGGTCATTAGGTTAATTAGGTTAATTAGTAATTTACTTTACAATTCCTCCAGCGCCGGAAAAAAGAGTATAGTCAAAAATTGGCGGCAGGTCTGAAAAAAGTTTATATACTTCAAGACTTCTTTGAGCTTCTCCTGACGTCCCCGTGGAAACAACTTTTTGTCCCTGAAGCGGCAAATTTCCAGCCCCGACAATTTTAACTCCGGCGGGCTGAGATTGAGTTGTATTGTAAAGCATCCTCAGTCTGGCATATTGGGGACCGGGACGAGCACTGCCTGTATTTCTGATGTTAACATCAAGATTTACAAGGTTGACTTTCCTGCAAAATTCATAAGCAACGCCATCAATCGCCTCTCCGCCGTCTGCGCCTTTTTCAAAATTATTAGCTCGGGTTGGATGGGGATCATAGGCGGCGCGGGCAATTTTTGTGGTTGAAAAATTTTCAGACTCGGTATAAACCACAGAAACTTCCAAGGCAGGAGTTGTGGAAGAATCAGATGGCGTACCGGGTTCTCCCCAACAAACCTTCAATTCGTCACCTGTAAAACATGGCTTTAAGTCAGAGCAGATAAGTTCTGAAGTTATGTCATCGTGTTCAACCAACCAAACAGGGGCTATTTCTCCGGAAGAGAGAAGTATGGGAACGGCAAATTCAGTACCGCCGCTTGTAAGCTGACTAATGGTTGCATTAAAACTACCCGTGCTTCCGACTTCCGCTCCAAAAGTTTGCGGTGTGCCCTTAAGCAGAGCTTGCTCAACCCCTGCCTCTGCAGCAGAAAACGCCCGCGAAGAATCATCTTCTTTTGTAGAAATATTTATGTCGCTTACTGTACGCGAAACAACGGAAAGGGCAATGGTTAAAACAACCGCCATAATTAAGACAATGACCACCAAAGCCTGTCCACGCATATTTCTCACAGTTTTATTTAACCTTAATTTGGCACACTGTGTCAATTTTTAATTTCTCAGTAGGATTTGGTTTTTTAGTTGATATTTATCGGTTTCTTCGACACGAAGGAGAGCAGAATTCCCTGTCTGAGCAAAGGTAACGTCGAGGTTTACGGTACGTGAAGAACCTGAGACAGTGCAGGAAAAATTACAGGCAGTAACTGCAACATCATCAGGAGTTATCTTTGTTTGTGTAAGGGTTGGGCCAGAAGTAAGAAATCCTGCCGTACCCGTATTACAAACAAATGAGGACGGTACACCATCTATATTTGTGTACGCAATAGAGGTGGAAGTACAGGTACCGACAGCTGTACTTTGCCGCAACTCTCTTTCCATGAGATCAAACGCATAAGACGACGCTTGTTTTATTTTTGTTGAGACTTGAGATTTTGTATTACCTTTTAAGGTAGAAAACAACGCCTGGTTTGCAAAAAAGACAATACCGGTAAAGAGAGTAATTACGACAACAATCTCAAGTAGTGAAAATCCTGCCTGCCGGCAGGCATGGCCTTTTTGTTTCATAATTAGATTGGTACTATATTAATCAGTCTCCCCAAATTGAGTTGTTACCTGAGATTGATGTGTTTTTCCGCCTTCTGTCCAAAACACAGTCACCACGACCACCGCGATGTCAATTACTTCACCATCATCATCAATGTCATCCTGGTCAAGAGTTGCTTGTCTTGTAAAAGTCGTGCTGCCGGAAATAGTTTGTCCAGACCCGCACTGACCCGCGATCCAAGCAAGAGTGGGAAGGCACCAATAAGCAGGGTTTCCGGTACGATTGTAAAAAACAGCCCAGTCCTTTTCTTTTTCAGACCTTAGCCATTCTAAGGCTTGCTGGGCAAGACGCGTTGCCTCATTCTTGTTTTTAGCAAAACTTGCGTTGCGTACAGAAATCGTGACTAACTGCACAATTGCCGTCACGATAATAATTCCTATACCTATGGCAATAATCAATTCAAAAAGACTCTGTCCCTTGCTTCTGTTTTTTTTCATTTAATGACTCCTGCTCCTGTAACAGTAATAGTTTTAAAATTTCCCGATTGGGTGTGGGTTAGGGTAATAACGGCTGGAGTGCCTGTAACATCGGTTCCGCCGCCCAGTGCCTTAAATAAAATTTTATTTGGACTGGCTGTATCAGAAACAGGTATAGATACAGAAACAGAAGCAGACAAGCTAACTGTTTTAACGAAAGGGGATAGAGCGCCAGGACTCACATCTTCGCAGTTGGGAGCCATAGTATAAGAAGTCTCGTTAAAAGTAAACGAGTATCCCAAAAAGTCACCCAAACATTCTCCGCTGTTTGGATCGGGTCGTTCTGCGCCAAGCGCCTTTTGTCTGGCTGAATTGAGATTCACCTTCAGATCCTCTGTGGCTATGGTTAAAATTTGTCTGCGCACAAATTCCCGGTAAGCTGTATACCCGCCGATAAACAAAAAAGAAAGAATTGTCATCCCGATCATGATTTCGACAAGAGTATAGCCACGCTGGCGCATGGAATTAAAAATTTCAAATTTTAAATTTAAAATTATCACGTTAGGGGTTTACAGCACTGTAGTTGCAATCAACAGCATTTGACTCATCGCATTTACCACACGCAATGACCACACCCGAGCCGTTTTCCAAGTAAGCACAAAGGCGATAGGTACTGCTGGTTAGACGGGTGTATTTATAAACATAACCGCTTTGATCCTTAAGCGGGTCTTGCGGAACTAGCGACATATAGGTATTTACAGCACCTGCGCAAGTTGCAGTAAGCGCGGCTCCGGGAACCAGAGCGCCAGCTCCAGTGTCCGGCGGGTATAAACCGCAGTCAGAACGGTAAATCTCCAAAGCTGAGCGGATGTCTTCTAAATCTGCTTTCCTTTCGGCGTCACGGGCCGATCTCTTGGCGCCAAGAAAAGCAGAGGTAGAAAGCGCGACCAAAATTCCCACAATTGTAATTGCCACCATCAGCTCGATAAGGGTAAATCCAATTTGAAATTTGAAATTTGAAATTTTTATTGAATTTTTAGTATTTAAATATTTAAACATTATGATTTCATTTTAAATTATAAATTTAAAATTAAAAATTTGCGGTTAGAGTGGACAGTTCGCGTCGCTTACCGCAAAACCAACGGAATCCATCTCGCCGCTCTTGCCATTAGAACAGGATACCCATATTTTGCTGGTTGTTTCAAGTTTTGACCACATAACCCAGCGCAAAGCAGTCGGGTCGCCATCAACCTCCAAAGGATTCCCGCCGTAAGCTTGATAGTTGTAGACAAGGGTGTTGTCGTTTCCATAATAGGAGTCTTCAGGGCAATCAGGAATATAAAGCGCTAAATAACTCGCGCAAAAAACAGAAAGCCTTTTTGTGGTAACAGCTGACGGATAATAAGAATTATTAGCAGAGGCATAATTTTCCAGAGCTACCTTATAAAGGGCAAGGTCTGACTTGCGCTCTGTGTTGCGCCCCTTTTTAATTCCGGCTGCCCAATAACCTCCGGAAACAGCAGTAATACTGACAATAACAGCAATTACAACCAAAACCTCAATCAGTGTGAAACCGTTAATTTTTATTTTCATACTACTCTTCAACCACTTCTTCGATGTTTTCAGTTAAAGGAAGCTTTGAAGACGATAGACCGAAGTTGCAGACTGCCACCCCGCAGGAAAATCCTTTTTTCTCAATATCGCGGTCAATTTCCTCTTCGTTTTTGTCTTCCAAATGAGCATAAAGCTGGAAATCTTTTCTGTTTGAGCGGTAAAGATAAGAATAACTTTGAGCCCAAGAAGGATCGTTCGGCATTCTCTCCATAATTGCCGATTCTGAAGCATTTAATGGATCAATACCCCAGCGGCAAGCCTCGCTCATGCCAATTCCACAGTTTGCGATTTTTCCGTCTATTGCCCCTGGATAGCTTCGGGCTATATCCGTATAAGCAGTCAGTGCGGTAGCAATATGCTTTAAATCGTTTTTGCGTTGGACGTCGCGGGCCAAAAGCAGGGAATTTTTCAGATTAAAAAAGGCGGCTATGAAGATTACCGCGAGGATTATTCCGACGCCTATTATTTCGTTTTTCTTCATACCGAATATAAATTATTATAGTAGCTTAAGATACCAACCAACAATCTTTTCCCCGTAGAAAACAGTCAACCAAAAAGAAACAAGAAGAAAAGGCCCGAACGGTATTGGCAATCCCAGTTTAGCACGTCTGACAGCAAGAAGAATTAGACCTGCAACAGCGCCTAAGGTAAACGCCCCAAACAGCCAAAGAATAGATTGCTCAAAACCCAAGAAGCTTCCCAAAACAAACGACAATTTAACATCTCCAAACCCCATACCGCGGCGTTTTGTGACTAAATAAATTGTAAGAAAAAAGAGAAAACTCAAATATCCCCACAACAAATGCGAAAACAATAAGTTGTTGGCAAAGAGGATAAAGTAGACTGCGAAAATAAGACCTAAAATATAAACTAGAGCGTCAGGCAAGATTTGCCGCTCTATATCAATAACGGCAAGAGCCATAAGAACCATAACTATTAATAGTAGAAATGGCAGGGTAGCAGGCCCCAAACGCGAATGAAGAGTATCTAAAAAACCGCTGTTAATGTTTGCCGAGTATGCAAAACCCGTCAGAACAAAAAATCCTGCTGTTGCAGCCTCGATTAACGGATAACGTGAGGGGATTTTCTTGCCGCACCTGCACTTTTTAAGAACAAGGTAGGAAATTAAGGGCAGGTTTTCGCTCCAAGAAAGTTTTCTCTTGCAATGGTCACAATATGATCTTCCGCCAAAATGCAAGGAACGCGGCAAACGGTAGGTAAGCATACCTAAAAAAGAACCGCTAACAAGTCCAAAAATAAGCAGAGTTAAATACTCAAAGAGTGTCATTACTTAATACAAACGTAGCAGGATTCGTCTTTCCAGTCGACATTGTCGCCGCAAGCGGGAAGGTCTCCGGTGAAAATCTTCTTTTTAAGCTCCTCTATTCTATAAAGACTTCCCGTCTTTTCCCGAATGTTTTGTGATTCTGGTACGAAACAGACATAAACCGGATCACTATTAGAAGTACCTTTGCCAACAAGCAGACTTTTTGCTCCAAAAGGCAGAGGGTAGAGTTTCTGCTCCTTTAGAGCCAACTCGCCAGGGCCGGCACACTTGGTGTTTTCGCAAATCCCTACAGAAGTTTCCGTCACTTGAGTAAACATTAAAGGAGCCTCGCCTTTTTCCGAGCCAAAGTCATCCGTCCAAGGCATTCTGCCTGTGTCTTGGTAAAAACCTGCAACAGCTCCGAGAATATTTTTTGCGTATTCTGTATTCTCGCGGTCAATTTTTTGCTTCGTCTTTTCTGCTGGATCTATTTGCGAGTAAAAAGCAGTAAAGATGAGTGCCAGAAAAGCAATTCCAAAGATTAGTCTAATTTTTGTAATACCTTTAATTTTTTCCATGACTTAAAAGTACCACAAGTGCAGAAGAGATGGAAATATGAACTCAAATTGGGGCTTGACAGAAGAACACGGAAGTGTCAATAATTGAATAACTTACAAATGTTTATATCTGCTCTTAATAAAAGAAAGCTTCAGTTAAAACTCGGTTTCACACTTATCGAGGTACTCGTAGTTATTGGTATCTTGGGAATTCTTGCCACAGTTGCTCTTGTGGCCATCAACCCTGCCGAGGCGCAAAAGAAAGCCCGCGACACTGCAAGGCTAAAAGACATGGCCACTTTACAAGCCATTATTGAGCAATACTACCAAGATAATCCTGGTACACTTACAGGGCTAAACGCAAATAAGGAAAGTGGTCCTACAGTCTTAAAAACATGTTCTACAAACTGGCTTGGAGTAAATCTCTGTCCTTACGCAAATGTGATTCCTGTTGATCCCATCAACAGAGCAACTTCTGTCACAGATTCGGCAGGGACAGCAGTTCCTGGAACTAACGCATACTATTATTTCAGATACTCAACAGCCGGATATAAATTGTGTACTTATATGGAATCCGCTTCAAACAAGGAGAAGATAAAGATGATTAACGACGGCGGAAACAACGATACTAATTTTGAAGTATTCTCTGCCTCAACTATTACCTGCCCATAATCAGGGTGTCGGTAGTCAGCACTTCAGAATATCAGTTAATCAGAGTGTCAGAAATTTCTGACTCACAGAATGTGCTGATAACACTGACACTTGCTGAGACCCTGATTCACCGGAGTACCGAGTTCTCTGACCACCCGACAGACTGAATGGCTCTAGAATTGTGACGAAAGGTTGAAGATAGGCAGAATAACCGCAATAACCAAAGCGGCAACGATAATTCCTAAAACAATCATAATAATTGGCTCAATAGCGGTTGTTAAATTACGCACCGTATGTTCTGACTCTTGTCCAAAAACATTTGAAACAGAAAGCAGGGTTTCGTCTACTTTTCCGGTCTCTTCGCCAACTGCCAGCATTTGATAGAGCATTGCAGGAAATACTTTTGCTTCTTGCGAGAGTGCATAGGCGAGAGTAAACCCTTTTTCTATTTTTTCTCCGGCGCGCGTTAATGCCTGGGCAACAAGAACATTATCAACTGCCCCGGAAACCACCTTTAAGGCTTCGAGAATAGGGATACCGGAACCGACGAGTAACCCAAGAGTCCTTGTAAATTCGGTTAAAATAACTTGTTTTTGCAAGTTGCCAATAATAGGTATTTTGAATTTCCACTCATCTACCTTCATACGCCCTCCGGGAGTTTTTTTATAAAGCGTAAAACCGTAATAAATACCCGCGCCGATTAAAATTACCAGCCACCAATATTTCTGGGCACCATTCGAAAGTCCTATCAAAATTAATGTCGGAGTTGGCAGTTTTGCTCCGAAATCCTGGTAGATAGAGGTTATTTTTGGAATAACAAAGATAAGCATAACCGAAACAACTACAGCCATACCAGAAACGACCACCACGGGGTAAATCATCGCTCCTTTTACCTTTGCTTGAAACTCACGCTCGTTTTCCAAATTTTCAGCCAAACGCGCCAAGATTTTATCCAAAACACCTCCCGACTCTCCTGCTTTAATCAGCGACACATAGACTTGCGAAAAAACTTTAGGGTGTTTCCCCATAGACTCTGCCAAAGAACTCCCGCCTTGAACATCAGACAGTATCTGGTTAACAATCGGCAGCATTTGCGGAGCACACTGGGAACGGATAATTACCAAAGCGTCAGTTATCGGCAAACCTGCTGAAATCATGGTTGAAAACTGGCGGGTTAAAATCGACACGTCGGCAAGGGAAACTTTGTTTGTTGCTTTATTAAAGATATCTAAAAGAAAAAAGGGTGTTTGGGGGGAAATGCGGTAAGCAACCAGATTTCTTTCCCGCAAAAGCCTCGCGGCGTCATGTCCGGTTTCTGCCTCTACTTTGCCGGTGATCTTCTTTCCAGTTTGGTCTTTTGCCTGATATTTAAATACATTCATAGCTCAAGAGCCTTTAACTATGCGAGTCAGTTCTTCCGGGCGGATAGAGAAGCTTATAGCCTCTTCGAGGGAAATTAATCCTTGTTGGACGTAAGCAGCTAAATTCGCTTCCAGAGTAGTCATACCAAACTCGGCAGAAGTTTGAATAATATTGTCAATTTGGTGCGTTTTACCGTCCCGGATGGTAGAACGGACAGCATTGGTTCCGGTCAACACTTCATACGCCGCTGTTCTCCCTCCTGAAAGCAGAGGAACAAGGCGCTGTGAAAACACGCCCTCAAGAACGTTTGACAACTGGAGCCTCACTTGAGACTGTTGATTTTCAGGAAAAACGTCAACAATCCGGTCAATGGTTTGAGCGGCGGAATTGGTATGCAGCGTTGCAAAGACAAGATGTCCTGTCTCGGCAATGGTAAGCGCCGCGGCTATTGTTTCATAGTCGCGCATCTCACCAATGAGCACAATATCCGGATCTTCACGCAGAGCCGAGCGGAGCGCGATTTCCCAGGATAAAGTGTCTTCGCGCATTTCTCTTTGGGAAAACATTGCCTGGCGCGGCGTAAAAACAAATTCAATGGGGTCTTCTATGGTAAGAACGTGTGCGGGACGGGTTTTGTTAATTTCGTCCAGCATGGCGGCGATTGTAGTTGATTTACCGTGACCTGTGGGTCCGGTAACTAAAACCAGGCCTTGTCTAAGTTTGGTGAAAGTGTAAAGAATTTGTGGAAGCTTTAATCCCTCAATCGTTGGGATTTCCATGGGAATTCTGCGCAAGGCGGCTGTTATATAACCCCTTTGATGATAAATATTGGCGCGGAAACGGGCGTTTTGCGAGAAAGACACACCCAAATCTATTTCTTTATTAACTGTGACTCTTTCTATTTGTTCAGCGGTTAAAAAGCTTTTTATTAAACGGTCGACGTCCTCAGGAGCCAAAACCTGCTCGTTGGGAACTGCCGCCAAGAGACCGTCTACCCTAAGCATAGGAGGCAAACCAACCACTAAATGTAAATCAGAAGCTTTTCTGTCAACGACTAATTGGAGCAGTTGGGCAAATTCCATAGATAAGTTAAAAGGCAAAAGTTAAAAGGCAAAAGTTACGCAACAGTTCAGAATAGCACTTTTGAATTTTGACTTGCAATTTTGATTTTTGCATTTTGAATTTTAATTACTCTTGTGCTACGCGCAAAACCTCTTCTATAGTGGTAATTCCGTCAAGAGCTTTGAGATATCCGTCCTGCTTCATGGTAATCATTCCTTCTTCTTCTGCTTGTTTTTGGATACTTTCTGCCGATTCCCGTGCAATGGCCAAACGTCCTATTTTCTCGGTAATGGGCATAACCTCGTAGATACCAACTCTGCCCATATAACCTGTATTGCCGTCTTCCTGGTCGCCTTTACCTTTGTAGAGTTTCACAGGATCCTTAGCGCTCCATAGATTACCCAGCGTCTTCTTCATATCTTCAACCACTGGCGCCTCGGGCGTGTAATCTTCCCGGCAGGGCTCGTGTATTTTTCTGCAAACCCTTTGGGCAAGAATACAAGTAATAGTAGAAGCGATTAAAAACGGTTCTGCTCCCATATCAACCAAGCGGGGGAGTGCGCCGGCCGCTGAATTAGTGTGCAAAGTTGCAAAAACCAAATGTCCGGTTAAAGAAGCCTGGATTGCCAGCTGTGCCGTTTCCTGATCGCGAATTTCTCCGACCATGATAATGTTGGGGTCTTGGCGCAGAAACGAGCGCAAACCCGTGGCAAAAGTCAAACCGGCATCTGCATTAATTTGCACTTGATTAACACCGGCCATTTTATATTCAACCGGGTCTTCAAGAGTTAAAATATTGACTTTGGGAGTATTAATCTTTGATAAAACCGAATAAAGCGTAGTTGTTTTTCCGCTCCCTGTTGGACCGGTAACAAGAATAATTCCGTGGGGCCGCAAAATTGCATCCTGCAAATTTTTTAAAGCTCGTCCTCTTAAACCCAAATCCGGTAAATCGGGAACGCCTCCTGTTTTCTTTAATAAACGCATAACGATCTTTTCTCCATAAACAATCGGCAGTGACGAGACACGTAAATCCACCTCTTCTAAGCCTGACTTAAAACTAAACCTGCCGTCTTGGGGAATCCGCTTTTCGTCAATTTTCATTCCACCCAAGATTTTAATTCTTGAGATTAAGGCATCATGAAACTGGCGCGGCATTGTAAACTTTTCCTGCAAAATTCCGTCAATACGGTAGCGGACCCTGGTTTGTTTTTCTTCGGGCTCGATATGAATATCAGAAGCACGGGCTTTAACGGCAAAAGCTAAAAGCTCTTTCACAATCCTGGCAATTGGAGCCTCTGAAATAATTTCAGATAATTTTGAAAGATCAATTGTTTTTTCACCGATATCGGTCTCTTTCAAGGCGCTTGTGACTTCTTCTGCCAAGCCTATGGAATAACGTTCGGTAAGTATTTTGGCGAGCAGTGAGGGGACAACCGCTAAAGGGTTAACACGCAGGTTTGTTTTTTGTTCGACGAATTCATTCGCTGATAAGTCAAGAGGGTTGGCCATAGCCAGGTCGAGCGTGTTCTTTTCGCGGTTTACAGAAATTGGAAGTACGGAAAACCTCGCGGCAACAGATTGGGGCAAAACTGCTAAAGCTTCCGGAGAAATAGGGGCTTGGTTTAAATCCAAGAAAGGGATGTTATAAAATGACGCTTTGGCACGAGCCAGTTGCTCCTCGTTTACGGTTCCCAAAGCTTGAATAATCTCTTCCTGGGTTTTTCCTTCCTGTAATTCTTGAAGTTTAATTGCCTCTGCCTGTTCTTTTTTTAAAAGCCCTTGAGAAACAAGAACGTCAGCCAGGGTGGAAGCAGAATCAACCGGTTGGGCAACCCCGTTTGTAGATGCAGAGACCCCGTTCTGAGCGGGGCTGGCAATAGCAGGCATACCTGATTTTACCACGAAATAAGTGGTAAAATGCAAACAATGCACGCGTATTTAATTACTGGTAAAAACATCACAGATAGAAAACAAAAGTTTCAGTCTCTCGTCCGCGAACAAAACATCAAAGAGATTCACGAATTGATAACCGACAGTAAGCATACCATTGAACAAATCAGGAATCTCAAACATAAACTTTCTTTTTCCCCGCAAGATCCCGAAGCCGGTAGAGCGGTTTATCTCGAAGAAGCGCAGTTATTGACTCCTGAAGCCGCGAATGCCTTTCTTAAATCGCTGGAAGAGCCTTCAGGGCAAACCTTGTTTGTTCTTACTACCCCTAACCGCGAACAAGTTTTAGACACAATTCGTTCACGCTGTCAAGAAATTAATCTTGGAAACGCAATACCGGAATTTCAAGAAACGGCAGGAATAAAGTTAAAAACTATTATCAAGCTAACTCCAGCCCAACGTTTGGATTATTTAAACAAGATTGGCGACCGGCAGGAAGCGCTGGTTTTTTGCACTGAATTAATTGCCGGAGCACGTCTGTTTTTATTAAAACAACCCTCGCGGGCGCACGCTGAATTGGCAGAAAAAATCGAAACAACACGGCTTGATATAGAAAATAATGTTAACGTAAAATTGGCGCTCGGAGATCTTTTCCTCAACCTACCCTAGACAGATTAAATTTGCTAGTATGAGAAGTGCATAAACAACCCAAAGGGCTTGCTTTGTTAACCCTTTTACTGACTGGGTTTTCTTTGACTCTCTTTGTATTCCTTGTTCCTTCAAACCTTGACGCGATCATTGCTTTTGCTAAAGAACACACCTTTCTCGCGCCTTTTTTGGTAATTTTCTGGAGAATACTGGCTATCGTTATCCCGCCTCTGCCGGGCGGAGTTGTTTCGCTAGCGCTTCTTCCTGCCTTTGGCTGGTTTTGGTCGTTTATTTTCTCCTCTCTTGGAATGCTTATAGGTACCAGTCTCGCCTTTGCTTTAGCTCGAAAGTTCAGAGAACCTTTTGTAAAACGTTTTGTACCTTTGCAGGAGTTGCACCATTGGGAAGAAAAGCTTTCTGCAAGAACAGAGTTTCTTGGTTTTTTGGTGCTTAGGTTTACAACCGGCCCGGTTATGGATTTTATCAGCTACCTTGCGGGTCTTTCCAAAATTAGTTACCCTCGCTTTATTTTAGCTACTTTAATTTCCCTTCTTCCCGACACAATACTTTATTATGCCGGTGAAGAATTCTATATGAACCTCTATACAAAAGATGCTTATTGGGGATTAGTTATTTTTGCTGTCGTTGTTATTACGGCATACGTCATTTACAAAAGTAAATTCTTCAAAAAAACGTAACCATTCAGAATTCCACTTTAGCTTTCCAAACCCGGTTTGGAAAGCTAAAAAAGAGGGTTTACGACTCATTACTTGCCACGATCCCTGCAATGAGCCAGAAGAAAAATTCTTCATTAATTGAAATAACGTTTGTCTGTGAGTGGAAAAGGTAGAGCAGTAGTGATATTAGTAGTGCTTTATTCCAACCAGTGTCCTTACCTTTCCTTAACCGGACTAAAATCAATACAAGCGCAAAAATAGCCAAAGAAAGATAAGCAGTAAGGCCTATTACTCCCGAGGAAATAGCAGTCTCAGCCAGCACCGAATGTGCGCGGTCCACATAAACATCACTGCCATACCTTGTGTCGTTGGGATTGGCCGTGAAAGCATAATCAAAATTTGACCGCCCCCATCCGGCAAACGGCTTTAGATTAAACGCATATAACGTGTTTTTAATAATGCGCTCCCTGCTTTGGGGATGAAGAGCGATTTCTTGAAAACCAGCTACAAATTTAGGACGGCTTTGGGCATAATAAAATAATGCGCCGGCCAGGGTCAGTGACAATACTAACCCAAGAGAAATTTTGACTGCTAGTTTTTTACCTGACAAAAGAAAGTAAAAAAGCAACAGCAGAATTAATCCAAGGATGCCACCCCATGACATAGTTAAAAAGACAGCCAAGACTTGTAATATAATGCCGATTCTAACAAGTGCACGAAAACCTCCGCTATTTAAGGTGTAGGCATAAAACGAGAAGGGGAGTCCGACTAAAAGATACCCGGACAAAAAATTAGGCTGGCCAAACGAAGCGCCAACTGCTCCGGAAAAATTAGGAATACTCAGGTTTCTCAAAAAATGCAGGCTAATAAATTCATCAAGCGCCCAAAAAGAAACCAGAGCAGAGCTAAAAAGAAAAACATAAGCCAGTGTCCGTGAATAACTCTTGGTCCAAAATAAAGCGAGGAAAAATACAAGAATCACAGAATGCAGTAGAGTGATAAGGCCATCGGCGCGGTAATAGTTGCCGATTAAACTCTTTGTCCAATCAACTCCAAACCAAGAAGCGCCAGCCTCGATTAAGAAAAATGCAAGAGTAAGAAATAAAAGCCAAACATTTGGTTTGTTTTGAATTTTTCCAAGATTAAAAACCAACAGAAAAACTAATAATTCAACCCAGCGGGAAAATACCCACACCCTGGGAACTTCAAAAGGAGTAGGTGAGGCAGGCCAAACTATAAAAGGAAGCAAAAAAATCCCTGAAAAAAAGGTAATTTTAAGAATAGTTAACCGCGTAATAAATCTCAAGTTGACACTCCTATTAATAGTATATTACAGTAGGGTGTGTTCCTAAAATGGCGTAGTTTAAACTTCACTCAACGATTTGCCCTAACAAGCCTTTTTGTCTTTCTTTTGGTTACCCCGGTAATTGTTTATCTCGCGCTTTCTCCAACGAATCCATTCTCGCGAGCCGGTTCTCCTGTTTCCGGTACTGGCGGCTATGAATTCCCGGCAACACTGTCACTTCAGCCTGACATTATAAACGTCGCACCAAACCAAACATTTTATGTCGACGTCATGTTGGACACTGGTTCTAATAATGTCACTGCCGCAGAGATTGTTTTGACTTATGACGGCACACTATTGCACGCAGAAGAAGCAGGGGTGACTGTGGGCGGCTTTCTGCCGGTAATCCTAGAAGAACCCACAATTCCTGACGTAATGACACTTCAATACCCGCCACCGCCCACAACAATTTCTTTCGCAGTCGGTAGTAAAACAGAAACACCAGTTTCAGGCTATGGCAAAGTGGCCACCATTAAATTCGTGGCTTCAAATCAAGAAGGCAACGCCACTCTTTCCCTGGCAGACGGTTCGCAAGTCGCGGCCATTTACAAACAAGTAAATGTCGCGAGTAATTTTTACCCGGCGAGTGTATACGTTTCAAAATCAAACCCACCTTCCGTCGACAATCTTATTCTTAACCTTAAATTTGAAGGGGTGACCTCAGGATCAGCTACCGAACGCGGCCGGAAAATTCCCGTTGATGTTAGATTCGAATCTGCACTTGCCGATTCTGGTCAACCAATGGATTCAAGCGCTACCTCAGGTGCCGTAACCAACGGCGACGGAACATATACCGCCAGCCTAACGGCACCTATCGGTACCTACCACATTTTTGTAAATGCGCTATCCCAGCTGAGAAAGAAAATTGGCACGGTAGGTTTCAGTACGGGCAAAACCGTAACTGTTCCGAAAGACGGGTATCTTGGATTAATAGCTGGAGATATTGTTGACAATAATGTTGTCGACATTTTTGATTACAATATAATCGTCCAGGATTTTGGGTCAAGAATGCCTTCCGGGGGAAGTCCTGCTGATTTAGATTTCGACAACGACGTCGACATTTTTGATTACAATCTTGTCGTGCAAAACTTCGGCAAAGTAGGGGATTAATGGAAACAAATTCTGTCCTTAAAAACTGGAGTCTCGCTTTTTTATGCCTGGCACTAATTGGTGTGGGTACTTTTTCATATCTTGTATCCGGTACGGATAAATTATCCGTAAACAAATTGAATGTTCAAGCGTTAAGTGAGGAAAAAACAACAATATTGACCCTTAACCCGGCAAATATTACGGTTAAAAAAGGTGTTGAAACTTTCGTGACGATTAACATCGACACGAATGAAGATTCAGTAAGCGCAGTAGAAGCCGTACTTTCCTACAACCCAAAATTTATCGAAGTTACAGATATTACTCCTGGGTTGTTTTTTGAAAAAGCAAACGTTTTAGAGCAAACGATTAACCAAAAGAAAGGTAACGTTACTTTTGTTCTTGGAGGTATTAGGGCAAAACAGGGAAAGGGGACTGTTGCAAAAATAAAAATTAAAGGTCTGCAAAAAGGCAGGAGTAATCTAAGTCTCGAAGGGAGCCAGGCAGCAGCTGTGCAAAAATCCTTTAATGTTTTAAAAGAAACCACCGCAGGCTATATAATTGTTGATTAGATATGAGTACAAAGAAAATTGTCGCTATTATTGTTTTATTTTTAATCTTGGCTGGCTTGGGAGCCGGGCTTTATTTAATGCGCCAACAGCAAGATCTCCGCGAAAAAGCGGCTCCGGCAACAACCATTAGTATTAAAAAACCAGCTAAGACTATTTTGGTCGGGGAAAGCTTTGATGTTACGGTTGAGGTAGACACTTCGACCAACGTTCTCTCCGGAACTGAGCTGGAGATTAATTTCGATAAAGAAAAGCTAACACTCGCCAGTTTTTCTCCTTCGACACTTTTACCGGTCGAATTAGCTAAAGCCCAAATCAACAATACAGCCGGGTCTGCCACTATTTCTTTAGGAGCACAACCAGCCAACCCTCCCCAGGGAAAAGGGACCATCGCCACACTTAAATTTGAAGCAAAGGCCGCAGGGAATGCGGCAATTACTTTTGGTCCGAATACTAAGGCCGCGGGAACCAGCGAAGCGACAAACGTCATTATTGCTAAAAATCCGGCAACCATATCTATTCTGGCGGCTGGTGGAGCTGTTTCTCCATCACCGGCACAGGTAGCATCAGCCTCGCCAGCATTACCGTTATCACCCTCACCCTCGGCGTCTCCCGTAGCGGGAAGTTCTGCCTCTCCTAGCCCATCTACTGCACCAGTTGGCGGATCAATTGCCTCGCCTTCACCATCAGCAGCGCCTTCAGCCTCAGCCTCGCCAGCCGCAAAACCTACGGTCACACTGCCAGCCAACAAGACGGTCAAGGCAGGGGATACAATCACAGGAACTGCCAAACCAAATTCCAACGTAACCATTACAATTCAATCTGAACCGATAACGGCTACAGTCAAGGCCGACGCAACAGGTAAATGGAGTTACGCCATCCCTTCGACCTTGTCAGCAGGAACGCACACGCTTACCATTACCGATTCTAACGGGACTTACACCACCACATTTACTGTTTCCGGAGTTCAAGGGGGAACAACCACACCCTCAGGCGAGACACCGGTTGCCGGGTTTAGCCTTCCAACTTACCTGGCTATCGGAGCCGGATTCTTACTAATAATCTTCGGGGCGCTCCTGGCTTTTTAGAGTGTGAGTAGGCTGACATACATCTTTCTTTTTAAATGAATATAATGGGGACTGTCAGGCGCGAGATTGCGCCGTAGTATTATTCAATTTCGCCAATATATTCCCCGGAGTTAGGGAATCCTTGCTTGTAATCTTCCAAAAGTTTACTGCTTAATTGTTTGGGGAATATATTATTAGGTAAATTTTCGACATCGAGCCAGGTTAACCACATCGAACCGTCAGGGTGTTGATAATCTAATTTGTGTTCAAGCCCTTTATCTTTATTAATATCACCCAAAATAAAAAGCTCAAGATTTTGTTCGCCGTTATCCGGGTCAAAGAAATCTCTAATATAAAGAATTTTGTTTAGTGTAAATTCAGTTCCTTCCCCACATTCCTCAATAATTTCTCTCTTGCACCCTTGAAGCACTGTTTCTCCATTTTCCATATGGCCTCCGATATAAAAGTAAAAATCGCGTTTTTTGGTATATGAAGCTAAAAGCTTGCCATTTTTTATAATAATAAGTCTTAAACGAATATGTATTTTTCTATCTTCCATAAATAAGATTATAGCATTGTAATAATATGTTTTTTGTCTTATGTCCAGCTCTGTTATACTTTCTTCACGCGATGAAGAAAGCGAACAAGTCTGCGAGAAATTTTGAAATAGAATTTAGGTCTGTTTTTGACAAGGCAGAATACGACCGTCTTAAACAATTTCTGGATAAAAACGCAGAAAACTTGGGTGAAGACGATAAAGACGTGCACTTCTTCATTTTTCCCGACAAGCTTTTGAAAGTTACCAGCAACACTTCTCAAGGTACAGCGAAAATAACTCTAAAATTAAATAGAATTGGCAAGGGAAGCGCTTTTGAAGAAATAGAATTCCCTGTACAGCAAAGTGAAGTAGGCAGAGCAGTAGAAATATTTACTAAACTGAAAGTTACCGATAACATAATGCATTCTTTTCAAAAAAGAAATAATTACTTATATAATGGAGTCGAACTTGCACTAAAATTTAGCGAGCATTGGCAATATCACTTGGAGCTTGAGTTGGTCGTTGATGATGAAAACAAGAAGAGCGAAGCAGAAAATAAGATTCGCGAAGTCGCCAAAGAACTAGATATACGTTTGTTAACCGAGGAAGAACTGGCAGAACTCGTTAACAATATCGAGAGCGAACAAAGGAATAAAAATGAGTAATATTCAAATAGGGAAAGTTTCTGTCCAGCAAAAAACAATGAGAGGCTGGCTGGTGGGGCAATTTTTCCCTGACGGAAGCTCTTTCAAAGATGATCACATAGAGATATATTACAAGACCTTTGTACCTGGTACGCCATCAGACAAATTGCACAAACATCCAAAAGGAAGAGAATATATGGTAGTCTTAAAAGGCGAGGCTGTATTTAGAGTCGGCAAGGAAACGTTTGAACTGGAAAAAGGGGATTACCTAGCTGTTCCAGAAGACACACCAGAAAAAATAATCGAAGTTAAAGAAGAATTGACAATTTTAGGCGTTAGATACCCGAGCATTCTGGATAACAAAGTTTTGCTCGAGTGATATTTAATATTTTCAATTTTTCACCGCGTCGCACCGGCTTCGTTTGGAGAGAAATCGCACCATAGGAGCTTAGTTTTAAGAGACGAGGCCTTTGATTGTTTCTCTAAACTCCCGTTGAAGTTGATCTATGGGTGTATTTACTACGTCAAATTTCTTATAACGTTCTTCGTCTGTCTTCTGGCCATGAACCGTTGCTTCGTCTGGTTTAACCCCTATCGTTATCTCGGTTGCCGTCCCTGGAAATTTTTGTGTTACTTTCAGCTGAATATAAATCTTATTATTGGGTATAGACGTATCCAAGTCTAAGGTAACCTGAGTATTATTTGAGGTAAGATCTAGCAAAGTTTCAAACAATCCAAGTTTTTCAATTGTCTTTTTACATTGTTCTATTATCTGCTCTTTGGTTTCAGCAGCAGTTAGGTAGCTACCTAGTTTTTCGAGTAACATTTGGCAGAGTATATAGGAAGTTTTAAGGAAAATCAAATTTTAACCAAGAATGTGCAAGAGAGAGAAATTGCTCAAAAAGAGTATTAGGTTGTGTGTTTTTGTTATAATAACACGCCACCTTGAAGCAATCTAAAACGAATTTAGAAGTGATAGGGCGCGCTATGCGTAGCAATACTGTTTTTATAAATATTAAACATGTCGATATCTTTTGGGCCAAATGGGATTAAGACGAGTCATCTTACAATAGTAGATGCAAACCCTTTTTATGGGGATTTTGAAACAATCGAAAGGAAGGGTCTGGGACATCCTGACAGTATTGCAGATAGTTTAGCTGCTGATCTTAGTCGTAGATATTCCATTTATACAACAAAGAGATGTGATGGGTTAGTTCTTCACCATCAGATAGACAAGCTTATGATAATCGGTGGAAAGACTAGGATCGATTTCGGTGGGGGAGAATTTCTAGAACCAATTAGAGTAATTATTGCAGGAAGGATTACCTATTCTTATAAGGGAAACGATATCCCTGTGAACGAGATATTAAGTTCGTCGATAAAAAATTATTTTAAAGAGCGCTTTCCTCTGGTCGATCTCGAACACGACATAAAGATAGAAAACAAACTAACAGATTATCCCGGTCCAGGAACTATTAAAAATAGCAAAGGAGCTATAGCTAGTATGTTCTCACCTAAGGATAAAGTACACGTCAGAGGTTATGAGAAGTTGGTAGCGAACGACACCTCATACTGTATAGCATATTCTCCATACTCAGAATTAGAGACGGCAGTACTTAGAGTGGAGAAGTTCTTGAACGATAAGAAAACAAAAGTGAAATTTAAGTGGTTGGGATCTGATATTAAGATTATGGCTGTTAGAAATCAGAAAAAAATTGGTATTACTTTGTGTATACCGCAAATTGCAAAATACGTACATTCCCTTACGAATTACAAAAATAATTTAGAAACTATTGGTAGGATAATAGAGGGAAAATTTAAAACACACTTACCTAAACATTCTATCGATATATCTATTAATACAAAGGATGATTACGAAAAGTTGAATGTATATCTTACGGTATCAGGTGCATCTTTGTCTGGTGATATCGGTGTTGTTGGGAGAGGCAATAGAGCAAACGGTCTTATCACATCAAACAGACCGATGAGTATGGAAGGTGTTAACGGTAAAAATCCCAGGTATTATTCTGGTTTTATATATTCAGTCGTGACCAAGAAGATATCATCTAAGTTATATAAAAAAACAGGTAAATCAAATATTGTTGAAATAGTTTCGCAAAACGGTGGACCTCTCGACAAACCTTGGTTAATTCGAGTAGTCACACTAGCAGACAAGGCGGTTGTCTATAAAGTTGTTAATAGTTATCTAGACAAGGTTCAAAAGATTACTTCAGAATTTATAGACGGAAAACTTATAAACCACTGATGTTAAAAGAACTTGGGATTAGAAATGCCATAGATTGCCATACTCATTCTGGGGGAACTGATGCATATAACTATTTTGTAGGAAACTTACCCCACACACAAGCTGTTTCCGACTTAATGTTCAAGGCTAGACTTGCAGGTGTTGACAAAGTAGTCACTTTTCCATTTCCAGGTTCGACTTATTACAACACAAGAACCTTGGTTTTGGAAGGGAGAAGGGAGCCATCAGGTTTTCAAGACTTCCCTTATCAAACAGAAAACAGGGTGCTTGTCAGTGATTGTGAACAATTTAAGGGAGATATATTTCCTTTCGCGTGTATTGATCCGAACACAGAAGTACACAAGCAGATCGATTTTTTAAGAGAACTTTTAGATTCAGGTAAAATTTACGGCTTAAAATTTCATACTCTAGCCTGTGGTTGTGGCGCAGAGAAACTTATTACAAGCGGATTCGCTGAGTTTGCTCAGGGTAATAATTTGCCTATTTTAGTTCATTCGGGTCCAGATGCACTGTCTCGCCCAGGCAATATTTTAGAGATAGGCCGACAATTCCCAAAGCTTAGATTATGTGTTGCACACTTGGCAGCACTTGACCAGGAAGCAATCTTTGAGATTTCGAGAATGGGCAATATATACATAGACTGCTCTCCCTTTTTGCAATTATGCGCTGCTGTTTCTGAGGGTAATACTAGCGTAAAGTATCCAAATATGATAGATCCGTTGAAACCCGCGAGCTCGTTATTAAGATATTATCAGTTGATGAAGGGTAATCTTGTATGGGGGACAGATGAGCCGTGGACAACTTCAATAGAAGCAGATGGGGTAGTTCGTAGCAAACATGCTTATTCTGATGAAGTAAGAGTCATCGAAGATTTATTTGGTATTTCTGAACAAGCAGTAGTTGCCATCACCACTATAAATACACAAAACTTCCTGTTCGGATAAGTTTACCTATATTTTTTGCAGATCCGCGTCGTTTGTTTGAGAAGACATAAGCAGGCTTATTTCCCACAACTTCAATTGAGGTGTTTGTAATGATTAAACCTGTTTGTTCTGGAAGAGCAAATACCCCACCATTTCTCTGCTTGATAAAGTTATTAATTAAATCGACTTCACTTTTTGTATTTCTATAGTGACATTTTACAGAAAAACCCTTCAGTAAATTTAATCCCTGGTCAGAACTAGAATTGTTTACATTCTCTTCTTCAACCGTAGCAATACTTTTTCCGAATATTATAGCTCCAGCACTCCCTCCATACACTGGTTTACCGTTTTTGACAAACGCAAGTAATAATTTATTAAATTTACTTTCCGCCATACGACCTATTAACTTGTATGTATTTCCTCCTCCTATGTATATGGCGTCAAAAGATTTTAAGAAGTCCATGTTAGCCGAGGCCAAATCCGTCAACATTGTTATATTCGGTGAATTACTAGTCAGTATTGAAAAAACGTCTTTAATCCACTCGTAGCACTTTCGATAAGAATAATTTTGCTCTCCCTCGAGAGCGACTGGTATATAGAGAAATTTCTTGTTGGGCAAAAGATCTAAAAATCTTTTATCGAGTTCTTTAGAATCTTTACTATTGCCACCCCCTGATAAGAATAAGATCATATAATATTAATTACCCCTTAGTATTTGAGCAATCCCATCTCTGCTAACTCTGGACATAAGTAATTTTAAGAGATATTCTTCTGTTGGGCAATTAGGATCAGACTTTGCCGAGAGTAATAAGTTGACCCTCTGGTTGTAGTTTCTGTCATACTCTCTTTGTATTATGTCTACTACAAGATCCTGTTGGATCAGCAAGTCAGCAAAGTTTTTCCAATAATTATAGTAATATGAAGCCAATGGGAAAACTACGCAGTGTTCAGGGAAAGTAAGAGCTACCAGCTTTTTCGCAAAAAGCCTGAAACGATAACCCCTATCTTTATTTGAGGGTTCGAGTCCATAAGAAGAGAGTAAAGTTAGTGTTTTAATTAATTCTTGGAGAACACTGTTTCCTTTAAGAGATTCACTTAATGGTCCTACTCCGTCGAAATACGAACCTTTACGCAAAATCCACGCCAATCTTTCAAGTCCAAAACCAAAGTCGCTAATGAATGTGGCGTTGGATGCTTGTGGAGTAAAGCCATAATTATAGTTTCCGTCTCCAATCTCTAGTCCTTTATAGAAAATGGCTATAATTTCGCTTTTGAGTGTAACATCTCCCCATTGCTGAATTAGCCTCCTCTCGTGCAAGGTAATATCTCCAACATATAGACCAAGTCTAGACAAGCAGTCTAGCCAATGGTCTAAATTTACGAAGTGTGTTTCTGGAGTTGCATTAGCAACCTCTGTGCATATATTTACAAAAGACAAAGAGTTACCCTCTCCTATACTGTCAAGGTGCTGTGTACGAACGCTGGGTTGCGATACATAAAGAGGTCTCCGGGGAGGGTTGGCGTCCTTTAATACCCAGTCGTCTAATAACTGGACTCCAGCTGACGTGAACAACGTTGTACCACCTTCGTTGAGAATTGATTTAGGAGGATGGAGTTCAAACCCTGCGTTCTCGAAGTGATTCCGAACAACTATTTCTAACCCAGGAAGTGTTAGAGATCTTTCTCTTCTAACATCTTGGAGAAATTCGAAACTGCCACAACACGTTGAATCTCCACAATTTTGCGAAACTCCTTTGGCGTAGTATTGCCTTTCACATCTTGAGCAATCTCTCCTTTCCCAGCCACGTTCTCTGAGAAATAATTCAAGTTGCGCACGGTAGGTCTTTAGAGTTTCTGTATCGTTATTACTTGTTGGTCTTTCTATTGTCATTTGTTTTTGTACAAATAAAGTTGCCTATTACAAGTGCATCGATTTTGGTCTGCAAGAAGCATTCAATGGCATCTTCTGGAGTCTCTACGATTGGCATTGAATTTACATTAAACGAAGTGTTTAAAACCACAGGCACACCTGTGTTTTTGTAAAAGCTTTTGATAAGTCTATAAAACTTTTCATTATCAGGACCGACTGTTTGTATCCTTCCTGTTCCGTCTACGTGTACAACCGCAGGTATAAATTTTTGCATAGGTTCTTTAATAGTGAAAACTTCTTGCATATAAGGAGATCTTCGTGACTTTTCAAAAAATTCACTCACATATTCTTCTAAAATCGCTGGCGCAAATGGTCGAAAAGGTTCCCGCTTTTTAACTTTTTTGTTTAAGTAGTCTTTCATCCATCTTTTTCTCGGGTCAACCAGAATACTTCTATGTCCTAAAGCTCGAGGACCTATTTCCGATCTGCCTTGAAACCACGCGACTATTTTACCGTTGGTGAGTAACTTTGAGGTCTTCGTATAGACATTGGTTGTTTCGACATGTTTAACTCTTTTTGCTCGGAGAGCAGATAAGATTGCACTTTTGCTATAATTCTTTCCAAGAAACGGAGACTGATTTTTTACAAGCACTCTCCTTCGGTTCGCTTTATAATAAGATAAATATGCCGATCCGATTGCTATACCCGCGTCACCACATGCAGGGAAGATGTGAATATTTTTAAAAGGTGTGTTCTGAGTAATTTTCCCATTCGCGACACTATTCAAGGCAACCCCACCAGAAATGCACAAATTATCATTAGGAGCGACTTTATAGAGATAATTTAAACAGTAAAAATAACATTCCTCTAATATCCTTTGACTTGACGCAGCAATGTTTGCGTGAAATTCCAATCTGGTTTTTGATGACTTATATCTATTGTTTTGTTCATAGAACAGCTTAGCCTCTTTTTCGCCAAAAGATATGTTAATAATACCACTAGGCTTAAAACTAAAATATTCTATAATTTGTTTGTAATATTTATTGCTATTACCATAAGCTGATAACCCCATTGTCTTGCCGTCCTGTAAAAAACCAAAACCAATAAGCTTAGTTATGGTGTTGTAAAAAAGCCCTAGAGAATTCGGGACATCAATAGAGTGTACGTGTGTTTCATCTAGTTGCTCGTTCACGAAGCCAACATTCTTTTTTATTAGATTGATATGTCTATTCTTTGCAGAGTAATAGGAGTAGGTTTCATATTCATACCCTTTACTAGTGTGATTATAGCTTCCCAATCCATCGCAAACAAAGACTGCTGCTTCTTTAAACGGACTTGTGAAAAAACTGGAAGCAGCATGACATAAGTGGTGATTGTAAAATTTAATTTGATCTTTGTAATCATACCAATTATAAATATTGAGAATGTCAGAGGAGCTTATCTCATTAATCTTCGTTCTTTGAGGTAAGAGGTATTTTATGGAAGAGTTAATGGGAGAGAACATATCAAGCGAATGTTTTACCCTACTAATCCTTTCAGATTCTATTGCGGATACTATCTTTCCGTCTTTTAGTAAACATGCCGAAAAGTCGTGGGTAGAACCCCCGATACCTAAATATAGACGACTTTTTGGATCAATCACTATTTTCTTGCCCATATAACCGACTAATTTGCTAATTATAACCTCAACGTACCCCAATATCTACTTATAGTATTGATTAACGGTAAATTCTGAAAATCCTATGTGATAAGATGTGTATTCAGCGAGCGGTAAGATGGGTAAAACTTTAGGGTAAACTGTATTATGAATTTTTATACAATAGGACATGTGACTGAAGATATCGTGCCGAGAAGCCATGTATCAGGGGCGGTTGTTTACTCGGCGGTTGCTGCAATGAAACTGGGATTTCGAGCCCATATCATCACTAAAATACCACAAAAACATCCATACGTCCGTCAACTTGAAAAAATGGGGATTGTTGTATATCCGCTACCCATTCGACAATCGAATATTAAGAAGGGTTTAACCTCCTTTAAAAATTTTTTTAGTAAAGATGGTAACCGAGAGCAGGTAGTTACCGATACCCAAGAAAGAATCACTGTTGAAGATCTAGACTTTTTCCCAAGTTTTCCAGACAACTCAGTGATATTAATAGCATCAGTTGTTGCTGAAGTAGAAGAGGCTCTTTTCCCTATTCTAGAAAAATTAGGTTATTTTACAGCAACTCCCCAGGGATACTTTCGTAAGATACAAAAAAGCGGTAAGGTTAAACAAATCGTTTGGAGAAAAATATCCTCGCTTTCTTACTCTAGAATTACAGTGTTTAGTGAAGAAGATATTACTATTAATAACAGTGGTTTTTCCCGAAAATTGTTGCTCGAGAGGCTAATAATGCATAGTTCTGTAACTGTTCTAACGTGCGGCAGAAATGGATCTCTTGTTTATAAAAATACCCCAAAAGAACCCATAAGAATCAAGGCCTTTGAGTTATCTTCTAATGAGCCTGTAAACCTGTCCGGTGCGGGAGACGTCTATGCAACTGCTTTTATTATACATTTTCTACAGTATCAAGATTTAAAAGAAGCAGCTTTATTTGCCTCTCTATATGCGAGTTTAAAAATAGCTGAGAAAGAAAAACTTGGGGGAATAGGTGCAAGTACGGTGCCTTCTCTATTGACAATAAAAAAGTTTATTTGTGGGAATAAGAGTCGGATTGGAAACTTTCTTAGAAGCAATAACTCCAAAATACTAAGAGTTCCTCATTTTCCCTCTTGATAAAAAGTTGCACTCCTAAACATACCTGTAGTATTGTTGATACTTCTTGCACAAGCAGGATATAATAGAAAATCTATGGCTGGGATAATAAAGGCCGTCGGGCACTCTTCAGAACTGCTTAAAATTTTACTTGGTAATGTAGATAAATATATCCAGCTGATGGATTCCCAGGCCAACATGCTCTCCAGGGCGTATCCCGATAGAGAGCTTGCAACAATCTTCTCAATGCTCCCAAAAAAAATAAGGGAGGTTTGTGAGAGATAACGGCTTTGTTATATTAGTGACTGGCGTTCTGTGCGATGCTCAAGAAAGAATCCTTCTTCTCAAGCGCTCTAAAACCAATAAGAGTTTTCAAGAGTATTGGCAGCTACCAGAAGGAAAAATGGAATTTGGTGAACAACCAAGAGAAACTCTTGCTCGCGAACTTGACGAAGAACTGGGACTTAAATTGAAAGATGCCGAAAGTTTTGATGTATGTTCCAAAACATTCTCAGTTGCAGGAAAACGTCTACATCTTTTGCGAATTATTATGCTCACACACTACAAAGGAAAGATTTTATTAAGTAAAGAACACTCGGAATACAAATGGGTGAACCTAGCGCAAGCACGAAAAATGCCCAAGCTGGTTCCGGGTATAAAAGAAGTATTAACATTACTCAACCTATGAATATTTTTTTGTTTACAGGTTTGTCGGCTACAGGTAAAACAACAATCGCACGTTTTCTTAGAGAAAGATTAGGCATTCCTATTGTGGGCGAACGGGAAATTCTTCACCAGCTTGCGGAACGAGAGGGATACACACGTACAAGACACTGGCTTGAGTCGGTAGGGTTGCAAGTTATTCTCGATGAAGCGTTGCAGGAAACCGTCAGAGTCACTAAAGAGCAAAGTAGTGGACAAGCGGTCATAATTGACGGTTCTTATGACCGGCGGATTCCTCAAACTCTATTAGAAAGTATTGGAGATTGTAAAGTTTTCATCATAGCCTTGACCGTTGGGGAAATAACGCGAGAAGCGAGGATGGAGGGGAGACTAGGTACCAATAAAACAGAAGCAGGAAAGGAAATGGCATTGATTGACAACTGGAAGTTAGAGGCGGGTATGGTTGAACTAATAAACAAGGCAGATCTAGTTGTTGATTCTGAGCGGCCAGCAGCAGAGATTGTGCAGGAATTGCAATTAGTTTTTGAATCAGTTCTAGGAAGACGGGCAGTTGGTCCTGAAAGACGTTGAGTTCCATGGCTGAAAATTTCAACCTCTAGTAATTTTAACACCTCTTGCTTAAACCGGATATAATGTAGTATATTCAGAAGTTAGGTATGCCAGATTCCGAGGAGAAGCCAATGCCAAGCCGACAAGAAATAGGTACAGTTACAGGCTCAGTCCAACACAGAGATACCAGACCTTCTTTCTGGAGCAGAGCACTCCGACTGGTGGGAGTGAGTTCAATTGCTGCAGGAGCAGCAGCTCTTAGCCCTGAGGTAACCGTTCCACAGCCACCTAAACCAATTGTTTCGGAGGCTAAAGGAACAAATCCTGCCACCGGTCTTGCAGAAAGACTTTCATCACTCGGTGTTGGTATTAGGACTGCAGAGGCAGACGGTGGAGTTTCTGAGGTTACTGCCCGTATACGCGCTGTTGCGGAAACTAAATATACAGTAGACCAGTTTGGCTACAGGGTAACTAATGCCTGGAAAGCTCCGGACGGATTTAATATGCTCGGATATCAAGGCTTAATGGTGCAGGAAGAACCAACTACCGGAGAAGTCCGCCTTTGGAACACTTTGGACGAAATGAACAAAGCAGGGTTGGACGCAAAACTTGATAACGGTTCCCTGGGAGTTACTGTTCCCCCATATGAGCAAGTAGACGATAAATCCGGCGGAAATCTAGAGATAGCCTTTAGAAACAGAGTAGACATCTTTGGAGTTCCCTCAGACGTTGTTGAGTTTGCCAATAGTTACCGCAGGAGCGGGCTGGAAGTAGGAGTTTTTACTTCAAAAGGCAAGGACTACGGCGGCTACAAAGTTTGGAGAATGCAGAGAATTGCAGTTCAGCGCTGGGAAAAAGACGGACTAATTCAAAGAATTTTAGTCGGAGATGCCGCCAAAGCCGCAGGTCTCGTCCCACGCGATGCCCAACTTGCCTCCCCTGACCTAAACTTTGGCAATTTCTCGGCTCAACCTGAACAACCGGTAAAGACAGAACCGACCGTAAATGTACCTCCGTTGCCGCCGGGAGGATTTATCTATGACGAGGAACAGGTTGCTAAAGCATTAAACATGCCTTGGTATCGTAAAGAAGGTATAAATGAAAAAACTCATACACTTCAGCTTTCCGGTAAACTTATTGATTGGTCTGTAGACGGTAATAATCTAGTACTGAAAATAGCCACCAATAAAGACGATTTGAACGAAATAAACGAAATATCCTTTGTTCCGCAGGAGCAAGATTCGATTTGGTTCTACATTGCTAGATACCCCAAGGTATGGACGCATTATAAATCAACCGAAATAGCTTCTGCATTGACAGCTATGAATCTGTACTTTAAAAAAGGCGATCCAGTATATACAACGCGGCGCATCAGGGGAGGTCCAACAAGTTATGGATACGCCCAACGAATAGATACTTGGCGTTAATAGACAAACTCCTTGACTATAGACTCTTCAAGAATAATAATTAAGTAATGCTTTCATACTTCAAGGAGGGTAAGTTTTTGTTGGTTTTACTAATCTCCTTTCTGCTTCTTGGTTTAAGCGCACTGCTGGTAATTTACAACAAAGATTATCTTTTCAGGTTAGCGGGTATAAAGGCGCAGGAGAACGTCTTGTATGACTCAAGAGGGGATAAGACAGGAAGAGCTCTTTATTACGCCGATACAGGAATAAGTTACCGCGAATTTGCAGGAGTTGGCGTTTACAAACTCGACAAAAACACACAAATAACAAACGAGAGTGGAGATGTTTTGCTGTCTGTTTCTGAAAACAACATCATAGATTACATAATTGGGAGTTTTGTCGAGTGGGAAGGAATTGGAAACTCAAAAGACAGGTATCTAGTACTGGAAGATAAACTGCAAACAAGGGACGCCCAAGGAGAAGTAACTGTTTTTCCTAAAATCAGGATTGGTTTTGCAGCAGAAAACATCAACGATATAGACATCTACGGCACGGCGTTGGGAGTTGAAGATTTAAGCTTAACTATCCCCAAACCGCAAAACACAGAGAGAGTAAAAATTTACCCGATAAGCTTAATCGGCAAGTTAACAGAGAATCAATTAAGTAAATTAATCATTAAAGGTGACACTTTAGGGGTAACTGTGAAGATTGATACAAAAAATAATACCAACTTAAAAGATGCAAACGGAAACTTAATTGCTTCTTGGGTCGTCATAAGAAGGTTTAAACCTGCAGATTCACTCCTCAAAGAAGCGGGGATAAAGATTACAAAATGAGAAAAGTACATATAATTTCCTTGTTTCTGTCCACCCTCTTTGTTTTGTTTTTCGCGTCCTTCTTTTTATTCCCTGCAAGTTCTTCGGCGGGTTGTACAAGTGATATCGATTGTCCAGGAGGGGAGTGTACGGGTAGAGAACGTACCACAACCTGTGATGAGAACGGAGAAAACTGTGTAGATACATGGGGTGAGGGATCTTGTACAACTACCACGCCTCCAAGTCAGTGTGAATATTTCTATTGCGACGGATTTTGCCGCAGATCACAGTCTAACAACCCTCCCGGCCCCTGCGGAGGAGACTGTAGCGGGTGCGGCGGTACTGGCGGGGCAACAACTGCTTCCCCATCCCCTTCTCCAGTATGCACAAGTGGTTACTTTGATTCTGTTAATTGCAGAGGTTGTACCGCAGGACAGTGGGATGCGAACTGTGGATATTATGGGACATTTACTGCTCCGGGAGACGCCTGGTGCACTTGCTACTCCCAATGCAACAGCGGGGCAACCGCAGCTCAATGTGTTTCTGGTGGTGGCACCACTGCTTCTCCCAGCCCGTCTCCAAGTAGTGGAGGTGCTTGCACCACTGTTCCCGCTCAAGGCAACTGCGGCTTCTATGTCGGCTCTCTCACCTGCTGTACCGGTCAGCTTTACTGCAACTGTACGGGCAATAATTGCAACCCGACTTGCGATGCTCCGGGAACTCCGCCTGGGGGCGGGGGTCCTCCTGTAACTCCTGCCTGTGATCAAGGCGCTAGCAACTGCTCTACCTGCAGTCTCCAGTGCGGGGGAGGAGGCAGTCAAACCTGCACGTACAATACCTATAGCGGAGGCGGATCATGCACTGATACTGCATATACCCAGTCACCTTGCCTTAGCCAGCCCGGTTGCAGTAATGGACAAATTTGTCAAAGCGGTGTGTGTGTTGCATGCGGCGCTTTTGCCCAACAGTGCTGTTCCGGTTCGTCCTGCAGTGGGGATTTGCAATGCCTGGGGGGAGTGTGTGCCAACCTTCCTGCCTGGTGGCAGGTGAAAGACGGAGACTTAATCTCCCAAGGAGACATTAGGTCGACAATTCCGAGTTCTGCCTACGAACTAATTAAAGATGGGGCAGGAGGTTATCCCGGGGTTGTAGCTTACTCTGGAACACTCAGTACAGGGGCAGGGACTCTCTCTTCCAAAGACTGGAAGGCGCAGATTACTCCTTTACCTTACACTGGCCGCGAGTATAACTATGAATACTTTACAGGCAGTGTCCCTCCGGAAGTGTTTACCAACCCTATATATGCCATTGACACAGCGACCATTAATGTCAGCCAACTGAAAAACGAAAACAAAAAGCGCCCCGATGGTTACTTCTGGAATTACCGCAACGGAGATTTATCAACCAATAGTAATCTAAACGAGATGACTGAAAAAATAATATTAATTGTTAACGGTAATTTAACCATCGGCAACAACATTACCATTGAGGATGGCGTTGGCTTCTTTGGGGCAATCGTTAAAGGAAATTTAACTCTTGACCCTCAGGTCTCACATCCTAACAACCCGAGCTTGGAAGGAATCTTCCTGACTGACGGCCTGTTCTCCACAGGGGCAGGAAGCTCCCGCCTATATGTCAGAGGTTCTGTCATTGCCTGGGGTGGAGTGGCACTAGAACGTGATTTAGGAGCAGGACAAAACTCAACTACGGCATCAGAATACTTTGAATATGCCCCTGACCTCCTCCTCACCTTCCCCCGTGAGCTTCTGCGCAAAGGCAAAGTCTGGAGGGAGATAGTGCCGTAACCGCTTTGCTCGTTGAGTTAATAAGTTAGTTATTGTATCTTTAAGTTGTGGCAAATGATTATATTACAAAAGCTTATTTAGATTTAAGATTTGACGAATTTGAAGAGAAAATGGATGGCAAATTCACTCAACTCAAAAGCGACATCTTTGACAAACTGGACGAGAAAGCCGGTACACAAACCAGGAATGAAGAGGAAAACGCAGCGCACGAAATGTCACACGAAAGAGTTTCTGATAATTTAGACAACCTTGACAAGAGAGTAACAGTTCTTGAAAAAGGAAATTAAGAGATAGTTTGAGTTTGCCTCGTCTGGCGCAAGAAATGCGCTGTAACTCTGCCTCTGGTATAATCCGAGGGTATGAAGCCTCTGGTTATTATCAAACTCGGCGGAAGCGTAATAACTTACAAAAAGAGCAAAACTCCAAAAGCAAGATTATCGGTGATTAGGCTACTTACCAAAGAAATAGCGCAAATTGTCAGGACCGGAAAGTACAGGATTGTCTTGGTGCACGGAGGAGGTTCTTTTGGTCACCCTAATGTTAAGAAATTCAACCTGCACAAAGGAATGAAGACCGCTAAACAAAAGCTGGCGTATGCACAAACTCTTCAAAATATGCTGGATTTGAATGAGTTTGTAATTAAATCCCTGACAAGCCGGGCGGTTCCAGCAGTAAGTATTGTTCCGCACAGTTTTGCCGAACAAGAGCAGGGTGAGTTTAAAAGCTTTAGTGTAGCAATTATTAATAACGCGCTAAATCAAGGATTGGTACCCATTCTTTTTGGAGACGGTGTTTTAGATACTAAATGGGGATGTTCAGTTCTTTCAGGCGACACAATAGTTTCTTATCTGGCAAGAAAATTAAAGGCTGAAAAGGTTGTCTTTTTATCCGATGTTGACGGAATTTTCGAGCAAGACCCTAAATCTAATCCTCGCGCTAAATTGATTCCAGAGGTTAATAACCGAAATTTCAAGAAGGTTTTAAAAATACTAGCGTCCCAGGGCGCATCTAAGATTAACGTAACGGGTGAGATGTATGGAAAGATGGTTGCCGTTAAAAGAGAGTTAAGAAAAAAGAGTATCTATATAGTAGACGGTCTGAAGCAAGAGGTGTTAACAGGAGTCTTGGCAGGGAAGAAAATTGGAACGAAAATTCATTTTAGTTAGGCTCTGAGACTGACGAATGCCTCATCCGGCACTTGGCCTTGGGTTTGAGGATAAATGTGTGGAGAAAAATTTTCCGGACTTTTCAGAAAATTCAGATAACTAAAAACAAGCTCTCTAACTCCAGGACGAAACTGCCGGTTGTCAGGATTGCTATGTAAAACTTCTTCAATACTTGTCCAGAGCGGATCGGAAACTTCGTGATTCTCTGTTCCTATTACGGCAAGAACTGGCCTTTCTATCTGAAGTAGATAGCCATGCAACCATACACCCTTTGTTAACTGTATTTTACAAAGTAGAACTTTTTTATCTAAAGGAAGCTCTGCTTCGTCAAGGACTACCTCCTCTTGAAATAATCTTTTTAGAGCATCGTCGTCTGACTCGCCGTCAACGACTGTTTCCATTGGAGCCGTTCTCATACCTGCTATCTTGCCAGTAGAACGTTTATTTTCTAATTCTTGAACAGTTAGAAATTTTAAGTCAGGTGTAACAAGCAGTGCGCCGACGCCTACTACACTCTCTGTTATCACCTCTTCGTTTTGTTTAATTCGTGCTTCAACACCCATGCTGTTGGGCTTGATTATACTCCACATTGGCTAAGTTTTCACAAACCGGGCTTCTGGGCTACTTCGCAACAAACTTCGAAAATAGTGTCCGCCAATAATCGTGGACAAAAGTGACGAAGAAAAGAAAAAGGATAATTAAGGCGTAAGAAAGGGGAACGCCGCCAGTTCGCGTACCGTCAAAGACACTAAACAGATAATTAAATAAGACAAAAGATAAAAAACTAATTTCGCAAAACATAAATATCGCGTGATATACCCCAAGCAGGGTCCAGTGACCGGAAGTGGGCATTGTCCAGTTGGTTAAGTGAAACCTTTGCTGTCCCCAATGAAACAAAAAGGTAATTAATAAGCCGGTTGCACCTGTTGTGAGGAAAAAATTAAGCTGCGTGTTCCATGGAGCCAGTTGTCCAAGAACCAGCCAGGCAAAAACATTGGTTAGGGGAATAAGCACCCCGTCACCGATAACTCCGGATTTGTAGGCAATTACTGCTTTGTGTTCTCGTATTATCTTTCTATTGCCAAAAGCATATCTCAAGTAAAATAGGGCTTGCACGCCAAAACTAAAAAATAAGGTTATAAAAAATACTTTTACCAAATCGAAATTTAACATTACCTAAATAAAGTATAGCAACTTTTAAGCAATAAAATTAATTAATTTGCCCACAATTCTTGCAATTGCAAGATATCTTGTCAAATGTTTGTAAACCTATTATTATTTAATCATGCTCAGAAAAATAAAGAAAAAGTACCCCAAAGCTAAGCAAATTTTGGCTATCGCGGCTGTGGGTGCATTTATCGCCGGAAGTTTAATGGCGCCGGGACTATCCAGACTTTTTAAAAAAACTTTAAGTTATGACGATATCGCGAGCCTCTTGGGAGAAGAGGAATGGGAAGAATTTGATGAAAGAAGGCTAAGGGAAAGGCTAAAAGAGTTAAGGAAGAAAAAGTATATTAAAATTTGGAACGACGGAGAAAAGTTTGTTTTACAAATTACCCAGCGGGGCAGAAGAAAATTATTTCAACACAATCTCGCTGATTTAACCATACCCACACCTGAAAAATGGGACGGACGCTGGCGAATAATTACCTATGACATACCCAAAGGTAAAGATGCCGCAAGAGAAGCCATCAGAACAACACTCAAAAGGCTTAATTTCCACCAACTGCAAAAAAGTGTTTATCTCTATCCATATCCTTGCGAGGAAGTAGTAATGTTCTTAAGAGAGCTTTACGATATAGGAGAAAATGTCAAAATACTCACCGTGGGTCAATTAGAAGACGAAGAAGCCTACAAAGAATACTTTAATATGTGACCAAACAACTTGCAATTGCAAGTTGGCTGGTCAAATTAACTAAATTTGACTTTTAGCTAAAGTACAACTTTTTGCTTACTAGAATATAAACAAATATCAGTATGTCGAGTTGAAATGCTGTTTATACTCGATTAAACTTGGGCATGCTTCCTGAGAGAGTTACCGCAGAAAGGTATAAAAAGGCAGAGAGAGAAAATACCTATTGGGGTAAATTTAGGAATTCCACCCCGAGAGACCACATGTCTCGCTACATATTTGCTGCAAATCTCATACAAGGTTCTCCTGAAATGGTTATCGACGCTGCCTCGGGGTCGGGTTGGGGAACACACTATCTTGCAACTCACACAGATGCAGGACGGGTAATTGGACTTGACTGTAATGAAGACGCGCTTCGTGAAGCAAGAAACGAATTTACTCCTAATCCAAGAGTGCATTTTTATAAAATAGATTTAGCTGACCTCCAAGATACACAAACTATAGAGCCTGCAGACTGGGTTGTAAGTTTTGAGACCCTTGAGCACGTTTCTTGTGAGCAAAACCTAGTTTTTTTGAGAAATTTAGCAAGACTCCATACAGGGGAAGGACAACTAGTCATTTCTACACCTAATGCCCCACTTTTTTCTCCCTATGCAGAGCGAGAAAATTCTCCTTGGTATAAGTATCACCAAAAAGAATACGGCCTTGACCAGTTTTTAGAAGTTTTAGATAAAGGAGGCTGGGAGATTAAAAACATTTACGGACAAAGGTTTGTTGACAGAGAAAAATATTTAAAAGTCGCAAACTTAACTTTTCCTTTTAGAATTTTAGCAAAACATTTGGGGCTTCCATGGAACCATCGTTTATACCGACTACCTATTATGTTTTTAATAGCATATTATTGTTTTAATGCCGACTCACAAGTCAAACCCATTGTTTCAGGGTGTCAAAAAGAGCCAGTCTTTTTACTTGCCGTGTGTAATAAAAAATGACTGGTATTTGATAATATAAACTAATGCAACTTTTAAAAAACGGGCAGTTTATGCGGCTTTGGGGAAACCAAATTCTCTTGCAAACCAGCTTCAATATGTCCAACTTCACCATTTTACTTCTCATAGACCAGATAACGAGCTCGAGATTCGCTATCGCCCAATTTTACGCAGTAATGACCCTCCCTTCTTTTTTGGTCGGTTTATTTGCCGGCGCAATTGTAGACACATCAAACCGCAAGTGGATTATTTTGACCAGTGATGCACTACTTGCTTTACTTTTTGCCGCTTATGCCGTCTTTACTCACAATTATTGGTTTTTATTAGCCATAGCTTTTCTTTCTTCTTGCGTGTCTCAGGTTTTTACGCCCGCCGAATCTGCAACACTGCCAACTATTGTTAAAAAACAGGATTTGGAACGCGCGAACGCGCTTTTTTTATTCACCGGGTTTGGCTCAGTACTCTTGGGATATGGCTTAGCAGGACCTGTAATTCAGTTCTTCGGTGGGCTAGAGAAGTATGGGGATCAGTCTACTTTTATTATTGCCGCGATTCTAACAGCTATCGGCTTCGTTTTGTCGTCAACATTAACTCTGAGTAATAACGGACACCGCGGTTTTGACCCGCAACTATTTTCCCACGCGAAAAAACTAACCCGGGAAGTTTTGGACATAACCCGTACGAATACAAAAATATTCATTCCTATTGTCATGTTAACTTTAATGCAGTTTTGTATCGGGCTCATGGCAATCCTCTTTATTGATTTTGTTAAAACTTATTTACGGTTACCGTCTACTTCCACTAGTTATTTTCTAATTATTCCTTTGGGTTTCGGCTTGGGCATTGGCGTCTACCTGCTTAATAAGTTAAAAGAAAGAGCAAGCAAGGGGTATATGATTTATTTGGGTTCTTTAGCGTTTGGTCTGGCTATGCTTTTTATCGGCCTAGCAGGCGGCTACGTGACAAAATTAACAGGAGGTATGCTTTTATTGAGAGCAATAACCGCCACCGGAGCAGTTGTTGCCGGAATATCTGCGGTGTTTATCGCAGTACACTCGCGTACGATACTGCAAAAAAACACTCCAGAAAAAATGCTGGGTCGGGTTTTTGCGCTTGTTTATGCCTCCGGGTCGGTTGTAACGCCAATTCCAATTTTACTCATCGCGCTAATCACGGAAAAAGTAGATGTGACAATCGTTTTTATTGTTTTTGGACTTATTTTTGCACTCCTTGCGCAAGCGGTAAAACCCATCTTTTTGAAAAATCTCTCCTGAACCACACACTCGTTAAAATAAGGCTAAAAAGCCTTGCAAAGACAATCCTAAAACTGTATACTTATAGCTAGAAGGTGAGCCTGTTTTCACCTTTGTTTTTTGTAAGCGAAGCTTGCAATCAAATTGTAAAAAACACCAATATAATGCCTCAAAACAATAAAGTTAACAACACGTACTCTGAAAAAGATATCCAAGTCCTTGAAGGGCTCGAGCCAGTCAGAAAACGCCCGGGCATGTTTATAGGCTCCACAGATTCCCGTGGTTTTCATCACCTTTTAACTGAAATTCTCGATAATTCTGTTGACGAGGCGCTAGCCGGAGAAGCGCGCGAAATTTGGGTTAATATGCACCAGGACGGCTCGGTAACGGTCCGCGATAACGGACGCGGAATTCCTGTCGGGAAACACAAGTCCGGAGTTTCCGCCTTGGAATTAATTATGACCAAGCTGCACGCCGGGGGAAAGTTTTCCCAAGGAGCTTATAAAGTTTCCGGGGGACTGCACGGAGTAGGAGCGTCTGTCGTTAATGCACTTTCCGAGCGCCTTAGTGTCGAAGTCCATCGCGAGAAATTCGCCTGGAAGCAGGAATATAAAATGGGAGTCCCTCAAGGACCGGTCAAAAAAATCGGCGAGGCACGCGACACCGGAACAATAACAACTTTTTTACCGGACAAAACAATGTTTGGTGAACAATCCTGGAACCCCAAAATTATTGAGGACTCGATAAGAAACAGGGCATATCTTATTGGGGGTCTTGCCTTCCATTTAGCCTATGAAGAAACGCATATTACTAAAACTTTTTACTTCGAAGGAGGAATCAAAAGTCTAGTTGCCCACACTAACAAAGACAAAAAAACCTCTTGTGACGTAATTTTTATTGAGAAAGAAAGCGAGAATGTCTCGGTACAAGTCGCTCTGCAATACAACGACGGACTTTCAGAAACCGTCGAATCGTTTGTCAACGTTGTTAAAACTGTTGACGGAGGAACCCATTTAACAGGATTCCGCATGGGACTTACACGCTCAATTGTGGATTATTCAAGAAAAATTGGTGTCGCCAAAGAAATTGTTGACTCACTTTCCGGAGAAGATACGCGCGAGGGTTTGACTGCGGCAATCTTTGTCAAAATTCCTACAGACATAATCCAATTTGAGTCGCAAACCAAAGCCAAATTAAACAACCCGGAGGTGCAGGGTTTTGTTGCCCAAGCTGTTAAAGAGGGTTTAGATACTTATTTCGAGGAACACCCGGCAGAGGCGAGAAGAATTTTAGAAAAAATCACTTTAGCGGCCCGTGCCAGATTGGCCGCGCGCGCGGCAAAAGACGCAGTCCTGAGAAAAGGAGCACTCGAGGGCAGTACGCTTCCGGGAAAACTTGCCGACTGCCAAGAAAGAGATCCTGCACAATCTGAGCTGTTTATTGTTGAAGGAGACTCGGCCGGAGGTTCTGCAAAGCAAGGACGAGACCGCAAATATCAGGCAGTTTTACCGCTTGGAGGTAAAATATTGAACACCGAGAGGGCACATTTGGATAAAATCGTTAAATTTGACGAGCTTAAAGATTTAATTATCGCGCTTGGCGCAGGCATTGGAGAAACAGTTAACCCCGAAAAAATCCGCTATCACAGAATTATCATCATGACTGATGCCGACGTTGACGGTCAGCATATCGCAACCCTGCTCTTAACTTTCTTTTTCCGCCATTTGCCCCAAGTTTTGGCAGGCGGATATTTGTACCTCGCCACGCCGCCCTTGTACAGAATCCAGTTTGGCAAAAAGGTCCACTATGCTTACGACGATGAAGACCGGGTTCGTGTTCTGGCAGAAAACGGCAACGTCAAAGCTATTATCTCGCGTTACAAAGGGTTGGGAGAAATGAACCCAGAGCAACTCAGAGAAACAACAATGGATCCGGCAAACAGAATCTTAAAGCAGATTAATATTGAAGACGCAGCCCAAGCCGATCATGTTTTTTCCATGCTCATGGGGGAAGAGGTTGCACCTCGCAAGAAATTCATTCAAAGTCATGCAAAACTCGCTACCTTAGATATTTAAACATGATACCAGAAGTAACTTTTGCCGTCTTTGCCTCTTTAGGAACTTTGGGTTTTAGCGCGTTTTTAATCCGCAAAATCTTGGCTCTTCCTACAGGAGACGAAAAGATGCAGTCTATTGCCCAGGCGATAGCTGAAGGGGCCCAGGCATATCTTGGCCGTCAAACAAAAACCGTTGCTTTGGTGGCATTAGTTTTAACAATACTTCTATGGATCGCTCTTGGTTCAGACTATGCACTTGGATTTATCCTCGGAAGCTTTACTTCATCCCTCGCCGGATATATTGGCATGAGCGTTGCGGTAAGAGCAAACATACGCACAACCCAAGCTGCTAAAAAAGGTCTAGCTCAGGCGCTTGAAGTCGCTTTTCAGGGCGGATCCGTTACAGGACTCTTAGTTGGCGGGCTTGCGCTTTTATCTATAGCCTTAGTCATTTTAATTGCAAACATCATTGGCATATCCCCTGTGGGTGCGTTAGTCGGACTTGGATTTGGAGGTTCCTTAATCTCGGTTTTTGCCCGGCTTGGTGGAGGAATCTACACCAAGGGAGCAGATGTGGGAACTGACATGGTAGGCAAAATCGAGGCAGGAATTCCCGAAGATGATCCCCGCAACCCAGGAGTCATTGCAGATTTAGTCGGGGATAATGTTGGAGACTGTGCCGGAATGGCGGCAGATATTTTCGAAACATATGTCGTAACTACTGTCTCTGCCATTCTTTTAGCCACACTGCTTTTTGCAGAAAGAAACGCAAGTATTTATTTCCCTTTGTTATTGGGTAGCGTAGCACTCATTGCCTCGGTTCTCGGAACTTTTTTTGTCAAACTACCCAAAAGCGGAAGAATTATGCCTGCTCTTTACCAAGGGTTAGGAGCCACCGCTGTTTTTTCTGTCTTGGGTCTTTTGGGTGTGCTCGTCTTTTTCTCGCCAAGAATTCCTGGAATACCCAACACGACACTGTTTTTGACTTCGTTAATCGGAATTGTAGTCACAATCGGCATGGTTGTTTTAACCGAGATTTATACCGGCAAGAACAGCCGGTTTGTTAAAAAAATCGCCGAAGCTTCGGTTTCCGGCCACGGGACTAATATTATCGCTGGACTGGCGCTCTCCATGGAGTCTACTTTTCTACCCATCTTATTAATAGCCGGAGCAACCCTGCTTTCTTTTAGCTTGGCAGGGCTTTATGGCGTGGCAATTGCGGCCGTCTCCATGCTTTCTTTAACCGGAATCATCGTTGCCATTGATTCATTTGGACCAATAACCGATAATGCCGGAGGAATTGCTGAGATGTCGGGACAAAAGGGGAGTGTGCGCAAAATTACAGATGCTTTAGACGCCGTTGGCAACACAACTAAAGCTGTTACTAAAGCATATGCCGTAGCATCGGCCGGTCTTGCCGCACTTGTGCTTTTTGCAGCATATACACAAGAACTAGCCAGAGAAGGCGCGGCAAATGTTTTTTCTCTGGCCGATCCAAACGTTCTTGTGGGAATCCTTATCGGAGCCTCCCTTCCTTATTTATTTGCCGGTCTTGCCATGGAAGCTGTTGGTAAAGCCGGAATGGCGATTGTTGTTGAAATAAGACGGCAATTCAAAGAAATAAAAGGCATTATGCAGGGAACACAAAGGCCGGATTATGCCCGCTGTGTAGATATTGTGACAAAAGCGGCACTTCGCCAAATGATTGTCCCTGCGCTTTTGCCGGTTGTTGCGCCAGTTGTCGTTGGTCTGCTCTTAGGCCCTACGGCTCTGGGCGGATTATTAATCGGGGTAATAGTTACCGGTCTTTTTGTAGCTATTTCTATGACCACTGGAGGAGCTGCTTTGGATAATGCCAAAAAGTATATCGAGGATGGCAATTTTGGAGGAAAGGGGAGTGTTGCTCACCAAGCGGCAGTTACAGGAGACACGGTTGGCGATCCCTACAAAGATACAGCAGGCCCGGCAATTAATCCTATGATCAAGGTGGCAAACGTGGTGGCATTACTTTTGGCACCATTTCTCGTCTAATTTGAAATTTAATATTTGATATGAATATCGGTAAAGTTCTACAAGTCGAAATAACCACTGAGGTACAAAAATCGTACCTTAACTATGCCATGTCGGTTATCGTCTCACGAGCCCTGCCTGACGTGCGCGACGGTCTAAAACCTGTACACCGCAGAATTCTTTTTGCCATGCACCAAATGGGTCTTACGCCAGCCTCTGCTTACACCAAGTCTGCCAAAATAGTCGGAGAAACCATGGGAAAATTTCATCCTCATGGAGACGGCCCGATTTACGACGCTCTTGTCCGTTTAGCGCAAAACTTCTCCATGCGCTATCCGCTCGTCGACGGACAGGGAAATTACGGCTCGGTAGACGGTGACCCACCGGCTGCAATGCGTTATACAGAAGCACGCCCGGCCAAAATTTCCCAGGAACTCTTAGCCGATATCGAAAAAGATACAGTTGAGTTTGGCGAAAATTTCGACAGCACAATCAAAGAGCCAAATTATCTGCCGGCAACCTTGCCCAACCTTCTACTTATGGGTTCTGAGGGAATCGCCGTCGGAATGGCTACCAAAATCCCTCCCCACAATCTTAACGAAGTAGTCGAAGCAGTTATCGCCACAATCGAAAAAGGTAGCGCTGTGTCGCAGGAAAAGGGACGTAGTACACAGAACACAGAAAAAAACGGAAAAAGCGAGAACAGTGAGGCTACGTTCGCTATTAAAAAGATTGATCTAGCAGTTGCAGAAGGGAGACAAAAAGACATTACAATTGTGGCTCCAAACACCGACTTCGACTCAGAAATCACCACAGAAGAGCTCGTCAAGTATATTAAAGGTCCGGATTTCCCAACAGGAGGGGTCATTTACGGAGCTAAACACATGACGGAAATTTATGGTACGGGACGCGGAACCATTGTTGTCCGCGGAGTGGCAAAGATCGAAGAAGCCGAGCGCGGCAAATCAAGAATTATGATTTCCGAACTTCCTTACCAAGTTAACAAAGCCTTGCTTGTTGCTAAAATTGCAGAACTTGCGCGGGACAAAAAGATAGTCGGCATCTCAGACTTAAGAGACGAATCAGACCAAAAGGGAATGTCAGTCGTTATCGAACTTAAAAAAGACGCCCGGCCAAAGTCGGTTTTAAATAATCTTTACAAACATACCCAACTGCAAAACACTTTCCCTGCAAACTTTGTCGCTCTAGTTGACGGTACCCCAAGAACCCTGGCTTTAAAACAAATTTTGGTTGAATACGTCAAACACAGACAAAAGGTCGTTACCCGCCGTTCTATTTATGACCTCACAGAAGCCAAGAAGCGGGGACACATCCTGGAAGGACTTGTAATTGCACTTGACCATTTGGACGAAGTCATTGCCACAATCCGTAAAAGCCGCGACTCAGACACAGCCAAAACCAGCCTTATGGAAAAATTCAAATTTACCGAGATTCAGGCTGTGGCAATTTTAGACATGCAGCTCAGACGCCTCTCGGCCCTAGAGCGCGAAAAAATTGAGGAAGAGTATAAAAAGATCCAGGAGTTAATCGCTCATTTAACAGATCTTTTAATGCATCCTGAAAAAATCTTAGGCCTCATAACCAGCGAACTTATAGCTTTAAAAGAAAAGTATGGTGACGAGCGCAGGACAAAAATTTACATGCAGCCGGTGGGAGAGATCTCAGAGCAGGATTTGGTAGCCCGCGAAGAAGTCCTAATCATGATCACTAAAACCGGTTATATTAAGCGCGTCCCGCGCTCAACTTACAAATCGCAAGCTAGGGGAGGCAAGGGAGTTATTGGGATGACCACAAAAGAAGAGGATGAAATCGCGCATCTGGTTGCCGCGTCAACTCACGACCAGGTAATGTTCTTTACCGACCGCGGACGGGTATTTTCTACCCGTGCTTGGGAAATCGCCGAAGGATCGCGCCAGGCAAAAGGCCAAGCAATCGTTAATCTGATTAACATCGACCAGGGAGAGGTCATCGAAGCAGTAGTCGTTCTGGATGGCACAGAGGTAAAATACCTCTTGATGGCAACCAGAAACGGAACTATAAAGAAAACTTCTTTGACCCAATTCAAAAACTTACGTACTTCGGGATTAATTGCCATCCGCCTAGACCGCGGAGACGCGCTTGCTTGGGTACGCCAAACAACAGGGGAAGATCAGGTCATTATGGCTTCCCGGCGGGGTAAATCAATCCGTTTTAAAGAAGGGGATGTCCGTCCAATGGGGAGGGACTCTCATGGGGTAAGGGGAATTATGCTGACAGGGGAAGATCAGGTTATTTCCATGGAAGTCTTCCCTGAAAAAGAAAATATTCCCACAGACCGCAGGAAAAAGTTTTTCCGTGACATTCTGGTTGTTACAGAGCGCGGTTTGGGCAAACGTACTCCTGTTGTCGCTTTCCCATTACAAAAACGCGGCGGGTCTGGAGTAAAAATTGCAGAACTCTCAGACAAAACAGGTGAACTGGCCTGCGCCATGATGGTTACGGAAAACATTGAGCAAATTATTATTACCAGCCGCTCTGGACAAGTCATCAGATTGCCTTTGAAAAATATTCCGCAATTGGGCAGAGCTACCCAAGGAGTAATTCTGATGCGTTTTGGCAAGGATAAATCAGACAAAGTTGCCGCAGTTGCGATTTTAGACAAAGAGGAAATCGAGTCCGAACCAATTCCTGTAGAATCAGAAAATTAGAGTTGACACTAACCCCTAAGAGTGCTTTACTTAATTTGTGAACCTAACAAAAGCAGATGTACCCTCACCTAATTCTAATTTAATTAGAGCAATTGAAGAAAGCGGGTCTAAAGTGGTAGGATCGTCTCCAGACCTAACTATGTTTTATATCATTGTGTTCTTCACTATTGTGTTGATATCGACTTTTGTATATTACTTTGTACTGTCTGATATTCTGTCTCGAAAATTCAAAAATCCCACAGATAAACTTGTCTGGCTTTTTGCTTTCTGGGCGTTCCCAGTAATCACACCACTGTTTTACACAAAAATCTATATTAAAAAGGTAGCAAAAAAACAAAAGGTCTAGAAGATTTTAATAGTTAGACTTAAAATATTCTCAGAATATTTTAATATTTGCCTTTTCGCGAAGCTCCGCAAACTTTTGGTTAATTATCGCTCCAAGCTTATCTTGTTTAATAAGCGCTTCGGCCTCTGTTTTTTGACTAGCTGAATCACTTGCCGTCAACTGAGCTTTGTTCGTTGTTATAAATTCATCTATTTCTTCTGCAGACACCGTTGCTTCATTAGAATAAATTTTCTCAAGGGCTAGCCTCATACTCATTCTTCTTTCTAATGAAGTGCGGCTTGTGCCTTCTTGTGATAATAATTTATTAAGGCTGTCTGCTCCTCCTACTTGAGTCTCAAGTTCTGCCATTCTAGCTTTTATTTCCTCACGGCTTGGCGAAACATTCATTTTCTTCGCCTCTGCCATAATTATCCTTTCGTCAACAAGTTCACTCACAGCCGGGGAGCGGTAATCGCTGTAAAGTCTAACAATTACTTGCGGGGAGAGTATTGGCAAACCGTTAACCGTTGCGGGAACAAACCAGTGTTTTTTGTTAACTACCAAAAGCAGAAGGAGGACAACTGCCAAACCGACAAGTACTTGTTTTGAGAAAAGTTTGTTTCGAGAAAGGAAAGGGGGGGTCAGAACTACCTCGGCAACTTCTCTTTCAACTACGCTTTTTGTTATTTTCTGTGTCTTGGGTATAACTCTTCGTGCTCTTGCGGCCATTTGCTGATAATATCAGATGTTGGGTGTTAATTGCAAAGAGTTAATTATTTTCCGCGGCCATGGAACGATTCGTGTACATCTTTCAACTGTTTGTTCGTAACATGGGTGTAAATTTGGGTTGTAGAAATGTTTTTGTGACCCAACATTTCCTGGACTGAGCGCAAATCGGCTCCGGCCATAAGTAAGTCTGTGGCAAACGAATGGCGCATGACATGGGGCGTTACGTCTACCGGAATATTCACTTTTCTGGCGTATTTTTTAATCATGCGCTGAACCGAGCGGGGAGTAAGGCGCATTTCTTCGTCCGACGTCGAAGGATCAACTTTGCCTTTGTGCCTGATAAATAACGGTTTGTAGTTATCATCCCGGGATTTTAAATAGTTATCAATCCATTCTGCCGCCCGCCCGGACAAAAATACCACCCGGTTGCGGTTTCCTTTGCCGATTATGCCAAACTCGCGGTGACCTAAGTCGACCTTGTCGCGATCAAGTTTAGTTAACTCTGAAACTCGCAGCCCGGTAGAGAAGAGCACCTCTAATATCGCCTTGTCGCGTTTGCCTTGGATTGCGAACAAAGACGGAGAGTTTAACAAACGGTCAACTTGTTCGCCATTAAGAAATTTGACTGAATGCCCTTCGGATTTTGGCAAATCAATCTTGTCCGGGGATAACACCTGTCTATCGTTTCTAATTAGCCAGCGGAGTAAGGAGCGCAAAGCGATAATGTGGTAGCCTTGGGTCTTGCGCGAGATAGCTCCGTTATCTCCTCCCGGCAGCCTGGAGAGGTAAACCCTGTACTGTCTAACAGAATCCTGGGTTATATCTGCAAGCTTCGCTCTCTCAGCCATCCAACCTGAAAACCTGCGCAAATAATGGGCATAATTACGGACAGTTAGGGGAGAAACGTTCTTTTCAACTTCCAAATATTCGAGATACTCCTGAATTAAACGTTCAAGTTCTGATTTTGGAGCTTTAGCAAGTTCCATAAATTAGTAATAAGTGACAAGTAATAGGTAACAAGAAAAGACTACACCAAAACAGGGGAGGGGGTCAAGATTGTGCGACGCTTAGCGTCGCTAATACCACGCTGTGCGTGGTGCGACACAACCTTATTTACAACAATATTATCCCGATGTGCAAACGTATTCCACACCAGGTGTGGAATAGCCCTTCGGTCTGAGCTCAGGGTCGAAGACTTGGCACATAAGGATATTTTATATTTTCCGAGCTTGCACGAAAAATACCAGCCAGGTAGTTTTACCGCCACTTGGCTTTAGATAAAACTCAAGTGTAGTGAAGTTGTTTCTTAGAAGAACGTCTTTGAACTCATCCTCTGAGTAATAAGAAAATAGTCTTTGGTGAACGCTTGGCGCGTGAGCTTCTTCAAACTCCATCCTTTCACCTTCGCCTTGCTTGACCGAGATGAAACCAACTCCTTTGTCGCGAACAACTCTACCTAAAGATTGCAAAGCCTCGTCGATTCTATTTTTGGGAATATGCAGCAGAACCGCCGACGCCCAAAACCCATCAAAGCTGTTGTCCGGAAAATCTAATTCGTAAACACTTTGATTTAAAAACGCCACTCCTGGATTAAGCTTTTTCGCTTCGACCAACAACCCGCTTGAGACATCTGTGCCTACATAACCATAACCCGCTTCAACCAACTCTTTAGCGTCACGCCCACCACCAGAACCGACTTCTATTATTTTTCCGGTAGGTAAGTAGCCTTTGAACTTAGCAATTTCTTCAGACCACCACCCAGGAGTTGCATGCTCTCGCGCCCATGCCTCAGCCATATTATCGTAGGAAGCAATTGTTAGCCGTTCGTCTCGGCTTAAATTCATGATTACAATTATATCACTCGCGTTATTTTTCTATCACTCTACGTAGAACGGAGAATTTTATTGCAAGACCTATATAATCTCCCTTGACAAGCCTGTAGTGATTAGAGGCTTTGGGGCTTTTTAGCTTTTTCTCGTTGATAGTTTTGTTCTAAGGCAGATCTCCATTGGTCTTGAGTTTGTGGATGCAGAAACCTTTTTCCATCAAGAGTTGCAAGATATCTTGTGTCTATCTTCAGCCTTTCTGTAGTAGGATACTTTCCCCATTCCAATCGGAAATCTACGCTTTCAGGCGTAAATGTCAAGGCATCAAGGATATATACGCTAAAATTTACAGCGTTATATTTTCCCCGATCATTAGGGGCTAAAGAAGCTCCACCATCGGCTAAATGCTCCCAGCTGTGGGCGTTATGTTTGAAAAAATCTCCGCCAAAGGCTATCAAAGTCCTAAGGTCTGGTAAAGTGTTGCTAAAATATCTATCTCTTGTTGCCCGATCAAGGTCTGAATCATCATAAACTTCTATATGTTCAACCTTTCTAGTTATTCCTGTCTTATGAAACGGCAGGGCAAGCCCTAGCAATTGTCTGTATCTGGTTGTGGATGCTCTGTAAGGAATTTTAATTTCTATGTCTCCAAAAACTATAACTACCTCTGCTGGTTTTCCGTTGTCAAACGTTAATCCTTTAGCATCACGAAACTCTGTTGTTAAGCGATAAGGAAGAAGCTGTTTTGCTTTATCTACTTCTTTTTGGGCTTTGCGGACATAGGCGCTTTCTTGAGAATATATCTCCCATCTCTCTTGGCAAGACGAAGTGTCTTCTATCGACATGACCGATTATATCACCCCCGCCCAAAGTCTAAATAAGTGAGCTCCTGTAGACCCCTAGAAAGCCTGTCTGGATGAAAGAAGCACTAATTAACCATCTTCAGTATTCTAGGTCAACATTTTTTATTAGTTTAGAAATTAGTAATTAGATATTAGAAATTTACACACAACCCATAGTAGGGGAGTGGATTTCGGGTAGTGTTCGGAAGGTGTTAAAATAAGATAAAGGGTATTTCTAGAGAACAAAAAGGAATAAGAAGGATCAATAAAAATTGAAAAATGAGAATTGTAAATTCGAGCGGAGCGAATCAGCACTTCTCTGCCTAGATTCACTATACGTCGCAAAAGTATCATTGTGCGACATATAGTGATTTACTTCTCTTGATTGGATACATCTGTTCCTCGAGAAGATTTGTTGTTCAATTTTAACCGGAGGAGAATATAGCAGCAACCCGCCTTGAGACTTCACACTCCCTTCTGAAGTATGACTCTTTGCGTCGTGACTTTATTTCGCTTAAAAATTACGATTAAACTTATCCACACTCGAAAGAGTGAGTGGTTGCGTACAAACTATATCATTTGTGGCTAGAAATTAGCTAAAATGGCTTTCGGGTTTTCTTCATTGAGGCTACTAGCAGTCAACTTCAGCGTTTGCGTGAAAACTATCGGTTGTAATCCGTGAAATCTCGGTAATAAATTATAGGATAGTACGTGTCATTAGAGCCCTCTCTCCCCTGTTAAGATGTCCTCATTAAAAATTTAAAATTTTAAATTGAAAATTAGTTTTAGCCTCCCCATCTAGCGGTTAAAAACATGGCAGAAAAAACAAGCAGACCTACGACTAAATATTCCCGTACGGTTTTTTCAAATAATCTTTGCTGGAGCTTGGCTTGACCCAAACCAAGGCCAATATAAACAATGCTTGTCAAAGTCAGCGAGCCAACAGGCACAGTTATCGGCCAAAACGACAAAACTGCAGCAAATTCCGCAACAATTAAACCTAAAGAGGCTGTTAGATAAAGCACTTCCCGGCCTAACCTGTGTTCAAGCTCTATTGACCAAAATCCCTGAGAAAAAAGCGGTATGGCAATAATACCCATTCCAAAAGTATTGACGTAAAAATCAAGTTTTAAAGATAACAGCCAATTAAATAAGAAAAAACATGTTGCCAAGGAAAGAACAAACCCGACCGCGTGAGCCGCTCTCAAAAGCTGAATGGTGCGCGCTGTCGCTACGTTATAGATATTGCCGGTTAAAAGAAGAGCATAAAAACCAACAGCATACCCTAGAATAAATAATCCCCTTATCCCCATTTGTAAGAATTCCGGCAAAGACAAATAAAAATTACTCGACTCGAAACCCAAATAAAAAAGCTGGATGCCGGCTGTAAAAAATACCGGTAAAACAAGGGTTAGCAGTGTGGCACTCTTCCCTAGCCCGTCCTTTAAAGCCCAAGCCGATAAAAGCAATGTTAATAAAGAAAATCCGACTATAGCAAGATAACGATAATCAACATCTGCATACTGAACAAAAAAAGAAACAGCAGCCAAAAACAGGGATGCAGCAACAAATTTTTGCCTTTTAGTCAAATTCATGTAATGTTAACGTATACTTTTTGTACGTCCTCCTGGTCGTCCAGGTTTTCTATTAGTTTTAGAGCTTTATTTTCTTTATCTTCACTCAGGCTTATTGGCGTTCGGGGGCGCATGGTTACTTCTGCTGACGCGACTTGCATTCCTGCCTGTTCGATTTTTTCCTTGGTTAAAAACACTTCGTTTGGCCGAACCATAACTTCGATTCCATCCTCAGCTTCATCCATATTTTCTACTCCTTCTATTTCCATCAGAGCCAACATTGTTTCATCAGCGCTCGTTCCTTTATTTACCAATATCAAACCCTTTGGCTCAAATTGATAACTAACCGATCCCGGAGTACCTAAACTCCCCTCTCCTTTTTCGAATATATTTTTAATTTCCTGCGCAGTCCGGTTTTTGTTATCTGTAGTTGCCTCTACCAGAATCGCTACACCTCCCGGACCATACCCTTCGTACGTCACCTCATATAGCTCCCCTGCCAGTTTACCCATCGCCGCGCGAAGGGCACGGTCAATATTCTCTTTGGGCATATTTGCTTCTCTACCCTTGTCCACAATTAAGCGGAGTTTAAAGTTGGCGTCAGGGTCAATACCTCCCTGTTTTGCGGCTAGAGTAATTGCGCGCGCCAGCTTAGAAAAAATAAGTCCCTTCTTTGCATCGTTGACTCCCTTCTGTCGTTTAATCGTCGACCATTTTGAATGTCCGGACATGTTCGTATTATACAATGTGAAGGTTACCAGTTTCCATTTGTTCCACTTGACAATGTGTATAAGAAACATATACTCAAGGTGGTAATAATTATGGATCAGCTTGCCCAAAAAGCGATTGATGAAGCTCTCCGTGGAAACTGGAAAGAGGCAATAAGACTAAATGAGGAACTCCTCGCAGAAGACCCCAAAAATTGCGAGGCGTTAAACCGTCTTTCCCGTGCATATCTCGAAGTAGGAAAACTATCCCGGGCAATTGCTAATTATAAAAAGGTGATAAAAATTGACTCATATAATACTATTGCCTTAAAAGCTTTAGAGCGGTTGAAAATGGCTATGTCTGTCAGTACCGTCAAAGAAATGAAGAGGAATGGGATAAACAGTTTTTCGCCAGTTGCAACCGCAAACCTGTTCATTGAAGAACCGGGGAAAACTAAAACAGTAACACTGATTCATCTAGGAGATCTGGCTGTTATTTCCACTTTGGACGCTGGTGAACCAGTCCGGTTAGAGTGTTACGCCCATAGGGTTTCAGTAACAACCGAGAACGGTAAATATATTGGCCGTTTTCCCGACGATCTTTCGCGGGTTGTAATCAAACTAACCCGGGAAGGAAATGAATTCTCGACATATGTCCGCGCAGTAGGGGCTGACCAGGTTAAAATTTTTGTTAAAGAGACAAAACGCTCAGAGCTAAGACGGGATCTGCCTTCTTTTTCTTCTACTGAGCGTCCTGGGTACATTTCCTTTACCCCGCCTGATTTAATACACGATGAAAAGCCCGATGTCTCGACCACTGAAGAGCAGGATATGTAAGTAAGAAGTAACAAGTAAGAAGAATTACTGCGATTTCATCAAACTCCAAAGAACCCTTCCACGTTTTAACTTGTTACCTGTTACTTGTTACTTAAAACTTCTTTGCGAAGTTTTCTCCCAGCCACAATTCTAAATCCTGTGGGCTCTCTGCTTTAACATTCACCTCATTACAGTCAAAAATTCTTATCAAACGCCGGGCAGACAAGCTTTTTAATTCGCTTTTTCCGCCTCTTACCTCACATTCATTTATCTTCTCACTGCTCGTCTGTGCACCAATAATACGGATACCCAAAACTGTGGCTATCTGCCCAACATCATTTGCCAATCCGGATTTTTTTGAGGCATTTACAATAACCACCTTTTTTTCTTCGGCGAAAACCAGGTCGTCGCGCAATCCCTCAAACGCAAGCTTTGCCTTATCGGGAATAACACTAAAACCCGCTGCGCCATCGCCGAGCTTCTCCTTTTTTAAGACACCTGTCGCGGTAAGATCCATCTCGCGCCGGGCGCTAATTCCCACAATCCCCACTTTCATTAATAAGTGCAGGCGGTCAAAAAAGGTCAGGTTGGACTTTATCCTGGTCGTGGTCAATGCCTCAAAAAGAGCGCTCATTACTCCCAATTTACGGGGAGCAAACAGAGCCTCTCCCCTTTCTTCAATCCATCCGTCAATAGGTAAACCTAAGGATTTCTGCACTGACTCGCGCAAAAGTTCGCCACGAAGCTTTTCCTGTTCTCCCAACTTCCAAAGACTGCCGGCAAACCATTGACCGTAACCCCTGGAGGTCTCGATTTGTGTGTTGTCGGGTATTTCGAAGACGACTAGTTTTTCTGCCTGGGGGTTATAAGAATAAACTTTGGGATTATCACTTGCTACAACAATAGTTAGCCGTGTACCCGTAATCCATTGGCTGTTTTGCCAGGAGTTAAAAAGTTTCCAGATTGAAATAACAAAGAACACAGAGCAAAGTACAAAAATTAATTTCGCGAGAATTCCTTTCGAGGATCTTTTATGTTTATAGGCAGTTTTGGCACGGCGAACGCGCAACCTGTGACTATCTGATATACGAGAATGGCCTCGGGCAGGAGACATATATCTAAAGGTACCACACGCGTGAAAAATATCACAAGTATCAAATATAGTAGTTGACAGAGCTTATTCTTAAGGCGTATAAGAACTTATGTTAGCCGAGGCTCTAAGAAGAGGTTTTGATCACCTGCGCTGGAAGCGCAAAACATCTTTCTCGCCTCCTCAAACCGAAATTCCCACAACCTCAGAAGACAAAATTCCTTTCGAAGATAAACCAGAACACCCACTTACAAGAACAGTTACGCAGCAGATAGAAGAACTTTTTAGTATGGTTGCTTTCCAGAGAGTCGGAAAGTTCTCTTCTCCTTTTACCGCTCTTGCTTATCTTAGACCAGAAGATCTAAAAGATGCACACTCTTTAAGCCGAGTACTACGTCTTAAAGGACAAGGTATGCAAATAGTGAAAATCTCTCTTACAACAGGTTCGGAACCTTATGAATATATCTACTGTAAAAGCGCCAGTATAGAAGTAGAAGATGCTGACAAGTCACGAGTTTTGAATTCTCAGGCTATTTTAATTGCAACGGCAGCAATACTAGGATTAGATTGGGAGGAGCTCTCACCTCCTACTCTATATTTTAAACGATCTTCTTTTGAAGCCCCTAGGTCTTTAAAGGACGCAAAAGACCTGCTAAATCCAGGAGCGATTAAACCGACTACGGTCGTTAAAGAACTGTCAGTTATCATGGGCGGTCTCAAACAAGAATTTTTAGAGGCCGAACGCCAAAGTGCTGAAAAAATGCTCACCCCTCGTCAAAAAGCTTTAGTTGCGGCAATTGTGGAAAAAGCACGCGCAATAAGAGGAGCGTCAAACAATAGAGGCTTTTTCGACGAATTTCTACTGACTGCAATTCCTGATAATAATGGCAAACTAGAAAAACTTGTCATCATCTTTTCTGCAGCAAGCGACCGAGGAGTAAGCGAATGGGAAAAGCCAGATGTTTTGGGCGGTTTAACAACCAGCTGGAAAAGTCACGGAAGACAAATTAGTAGAACAACTAGCTCATGGCTAGTACCACAGCCAACCTGTAACGAGGCCCCGGAGTTTTATATTGCAGAGGGCGCAGTAGTAATACAAAAGAAAAGACTCCAGTCAAAACCTGACTTTCTAGAAACTGTAGCTGTTTTACTTGAAGAGACACAAAGAGAAGGTCATTTCTCGCCTCGTGTAAGCGACGTTGTTTCCAGATTATTTACACATTACCTTGCAGATCGCGCTAAAAATTCTGAGCGTGCAACTAAAGATATTATCCTCGCCTCCTCAATGTTAACTGATTAAAACCGATCTTTTGCAAGGCGGTCGAAGTGACGTTCCCGCAGTACTTTGAAGTGGTTTTTATTAATGCCGTGTACACTCAGGAGATGAGCTAGGTGGTCGCCTGCCGCCACTTGGGGTACTATTACATAGTCTGCGCCTTTTTCGTAAAGGGTTAAGGCTTCTTGGGGAGTTGCGGCAGCAAAAATTGAAAGCGGAGGCTTTTCGAGTTTGCCTAAATATTCAAGCACAATTAAATTGTCTTCGAGACTCCCGGTCGTTGAAACAATTAACCTTGCCTGGGGAAGACTCAAACTCTCTAAAGTCTCGATGTCAGATGCATCTCCATAATACGCTTGATGATTTTGGGCTACAAGCTCAGAAACCACTCTGGGGTTAAAATCGATAACAACGACATTCTTTTCCTTTTTCTCTAAAAGCGGCAAAACTCTTCTGCCTAGCCTGTCGCACCCAAGCAAGACAACGTGTTCGGCGAACTCGCGGTTTATTGAAAGCGCGGTCTCGCGAATTTTCTTGCGTTCAAATATTCCCAAAATAGGCGCAAGTATTAAATAAAGTCTATAACCGTTGATGATCAAATAAGTGGAGGTTATCATAGTAATTACGGCAACCAAAGTTACCAGCCCTACTACAAACTCCGAAACGTGGCCCAAGTTCCGCCCAAAAGCGATGAGGATTAAAGAAAATTCAGAAACCTGAGCAAAAGTTACCGCTGATAAAAATGAAGTACGTTTCTTGTGTCCTAATAATCCTAGTAATCCTAAAACAATAAGCGGCCCCCCAACGACCACAAATACTGATAAAATTAAGGCTGGAATTATCACTTGAGGATTTAAGCCTACTACCATTTTGGTTCCTAAAAGCAGGAAAAAGATGGTAATAAAAAAGTCCCGCAGGGGTTTAACCCGTGAGGCTATTTGTAAATGTGCGGAAGAATTTGCCAAGGCAACTCCGGCCAGTAAACCGCCAATCTCGGGTGTAAATCCAATTTGCGGCAGACTAACTACTGAGGCTACTCCCAGCATCCAGCCAATGCTCGAGACAAACAACAACTCAACAGAAGTCGCAGCAACCCGGTCAAAAACACGAGTCAAAACAAATTTAGACAAAAGGTAAACCACTGCGAGAAGCCCAACACCTTTGACTAAAACCCAAAAGAAAGTTAAGGGCTCGAAGCTGGCTGTTTGGAAACCTGAGAGAAAAACAAGGGTGAGGATAGCCGCAATATCCTGTACCAGCAAAAATCCCACTGTTATTTTGCCATATAAACTGTCCAGGTCTTTTTTCTCAGAAAGCAGTTTGACGACAACTATGGTGGAAGAAAAAGTAAGAGCTACGGCGATATATAATGACTCAATTGTGCTAAATCCTAAAAGTGCCGCTATAAAGTAACCGGCAAGTGAAGTAAAGAAGATCTGCCCTATCCCGCCAAGGATTACCACTCTGCCAATTGAGGCTAGTTCCCGCAAGTTTATTTCTAATCCGATGAGGAAAAGCAAGAACGTTACCCCGAGCTGTGCCATAGTTTGCAAGAGGGGTTTCTGATCGTCGCTAAAGACTCCCAATAAAGCAAGCGCCAGTCCGGCAAAGAGATAGCCAACAATCGGCGGCTGGCGAAAAAGCCGGGCTATGAAGCCGAAGAAAGCCGCAGTAATTATGCCTATACTAACCGCGAGAAAAATTGACACTAACTAAAAGTAGCACAAGTAGTAAAAGTAGTACAAGTTCTCCCGATGTGCCAAGCTATTCCACACCCGGTGTGGATTAGGTTTGCACCTAAGGATTTACGCCTCCGAGGTGTGACAATGCCGATTGCAAATCTCCAGGCAATAGAGATTCGATCACGACCCTCTCTTTTGTTTCCGGATGGGTAAAACTTATTTTTGCCGCGTGGAGAAAAAGACGCGGACACCATTCTCGGTCGCGGCGCGAAGTTTTGCGGCCGGCATAAAAAGTATCACTAACCAGGGCGTGGTGAAGATATTTTGCGTGTACTCTAATTTGGTGTGTCCTACCGGTTTTTGGGTAAAATTCTACCAAAGAATACGAATCATGAATCTTGAATAATGAATTATGCGCTTTATCCCTACCGTTATTCTTAATTCTTAATTCATAAGCTGAGCTTGCGACTTTGTCGTAATTCTTTACGACCTTATATCTGGTTTCTGCCTCTCTTCCGCCAGGCAAAATACCAAAACGCTCTCTATTCCATGGAAGCCTGCCTACCGAAGCATTAATTACCCCCTGCTCGCGCTCAAACTTGCCGTGGACAAGTGCGATATAAGTCTTTTCTATCTCGCGCTCCTTAAATTGCCTTTGCAGTTCTACAAACGCCTCCGGAGTTTTGGCAACAAGCAATACTCCGCTCGTCTCTTTATCAATCCTGTGAACAATCCCCGACCTTTTTTCAAATTCAGTTATTCCGTCTTGAAAATTGAAAATTGAAAATTGAAAATTATTTATAACCCAATCCTGAAGCGTTGGTTCTTTTACAGACTCAGCGCGATTCACCACCAAGCCAGCCGGCTTATCTACTACTAAAACAACAGAATCTTCAAAGAGGATGTTAGGAGTCACAGTTGTTTTTACCTTCTTACTGCGAAGCAGCAAGCTCCGCTTATTTCGACCTTTCTTTTCTTTTCTCACAATTTACACATAGTGTCGCTTCGGCAAAAACCATTAAGCGGTCTGTGTCAATCATCTGTCCGCACTCCTCACAAATTCCATAACTGCCGACTTTAATACGAGCCAAAGCTTTGCGCATTTGGATAAGCCTGCGGTCGATTTCTTTTTTAACTGCTTCAATTCTTGCGTGTCCAAATTGCTCGGCCGCGTTTGTATCAGGTGACGCCAGACTGTCTTCCCGACCGGTTATAAAAGGATCATCGCTGTCTAAACCGCGGCGTCTGCGCTCTAAAGATTGCAATTGGCCGCTTAATAACTTACCTATTGGAGAAAGGAGTTTTGCCGGAATTCGTATTACGGCTGGCCTGCTGTCTCCGTTGCTAATTACTTTTTTCAATTTTTTTGCCATTTTTTACCTTCTACCCGAACGGGTATATAAAACCCAAGCAAGAATTCCAGATAAGGACAATGAAAGTATAACATTAACAACCTCCGCGCTCAAAGACAAGGGTGAATATTGGAAGAAAATTACAGGGTCTTGGAAATGCTTTACCAAAGCGCTTAAGCCGTGTCCCAAGAAGAATAAGGAGAGTGTAAACAAGCCGGCAAACCCCACTTTCCCTGAAGGGTACCAGCGGAATCCGCGGTAGTTTCTTATGAAATAAGCGTATAAAAAAATCAGCAACACCGAAAGTGCGGCGTGTGCGATAAAAAAGTAATTAGGTAAAGCAAAAAGGACTATTGAACGGCCGAGGTAAAGTAAAAAAAGGAAATAAAAAGTGCCAAGAGAGATCGCGTCTATTATCTCGAAAAACTTTAAGTTTAGTCTTTGCAGATATAAGTATCCTGCGCCTCCCCCGCCTGCAAAAACCAGCCAAAAAACAAAATCTTTTGCCCAGCTTTCTCCGACCCACCAGCCCGCGCCGGCTCCAAATAAAATCGTTAAAGTAAATTTAAAGATTGTATCGTGGTGATAATCCTCCTTAAGCTTTTTCCACAAAACATAAGAAAAAGCAAAAATGGAAACAAAATTAAAAAATGTAATTACCAACGTTGACATCCACACAGTAAGAATATATTATCAGATTTAACGTGCTTGAGTTACCACACACAATAGTAGGTGCGGCAATTGCAGCTAAAATCGGCAATCCTGCGCTTTCACTGCCCTTAGCCCTCGCGAGCCATTTTGCTCTCGATCTTCTCCCCCATTGGAATCCCCATTTGAATACCGAGCTGAATAAATTCGGCCGTCTCTCAAATAAAACCTTGACCTTCATTGCCACTGACGTTTTTTTGAGTTTGGCCGGTGGCCTGCTTATTGCCTCAACTGTTCTTCCCGACCAAACTAAATTCATGTATGTAATTACAGGAGCGTTTATGGGAGTTCTGCCGGATGTTTTGGAAGCTCCGCATTTTCTTACCAGTTTAAGGATTTGGCCAATTGAGAAGCTTTTGAAGTTTCAGAAAAGTATTCAAAACGACGCTCCTCCGTTCTTGGGCATTCTAACCCAAGTTCTGCTCTTAGCCGCCGTCTTCGCGTGGGTATTCTAAACAGATTATCGGGTTTTCAGGTACCAGGCAATCAGGTTCTCGGAAAATCAGGCTGAAAATTTTTTCCAAGCACTGAATAATTTATTAAGCTGCTTCGATAGTGTTGTGTATCTTTCTAATAATATCTCACACTCGACTCTGGGAATTGTACGCAGAGTTTTTGAGAGTATAATTGCTTCCTCTAGATGAGTTAGTACCTCATCGCTTTCAGCCATAGCCATTTCATAAAACCTAGCAGTCTCTTTAGGATTTCTTCTTTTGGAAAAACCTTCACTTATTAGGGGTGCTATAGCTTCGGCAGATTTAGTAAGTTGAGTTCTAAGTTTAAGATGGGGAATTTTATAAACTGTTTGGTAAACTACTTCTAACAGTTCTAAAGCGAGCTGATAAACCCTCAAGTCTTTAACATCTTTAATCGCCACAACCAATCTTACCTGATAATCTGGAAACCTAACAACCCGAAACCAGATAACCCGGTAACCTGGCACCTGGTAACCCGATTATGCTCTCTCAACATATTGTCCTGTACGGGTATCAACGCGCACTTTCTCCCCCACTTTAATAAACAGCGGGACTTTCACTTGAAGTCCGTTTTCCAGCTTTGCAGGTTTATAAAAATTAGACGCGCTGTTGCCCTTCACTCCCGGATCCGCCTCGGTTACAGTTAGCGTTACGTTGGGCGGAAGTTCTATTCCCAAAGCGCGCTCTTCCCAAAAAAGCACATCGGTTTGTTGCCCTTCTTTTAAATAGACTAACTCCTGGTTAATTGCTGTTTTTCCTATTTCTACTTGTTCAAAAGTTTTTGGGTCCATAAAAACTGCATTTTCAGCCTCGTACAGATATTGCAGGCGTCTTTTAACCGTATTAATGGATTTAACGGAAGCCCCGTTATTGAAGGTTTTTTCCTCAGTTCCCCCGTTAACTAAATTGCGCACAGAAACACGGATTGTGGCTCCTCCACGCCCGACCTTAATGTGATGATACTCTAAAACTTTATAAGGCGAGCCCCCAAACTCAAACGTCACACCTTTTCTTAGTTCTGTTACGGGAATCATATCTTTATTATTCGAGTTAAAAATCCTCTTCCCTAAAAATTGAATACGAATCAGTCGCCGAGTCCCGCCAAAAGCGGGATAAACTCCGCGAGGCGAACCAAAGCCGCTTGCAAATTCCTACGTGGTGCCGGGGGAGAGATTCGAACTCTCACAATCTATGCGATTACACGCTCTTGAGGCGTGCGTGTCTGCCGTTCCACCACCCCGGCCTAGTAGTATATTTTACCATTTACCAGGTCTAGGCTCAAGGGTGACGAGTTCTAAATAGAAGTGCAAGAAAGCCCCAAGTGAGTTGCTTGAGCATAGTGTTCGACTCCCGTTTCTTTATTCATTAACGATGGGTGCGTCAATTTTTCGCTCTTGGCATACAAAAGACGAATTCGTCATCAGGATCCCGTGGAATATAAATATTACTTATATTCGACAATATTAACTTGTGAGATAAACCACTTTCATCATTCTTAACATTGAGGTTAAAAAGTGTGAGCAGACCTCCATGATAAATAGGTTCCATGCCGATAAAATACCCGGCACTTTGTTGTTGATTTGTGTCGACAAGTCTTTTATATGCGCCAACTTCGGCTGGGCAAAGTTCTAACCCTAATTCTTGGAACTCTCCCTTCAGGAAAGGATGTATAAATATTTTTGACGTTTTTTAATTTATCAAAGATTCTGACTAATTTTCCTTCTGAATCGTAATAGATGAGGGATCCTATAAAAACTTTAGTGTCGTCTGTAATTTGATCGGGGTGGAACGCTATTTGTTCAAAGGTTATTCCCGAGAAGAGAGGCAGATATTCAGCATTTTTTCCTTGACCAGAAGCACGAACTTGTTCTGACTTTTCTACCATTTCGCACCTTAGTTTCTCGAATTCAGCCGCCATTTAGCAGATAATATCAGACTATAAGATAGTTGTCAACGTTAGCAGGAGTAAACAGTTCCCTGCACAAATCTCATCATACTATAACCTAATACAACACCGCTTTCTTCTTCTGTGTGTAATAAGCCGAGACCTAGGCTTTCTAAAGTAGAAAGAAGGAAATCACTTTTTGCACTTTCTAATCCTAATTGTTTCAACCTTAGCTGAACTATACGAACAGCATCAATAGAATTACTATCATTTAGTAACCAATCAACTCTATCTTTAGGAACTTCGAAATCATCACTAAATTGATATAATTTGTATGGTTTAGTCCAATTTGTGCACAAAAGATTAAACTGTTTAAATAGTATTTTATTTTCAGCTGGAGGAGCTGCTGAATTCCGAATTGACCTGGTTGTAGGCGGAAAGTTTAAATTTTCAAACATTTTTTTAAAAAGTGGGCCATAATAGTAGTGGTTCCTGGTCACATCTTGACTACGAAAAGCAATATCGTAAGGATACCTGCGACTGAGTTCATTTTTTAACTCTTCGTCCGGTTCACTGGTTAAACTCGGTATTAACCACAATGGTATATTTCTTTGTATCTCTTCACGTTTTCTTTTTTCCTCGGCATAAATCTCCTCAAGCCTTTCCCGACGGCGAAGTTCATCAAAATGAGCAACATCAATATGCTTTAATCGGCTCAATGAGCGTAGAATCTCCTATACACAGCCCGGTTTTAGACTTGAGAGAGCCGGGGGCTATTGAAGCTTTGGTCGTAGAAGGCAGAACCCCGATTTTTGTTCCACATTGCGTAGAATTACCCAACAACACTCTAGAAAAACGCGTTTGGGTTATTGTTCCCCAGGCTCCTCTTGGACAGGACGATTCGCTGGGCTGGAGCTTTGGCGAAACATACCATATATCTCGTCTAGGTTCGCCCAAATTTGAAGATGTCGACCAGTACGACGTGTCTGCTAAATTAGCTGAAGACTTCAAAGAACGTGTTGAACACTCGACAAGCGTTATTTCCCCTCTTGAGTAGCAGAATTTACAGCGTGTTTAGTCTCCCGCTCAAAGAAACGGATACGGTCGCCTTTGAAGTGCAATTTAATTGTTTTTAAGGGCCCGTTTCTGTGCTTGGCGACGTCTAGTATACAATTTTCCAAATCATCTTCTTCCTCCCGCCACAAAAACATGACCACATCGGCGTCTTGCTCAATTGCCCCTGACTCGCGCAGATCCGCCAACTGCGGCTTTCTTGACCCCCTGGATTCAACAGAACGGTTTAACTGAGAAATGGCAATGACCGGCACTTTCAGCTCACGGGCAAGATTTTTTAATCCTTGAGAGATTTCCGAAACTTCCTGCACCCTATTATCCATACTCCTGCCCCGTGCCAACTGCAAATAATCAACAACCAATAGATCCAAACCTTTTTCGACCTGCAGGCGGCGGGCTTTTGTGCGCATCTCCAAACAAGTCATTGCCGGAGTGTCATCGATAAAGAAAGGTGCGTCGGCAAGAATTCCCATTGCGTCAGAAAGCCTGGTAAAATCATCCTCGTTTAACCTGCCGGTCTTGAGCCTCCAGGCGTCAATATTAGCTTGCGAAACGAGTAGTCGGTCAACCAATTCTTCTTTGCTCATTTCAAGTGAAAAAAAGCCGACCGAGCGTTTTTCCACAACCGCGATATGCTGGGCAATGTTTAGGGCAAGCGCCGTCTTTCCCATACCGGGACGGGCCGCAAGTATAATTAAATTAGACTTTTGAAAACCGGCGAGCGCGTCGTCAATACTTGAAAAACCAGAGGGTACGCCGCGCAATCCCCCCGGACTTTTGTGCAGTTCGTCTAATCTGTCGAACGACTCTGCGAGCGTTGCACGGACTGGCGTAAAAGCGCGGTCAACATGCTGTTGTGTTAGAGAAAAGACCTCGGATTCGGCTCGGTCTAAAAGCTCTTCTGTCGCTGTTCCCTCGTCCATGGAAAGCTCAACAAGCCTCGCGGCAGACCGCATTAAAGAGCGTTTAATCGCCGAATCTTTGACAATCTTCCCGTAATGTTCAACGTGTGCCGACGTCGGAACTTTATTGACCAGATCTGCTAAATAAGTCACTCCGCCTACTTCAACCAGTTTTTTCTTTTTCTTTAATTTATCAGAAACAGTCAAAACATCGATTGGCTCTCTGGCTTCATAAAGCTCAATCATCGCTTCAAAAATAAATGAGTGTCTGTTGTCGTAAAAATGGTCAGCCTGTAAAAACTCGGCCACGTTTACTATTGCGTTTTTATCCAAAAGAAGAGCGCCTAAAATTGAGGCTTCTGCGTCAAACGAGTGAGGAGGAATTTTAACTTGGATATTTGCCATATGCAAATTGACCTAATTAACCTAATTATTTTAATTGACCTAAATTTTAGAAATTAGAGTAATTAGAAATTAGAAATTTAAGATCGTCTTTCCAAGACGACAAGCTGTACTTCTTCCAGCATTTTGTCGGGAGTAATTACGAATTTATTGTCTCTGACTGGCTCTATGCCAATCTCCTTAACAAATGCCTCGACGTCTGACATATCATCTCTTTTAGAAATCGCCAACCCTGGTACTTTGTAGTGCATGGGGATAATTATTTTTGGTTCAATTTGTGATATCACCTGACTTGCTTCTGATGGATCAATAGTATCAACCCCGCCAACCGGAACAAGCAACACGTCAACGTTCCCTATCGAATCAAGCTGTTCGTCTGATAACTTGTGTCCTAAATCGCCCAAGTGGCAAATGTTAACCCCGTCAATAGTTATTGTATAGACCGTATTTGAACCTCTTTCTTCCCCATTCTTGTTGTCGTGATAAGTATGTGTGCCAAAGATGGAAACACCGGCAATTTCATACTCTCCCGGGCCTGAAACAACTTTCGGAGCTTGCCCTGAGCCTGCCGAAGGGTCGACCAATTGCGCTTGGTTATGATCAAAGTGGTCGTGTGAGATAGTGACAATTGTTGCCTCAAGTTTGGGAAACTTAAAACCTACTTTTTCGGAATCGTAAGGATCAGTAACAATGGTTACTGTTTTACCTTTTATGCGGAATGAGGAATGACCGAGATATTGAATTTCCATGTAATTTGCAATATATCACTTGCCAACTTGGTTGACAAGATATCAGTCATAAGTTATATTGCACAAGAATGCGCAAGGAAGTTCTTGTTGCAATAATCCTTGGGGTCGGGTTAGGGCTTGCTGTTGCCTTTGGGATTTGGCGTGCAAATTTAGCCCTTGCTCCGAAACTTGGAGCTCTGCAAACTGAGGCGCCGCTTGCTTCTCCGGAACCTGATAATTTTTCCGAACTCGTAATTACCCAACCTGAAAATAATTTAGTCGTTACAAAAGACACAACACTCATAAAAGGCGCTGCTACCCCTCGGGCAACGGTCGTTGTTACCACAGGGATAGATGAGTACATCCTAGAGGCAGATGCAGACGGAAGTTTTGAAAAGGAAATTGAGCTTAAAGTAGGTCTGAATGAAATTAAAGTTATTAGCTTTGACGATTCCGGCAGCGAGTCTCAAAAAAGACTGGTGGTAGTTTATACAACAGAATTGGGAGAAACAGAATAATGAATTACGAATTACGAATTAAGGTTTCGCTCGTGTCTTTTTCCTTAATTCTTGCTTCTTTATTCCTAATTCCAACCGTTTCTGCCCAAGACGAGTCTTCCCCTTCTGGAACTGATGCGGTACGCGACAAAGTCCGCAAAACTATAGAAAATCTGATTAAAAAACCAAAAGCTGTAATCGGCACTCTGGATAGTGTTACAGACTCAACACTAAAGATAAAAACCAGCTCCGCTATAAAAACCGATGATGGAAAGTTCGTCTTGGTTGCCACAAACAAAGATACTAAATACATTAAAACCATAAAAGGTAAACAGGCGGAAGTTAAGTTTGTTGACTTGGCTATCGGTGATTTTATTGCCGCCTTGGGATATAAAAACGGAGACGATATTTTAGGCGCCCAACGTGTTTTAGCTTTTGACGAAACCCCTTTCTTGCAAAAGCAAGTAGTCTACGGCAAGGTTGAGACAAATAAAAAAGGTGTTTTGACCATTAAGCATCTTAAAACGGCAGAGGTCTGGACAGTTGAAACGTCAGTTAAAACTGAAATTGTTAAAAGGCTGGACGGAAAAATTGAGGCTAAAGAGATTGAAGAAGGAGATAGAATTGTAGCCGTTGGAACACTGAACGCAAAGAAAGACAAAACGCTTGTTGCTACTTTAGTCCAAGTAATTCCCGGTTCTAAAGGTACGCCACGCCCAACCGTAAGCCCTTCTCCAAGCCCAAAAGCCTCAGCCAAACCTTCACCTAAGCCGTCTCCAACATCCCAGCCTTAATCATATCTTCCCTGGCGAAATGAGCTATTGTTCCCGCGCCTGCATATAAACTCAAACTCTGATAAGGATAGTCTGCGTTGTGCAATACCATTTCAACCGGCAAAGACAAATCGTCGTAAACAGATACGGGAGAGTCCCTATAAGCCATAAAAGTCGGGTATGGATTTGGTCCTAAGCATGCACAACTGCCAACTGTATTTAAAATAAAAGTCCCTCCAGAATATTTTTTTGTACCATCGTTTTTTATAAATCTAGCTGCAGTCCTTCTTGAGAAAGAAATGCCCTGCCTTTTCATAAGTTCACAACAAACAGCCTCGATTACTTTTCTCGTACTTTCAAATACCTCAGCTACTCGCTCTTGGTCGGAATCTTTAAGCCACTTCCTCAAAGACTGAGAAATAATTAAAGTTCCAGTTAAGGGCATAATTAGTAACGGCTCTGGGGTTATGGGATTATTGCTCTCAATCTCTTTTTGTGTAGTTTGCGTGACTTTTAAATCCCAAATATCCTGAACGAGATCGCTTGCGGGAGACGCTTCAAAACGCAATCCTGAAGTCGCGCTGCGAACAATAAACATCCAATTTTTAGGGTCAAACTCGAAAAAATCGTGATGAGGAAGACATACTGGGGCTTCTTGATACTGTGGTTCTTGCTCATGCCAACTCATAGTTGCGTTTATTATAGCTATTAGCTTTTTCGATTTAACACAAAAACTAGCTTCGCAAGTCGTAGACCCTGAGCCTCGAAGGGGAGAGACCTTACGAAGCTAAAATTCAAACAAGGTCGGCAAAGATTTCGGAAGCTTCCGTCTCAGCCTCGTTTAGGTCTTTTATCGTATCAAAGCCTTTCCAATACCCTTCTGACTTGAAAGCTAGGAATTTTTCTTTTGGAAGCTCGGGAAAAGTACTGTCTTCCATGTCTCCTTTATCGGGCAGAAGATCGTAAATTTCGCGATTAAATAAATATACTCCGGCGTTAAGCCAGTGAGGAAGAAGCGGCTTTTCAACAAACCCTTCGATCCGGTCCAAATCGTCAATATGCACAATCCCATAAGGGCTTTTTAGCTTGGTCACCATCATGGTAACTATTGCTTTGTTTTTGCAGTGTACTTCCTGAAACTTTTCGAAATCCACCCGCCAGAGATTGTCGCCATTTGTAGCATATACATTATCCCAAGTTTCAGGCAGAAAACTCATTGCTTTTTTAATTCCCCCACCCCGCCCCAAAGGTTCATTTTCTTCCGAATAACTAATTTTAATCCCCCAGCGCGAACCGTCGCCAAAGTGTTTCATCAACACCTCTCTCTTGTAAGAAACGGCAAAAACGATCTCTTTAACACCCGCTTTTATTAATTGAAGTACTTGGTTTTCAACTGCTGGTCTGCCTGCTAAGGGAATCATCGGTTTAGGCTTGTCATCAGTATGGGGCCTTAAACGCTCTCCCTTGCCTCCTGCCAAAATAATTGCGTATTTAACCATAAAATGGTATAATTACTATACAGTGTTAAGAATTTTGTCACAAGCTCATCATTTTCAACCAGCGTAAGAGTTGGCTGAGATTTCGTATCCTAAAACCAGCCAACAGCTGGTTTTTTTATTGTTAAAAATGCTAAAGTAAGGAATATCACATGGATAAACTGCAAACACTTAAAGGATTTAGGGACTTCTTACCCGGGAAAATGGTGATCAGAAATGAAGCCATTAGACGTTTGCGTGCTGTTTTTGAAAAATACGGTTTTGACGAGCTGCAAACTCCGGCTCTTGAATATGCCGAAGTCTTAACAGGAAAATACGGCGAGGAGGCAGAAAAGTTAATGTATCTCTTCCGTGATCCCGGCGACCGGGAAGTGGGCTTGCGCTACGACTTAACAGTCCCTTTTGCCCGGGCAATTGCCAATAATCCCGCCCTGCCAAAACCATTTAAGCGCTACCAAATCCAACCTGCATACCGCGCCGAAAACACACAAAAAGGCCGTTACCGCGAGTTCTATCAGTGCGACGTCGACATTGCAGGCTCTTCCTCTCCCATGGCTGACGCCGAAATTATTGCTGTTGTAAACGATTGCTTATCGGCTCTAGGATTCACAAATTACAAGATAAGAGTTAACAGCCGGCAAGTTCTTTTTTCAATTATGGAAAAAGCAGGAGTTGAACAGCCTAGGTGGTTGACAGTTATCCGATCAATAGATAAGTTGGACAAAAAAACCCGCGTGGAAGTTGAAGCTGAACTAGACACCAAAGGCATAACAAAAGAACAAATTAAAAGCGTTTTTGAGGCAATTTCTAAAGCAAAGCCCGATGACTTTCTGACCACAACTCTTGCATATGCAAGAAGTTTGGGCATTCAAAATACATTAGTTTTTGACCCGACCCTGGCACGCGGTTTAGATTATTACACCGGACCTATTTTTGAGTCGGTTGTAGAAGAGCCCAAAATCGGCTCGCTGACAGGCGGCGGCCGATACGACGGACTACTCAAAACTCTTGGGGGTCCGGATTTACCGGCAACAGGAACCACAATAGGCCTGGATCGGGTTTGTGATGTTATTGAAGAATTAAATCTTTGGCCCAATCTTCCCAAAACTGCTTCCAAAGTTCTTGTTACAATTTTCAACCAAAACTTAGCTCAAGAAGCGCTTAAAATTGCGAGTGGATTAAGAGAAAAGGGTGTAAACACAGAAGTCTATCCCTCGGATAATGAAAAAATGGAAAAACAACTAAAATACGCAGATCTAAAGAGCATCCCGTTCGTTTTAATCATCGGTCCAGAAGAAAACGAACAAGGTGTTATACAGTTAAAAAACATGCAAACAGGCAAACAAGAAACAGTTAAAATTGATGAGCTGGTTAGGAAACTCTCGTTCTAATTTTTGTATGATATATTGATATATCATACATCTGCCCTATGAATACTCGTCTTTTTGCATATCTTTTATTACTTATCACCTCCATTATTTGGGGATTTGCCGGACCAATCCTTAAATATTCCTTTGCCTACATTTCTCCCTTTGAATTCCTTTTTTGGCGCTTTCTTCTAGCCTGTATTGTTACCCTTCCAATAATGTTTTGGTATTTTAAAAAACATCCTCTTAAAACTCATGACTATGTGAAGCTATTTGTTCTTGGTTTATTATGCACCACGATTAACTTAAGTTTTCTGCTCATCGGACTTTCTAAAACGACTGTAATCGAAGCAACCCTGATTGGGAGTCTAACTCCCCTGCTTGTAGTTGTCTTCTCAAGCTTTTTTCTGCACGAAAAAATAAGCCGGAGAATGCGGCTCGGATTAGGATTAGCACTTTTGGGTAGTACGCTTACAATTTTCCAGCCTCTTTTACAAGGAAGAGCGTTTTCGAACTTCTCGGGTAACTTATTGTTAGTCTTGGGAGGATTCGCCTGGGTGGGATTTGTCTTGTTGTCTAAAAAATGGGAACATCCGGACCTCAAACCTTTTCATATTGTTTCCTTCTCTTTCTTCGTGGGTTTGCTTAGTTTTTTTCTTATCACCCTTTTTACTCAAAATATAAGTTTTTCCCTATACTCGATTCCAAAACCCGTTATTCTTCCGATTATTTACATGGCTGTTTTTTCCTCGCTTATTGCCTACACAGCTTACGAAGTTGCTGTATCTAAAATTAATGCTTCTCAGGCAGATCCTTTTGGATACTTGGCGGCAGTTTGGTCTATTCCCTTGGCTATTATCTGGCTGGGAGAGAAATTTGATTTTACCCTGCTTGCCAGTTCTCTGTTGATTTTGGTGGGAATAATCATCGCCGAATACAAAAAAGGTTTACTTAACTCTCCCCATAGAGTACGCGGATCAGTCTCGGCTAGACCGAGCCTAGACGGACACCACCTTGCACACCATAAGTAGAGTTTTGAGGCTAGACATTAAATAACGGTCTTGAAGCTAAACTAAATTTAGGGTATAATAAATTACTGGACCTAGCCTCTAGTATCTAGTCTCCAGTTTCTAATTATGAAAGCACAAATTCATCCAGCGTGGTTTCCCGCGGCAAAAGTCGTTTGCACCTGCGGCAACACCTTTATCACAGGCTCGACCATGGAAAATATTCATGTCGAGGTTTGTTCTGCCTGTCACCCTTTCTACACAGGGCAAATGCGTTTTGTAGATACAGCAGGACGAGTAGATAAATTTAAAGCAAAACAAGAGAATGCATATAAATTAGAAGGTCTTTCCAAAAAAGAGCGCAGGGCGGCAAAACGAAAAGAAAAGGTCGAGGAAGAAATGTCACGGCCAACCTCGCTAGAAGAAGTACGTAAAACGGTAGTGGGGAGTAAGTAGTTAGTTGTTGGGCTCACCCAACTACCCACAACCCATTACCTACCCCACCATATGGATAGTCAAAACTCAACTTTATACTTAGAAGTCCGCGGTGCGGCTGGCGGCGACGAAGCTAAAATTTGGGCTTCTGACCTTTTGCGCATGTATGCCAGGTTCGCGGTTAAGAAAAACTGGAAAACAACCCAAGTTGATGAGGGAACTTTGATGATCAGCGGTCAGGGATGTTTTGAAGCCCTAAAACACGAAGGCGGAGTACACAGGGTACAAAGAATCCCTCAAACGGAAAAAAGAGGACGCGTCCACACCTCAACCGCGACCATAGCCGTCGTTCCGCAGATTTCTCAATCGCAATTACAAATCAACCCCGGAGATTTAGAGTGGCAGTTTTACCGCTCAGGCGGCTCAGGGGGACAAAACGTTAACAAGGTCTCTACCGCTGTCAGGCTTACCCACAAGCCATCTGGAGTAATTGTTACCTCGCAAACAGAACGTTTTCAGGAAGCAAACCGCCAAATTGCCCTCGAACTTTTGCGCGCAAAACTTTATCAGCGCCGGGAGGAAGAAAGAAATGCTCAAGTTAAGGATTTTAGATCAGCAATCGGCTCAGGAGACCGTGCGGAAAAAATCCGTACCTATAATTTTCCTCAAGACAGGGTAACAGACCACAGACTGGGAAAATCATTCGGCAATTTAGAAGCAGTTGTCGACGGAAGTTTGGATAAGATTGTCGAAGCGACAAAAGGAATTTAACTATTCATAATTCGCTCTCTGGCGTAAAAATATAACCGTGGCCCATAACTGAATTGATATAGCGAAATTTGGCACCTGATCCTGAACTGCTAATACGACAATCCCCAATCTTTTTTCGTACATATTGCGCATAAACCCTCAAATCACCCATTGCAAAATCCCCAATCGAACGAGTTCTTCCAAACATAGACTTTGCAATTAAATTGTACGGAATAACCCTTCCGGGATTAGAAATTAAAGGCCATAAAAATCTAACCTCTTGTCTAGAGAAGTCTTTTCTCGTTCCGTCTGGCAAGATCACAATACCTCTTTCGGGATAAAGAGTTATGCCGCCAACTGTTATGATCTTCTCGTCATGTAACGGCAAACTCTCTAGTCTTTCTACGCCAAGAGCGCGTTGCAGTTTGTAAACAAACGCTCTTTCAATATCATTCGAAGATAAACCTGCATTATTTTCAGCAACTTCATTAACAAGGTCGTTCAAGGCTGTAATCTGTCTGGACTTAAACCTTACAGATTCTCTTTCTGGTGTAGTCATGTGAGGATTATAGCCTATTTTGCTTCTTGGAGGATGATTTGGAGAGTTTGAGTTTTGCCATTACGCCATAGTTCTACCTGGACAACATCTCCTGCTTTGTGTTTATTTACTAATTGTGCAAGTCCTCCTTTTTCAGCATCAATCTTTTCCCCACCGAATTTTGTAATTACATCCTCTGTTTTAATTCCAGCAAGCGCTGCCGGCGAACCGTCAACCACACCCCGCACGTAAGCTCCTTGCGGCAAATCATTTGCCAGAGCCGCCTCCTTTGAAATGATTTGGTACTGTACTCCTAAGAATGGCCTGGCAAATTCACCAGTTTGACGGAATTGTTCGATTGAAGTTTTGACAACATTAATCGGAATTGCAAACCCAATGTTTTGCGCCCCCGCGGCTACTGCAACATTAATCCCGATTACGCGCGCGCCGCTATCCAAAAGCGGCCCACCCGAGTTGCCGGGGTTAATAGCGGCATCAGTTTGGATAATGTTATCCAGCCGCTCTACATATCCTTCAAACGGATTACCTGTATCAATTCCCCTCCCCAAACCCGAGATAATGCCGGATGTCGCAGATTGGCGGAATTCGCCCAAAGGCGTACCGATAGCCACGACAGTCTGCCCTACCTGCAAATTTTCAGAATCGCCAAGTTCAACTATAGGTAAACCCGTAGCCTCAATCTTCAAAAGTGCCAGGTCGTTGGCCGGGTCGCGGTAAATATTCTTGACTTCGTATTCCTTTCCGTCTTTATCAATAACAATATATTTATATTCTGAGTTGGACACTACGTGTTTATTGGTAACCAAAAGTCCGTCAGCAGAGACGATAAATCCCGTTGCCAAGTCCTGCTGTCCGCCTCCTTGCTCGCGTACGTCCAAACCGCCAAACGGATTGAATTGTAAAACCTTCCTCTTCGGAGTCTGGACTGAAATTGTTACCACGGCAGGTGAAGCTTTCTTGATCGCTTCTATAACGAGAGATTCCTCTTTGATCACCTGACGCTCGGTTATGGCTTGAAATCCTGTATCAGAGGTGGCAGACCTGGGGAAAATATAATCTAAAGGGCGAAGACCAAAAAGACGATCAGAGACAGCTCCTCCCAAAGCTGCAACCAGGATTACAAATATTATGGCCGTTTGAAGCAGGTATTTTTTTATAAGCATAATGATTTTTAATTAACCTAATTGACCTAATTTCTAAACTTTTAGAGCAATTAGAAATTAGAATAATTTGTCATTTAAGAAGCTGCAACGCGGCTTCGACTTGTTCATCTTCCTCTGTTTTGACATCATCTTCAACTTCCACGTCAGGCGTGAGTCCAACTGTATTTACCCATGTTCCGTTTGGTGTCAGCCAGCGCTCGGTAGTGATGTGTATGCCAGCTTCCCCTAAATCAATAGATTCTTGTATTGTTCCCTTTCCAAACGTCTTAGTACCAACAATCTTTGCTCTTCCGTAATCTTTAAGAGCACCCGCGACAATTTCTGACGCTGAAGCACTTCCTTTATTCACCAACACTACCAATGGAGTATTTATTAATTGACCTTTACCGTTAACCGCGATACCGGTTCGGGTTCCTTTACTGTCTTCGCGTAAAACAGCGTTGCCCCGCGTGATAAATTCTCCAGCCACAGTAACCGCTCCGTTGAGATATCCCCCGGGATTATTCCGCAGGTCAAGAATCAAGCCTTTGGGATTTTGCTTTTTAATGTTAGCTATTGCCTTATCCCATTCACCATCAGTTTGATCACCAAATTTGAGTAATTTTAGGTGACTTATCTCTCCTTCTTTTGTCAGAATTACTGAAGGTACGTCAATTTTTTCGCGGACAATTTCTACCTCAAACGGCTTGTCTACCCCTTCACGGGTTAAAATTAAGGCCACAGCCGTTCCTGCAGGCCCGCGGATCGCGTTAACAGCGTCGGGCAAGGAAACTCCAACTGTCCCTAGTTCCAGATTTTTATTTTTATCCTTTATTCCAACAATATAATCTCCCGCCTTAACATCCGCCTTAAAAGCTGGAGTACCCTCAAGAGGCGCAATGACTGCAAGCTGGGTGCCTTTGAAACCTATCTGAATTCCGACGCCTTCAAACTCCCCTCCCAAGTCCTCTTTCGTTCTCTTTTGTTCTTCAGGGGGAAGGAAAACAGTGTAGGGATCACCTACTGCTGAAACCATGCCTGAAATTGCGCCATAAACCATTTTAGCTTTGTCGACTTTTGACTTGTCAAAGTATGAACCTTCAAGCCGATCCCAAACTTCCCAGAAAAGATTGAAATCTACATCTGCGTGCCGCTCGGGAATATTGCGGCTAATCGTAATTTTAGACTTTAGCCCTTCGGCTTGGAGAGAAACATCCCTTTTCCCAAGCCAAACACCGCCGCCGAAAGAGACAACGATTAAAATGAGAATTATTGTGTAGAGCCGGATTTTGGGAAGTGTCAGCTTCATAAAGAGTAGAGTTATGAGTAATAAGTAAAAAGTAACAAGAACATCAGCAAGAGTTATTTTAACGCATTAATACGGAGTTTGCGAGAAGGGAAGTAGGGCTAAATGGCGTGCCCGTTTAATTTCCCGGGAAAGTGCCCTTTGATGTTTGGCGCAAACTCCGCTTCGCGCCCTGCTCCAAATTTTCCTGCGCTCACTGACAAACCTGTCTAAGTTTACCGCATCCTTGTAATCAGGAGCCCTGTGCGATTCACAAAAAGGACAAACCTCGTTCACTGGTTTGCGCTTTTCTCTTTGCGGTCGGTTTTTATCTTTGTCTTTTTTCTTGGCCATAAAAATTAGATTACTAGATAATTAGAGATTAGAGGCTAGAATCTAACCTCTAGCCTCCAGCTCTCTAGCCTCTAGAAAGGAATATCTTCCCCTTCAACAACTGGTGTTTCTTCAGTTTTGGTTTTAGTTGCGGGTTTTTCTTTTGTCCCTTTCTCTGTATCTGGCTCTGTTTCTGTTTCTGGCTTTTGCTCGTTAATCCCCAAGTCCTCTGGAACGTCTATTGACTCAGGTCGCGCGCCCGGTGACCCTAAGAAAATAACTTCTGTGGCTATAATTTCTGTCGTGCGCCTTTTTTGTCCATCTTGACCTTCCCACTCGCGGGTTGAAAGACGACCTTCAACGTATGCCTGCTTACCTTTGGTTAAATACTCAGCTACAATTTCTGCAAGCCTGGTCCAGGTAACAATTGTGTGGAATTCGGTTTGTTCCCTTTGTGTTCCATCTTCAGTTTTCCAAGAACGGTTTGTAGCAAGGCCGAAAGTACAAACAGCGGTTCCTTGAGGAGTGTAGCGCAATTCCGGATCCCGGGTTAAATTACCAATGAGTATTACTTTGTTTAAAGAACGTGACGCCATTATTTTTTCCTTGCTTTCCTTTTAGATTTTACCACTTTTTTCTCTTTATCAACACTCTGTTTTTCTGTTTCTGGCGCTACTGTGCTTGCACTATTCGGAGTTTCTACCTTCTTGGAACTTGTTACTTGTACCTTGTCACGTTTTACTATCAAGAGGTGGCGCGCCACTTGTTCATCGTTTTCAATTAAACGCTTGATCCCGTTGGCATGGTCAGGAGGAAGTGTAAGCTCGAAGAAAAAATAATAGCCTTCTTTTTCGTGTTTTATAGGATAAGCAAATTGCTTTTTGCCCCAACTATCTTCTTTGTCGACTTTACCTCCAGAATCGGCAACGGCTTTCTTAATTTTATCCAAAACTGCCTTTTGCTTCGGCTCTGTCATGGAACCCGCCAAAACAATTGTTAATTCGTAAGTATTCATCTAAATGGAAGTATACCAATTCCGAGGCTGGCTAGCAAGAATCGGAATTTTGGGTAACATCTGGTAATATTAGGATATATTTGGTAATATCTGGTAAATCATGCTAATTCCTCCAAAGTATATCCATACCCCAAAAATTTCAGAGTTATTAAGCCAAATTGAAGCTGCAAAACAAGTTATTGACTCCATCAATATTCCACCAGAAGTAGAGACCAATATCCGGCGCCAATCTACGTTAAAAAGTTCCCTTTTTTCAGCAAGAATTGAGGGGAATCCGCTCACAATTGAAGAGTTAGGAAAAACTTCAACTGATCAAAAAAGGCAAGAAGTGTTTAACATCTTAAAAGCCTTAAATAAGGTTCAGAAACAAGGGCTCCGCGATATTACCCAAAGTATCGTTCTAGATATGCATAAAATCACAATGTTGAAACTTACCGATACACCCGGAAAATTCAGAACCGAGGTAAGTGCTATTTTTAACTCCGCCGGTATTGCAGTGTACATACCGCCACCTCCTAGACAAATCCCAGGATTACTAAAAAAGCTTATAAAGTTTGCCAACAGCCCAAAGGAACAATTTGTACCAATTAGAGCTGTACTTGCCCATTACTCTTTTGAAAAAATCCACCCCTTTTTAGATGGAAATGGCAGGGTCGGAAGATTATTAATCCAATTATCTTTACAAAAGAGCGGTTATGGAATGAAAGGGCTTTTAGCTATAGAGGAATACCTCGATAAATACAGAAGCACATACTATACGATGCTCTCTGAAGGCCAAAAGGATGTTACAGATTATGTCGAATTTATGCTTGAAGCAATAGCCGAGAGCGCAAATAAAGCAAAAGATCAAGTCTTAAAAAAGAAAGATTTAACCCCTGAAGACTATTTACTCCCTAGGCGTGCAGAGATTTTAAACATCGTAAAAGAGCAAAAGCTAGTAAATTTTGACCAAATTAAAAGAAGATTTAGCAAAGTAAATGATAGAACCTTACGCTATGACTTAAAAAAGTTAGCCGACCAGCGGCTAATTCGAAAACTAGGCACGACGAGAGGTGTTTACTACCAGGCTGGTTAGCAAGCTGTATTACTCTCTTTAAATATTGTGGGTTCTTACCTCACGAAGATTTCCGTCTATATTAAACCCAAAAAGGATATCTTTCTCTCCTAAAGTTATAGTGTGATATCCGGAAGATCTAACCTCTTCTTTCCCATCTGCCACAGACTTAATAAAAAGGTTCGTCCTGCGTACATCCAGCGGCTTTTGCTTCCACTCCCCGTTTTCATATTGAAATCTTACAAACAACACACCTTCTCGGTCGACATGGCTTGGAGGATAAGAAGATTCCCATATTCCGGAAAAGGCAACATGAGGGCTTTTAACTCCTTGCGCCTTAAAATAATCCAAACTCTCCTGAGAAAAACGGCCGCGGTCATTGTTTACCATTCTTGTTTTAATGATCTCTTTGTCTGTAAATTCAGGAATTAATTTTATAAGACTTTGGGCGCTTTCCGAGATTCTTGTGTCCAAAATTAAACGTACTGTTTTATCATTTTTTAATTTAACGGCAATATCTGCTACCCCTTGAAATTCATAATGAGGAACAGGAACAACCGAAGATACATCTATCACTTCTCCTCTGAACGAATCAATAATATCGTTCCAAATTCTAGGCTCAAGCAGAGCGGTATCAAGGTCAAAATCAGACTCCGGTATCACAAGTTTACCTTGTGCATTTTTAAAAGCAGACTCTCTGGAGAGATATTCTGTAAACCTCTTGCCCGTTTCTTCAAGTAATGAGGCAAGTGAGTTTAACTTACTATTACGACCCTTTATCTTTTCTTTATCTTCAAAAAGTAAAGGCGCACCCGCTTTTCTACCATTCATGCCATATTCAACACCCTGAGCCACATTAACACGCATAAATTCATACTTAACCTCAAGCAGAGATGCGGCAATAGGGTCTTCTTTACGCAGGTTTTCTATCTTCTCTCTAAAAGCTGGGCCATAACCTAAAAACTCACGAAACGTTTCCGCAAAATCTTCTGCTGTATTGGAACTGGCATACGCGCTCACAAAGCTTTTGGACATCCATACCCCTAAATTTTTTCCCGACTTCCGAGCCGCAGACAATAGAGTTTTCTGCATTCTAGCTGTCAGACTATCAAAGTCTCGCTGATAATCAGCATGCCCCTGTAATCGTCCGGCCCCAATTAATCTCTCTTTTATTGAAGAGGCGTCAGCAATATAATGCCCCCCTTCGTGGAAAACAACAGTTGCATCCATACGGGATCCCAATTGTAAAAACTGAGATGCCTGCGGGAACTTCTCTTTACCGCCGACGTAAAATCCCCCACCGGATCGGCTCCCGTCCAGGAGGACATCGCGATAAATTCTATATAGTTGGGGTGGTGGAATTCTCCGTTCGTCTAAAAAGATCGTAAAACGCGCAAGAGCCCCTGCCCAGTCAGGCGGCATAACTGCCCATGCTGTTTTTTCAATATCAACTTTCGGACGAATGTCAATAAAACGCAAGAGATTTTGAATATCTTCATCTGCCAAAGCCCGCTTGTCAGAGTCGTTGTTACTTGCTAAATCTATTTTTGCCCTTAAAAGGTTTAGTGCTAGGTGATAATCACACACATCTTCGTTAACCTGCAGTTTTTTTCCTTCAATTATCAATCTGCCGTCTTTATCAAAACCCACAGGATTCTTCTCCCCTTTTAGCCTTTGCCAAGCTGAAGTCAAGGCAACCCCTCTTTCAAGAATTAACCATGCCCTTTCAAAGGCTATTCGCAATTCCAATCCTGAAGAACTGGCATTACCACCCGACTTTCTTACCTCTTGAGCATAAACATATGTATCAACCAATGTATTTGATGCTTTTACATTTTGATCATAATCTTTAACGAATAATCTCGACATTTCTTCTAATGCAAGACCCCGCTCTTTTTCTGACTCAATTTTCTCAATTTTGGCCTGATCAGCTACAATCCTGGCTCTCTCCTCAGAAAGATTGACTTTTTCCAAGTCTTTTTGCAGAACTGCTGTTTCTTCCTGAGCTTGTTGAGCCCGATCTTGAGCTTTTTCAACCCGATCCTTAGCCTCTTCCAATCCTGCCCTTGCTTCGTTTGTTTCCTTCCGGGAAGTTTCTAGGCTTGCCTCCATTTGTAGAAATTTGGGGACTCCAATAACTCCTGTTGCGATTAAACTTAAACCCGCCCCGGCTCCGGCGGCAACAACCTCTCTCCGCGTCATTGGTTTATGGAAAATTCTCTCGAGCCTGTCTCTTAATGATAATTGCGGAGTATCGGCAGATGGTTCTGGCATAACAAGTTAACTATACTAAGCGCCAATCTTAAATTCAACCACATCACCGTCTTGGACGATATAATCTCTGCCTTCAAGTCTGGCTTTACCGACATCGCGGGATTTCTTCCATCCTCCTGAATTTACAAAATCCTCATACTTCACAACTTCCGCTTTAATAAACTTAGCCATAAAGTCGGTGTGGATTTCCCCGGAAGCCTCTAGAGCCGTCGCACCTCGCCGAATGGTCCAAGCCCGCACTTCCTTTTCTCCTGCGGTTAAAAACGTAATTAAACCAAGGGTGGTAAAAGCGCTTTGCGCCAGCCTTTCCAAACCCGGTTTGTCAATTCGCAAGTCACTTAAATATTCCTTTTGTTCGTCTTCTGAAAGATCCGCCAATTCCGCTTCAGTTTTAGCACAAATTGCAATCACCTGCTCTTTATTAAGCCCCACAGAAGTCGCAAACCCAGCCTCGATATTCTTTGCGTTTATTAAATCCTCTTCGTCAACGTTAAGCACAACTAAAATCGGTTTCTTCTTAAAGAGGGGTAGGTTTTCGTCAACCTTTCCTTTATTTCTTTCTTTGTGCTGTTCTTCCATTTCATAGTCTGCCAAATCTAATTCGGTTTTGACAATCTCAAAGTCCTCTTTGGGATTAGTTCCTGTTTGAATAATATTTTTATCTTTGAAATGCCGGATAACATGGCAAATTGCGTCAACTTCGCGGATATGGGATAAGAACTTATTCCCCAGCCCTTCGCCCTTGGAAGCTCCGGCAATTAACCCTGCGATATCTACAAATTCTACAGTTGCGGGGACAATGGGTGGTTTTTTCTTCTCACCATTCACTATCCAAGAATCACTAATCACCTCGGCGAGCTTGTCGAGCCGACTGTCTGGAACCGGAACAATGCCTACATTCGGCTCAATGGTAGCAAACGGAAAATTCGCAACATATGCCTGTTGCCTTTTTAGAAGAGCGTTAAACAATGTGCTTTTCCCTACATTTGGCAAACCGACTATTCCTACTTTTAATGACATTTGATCATTCTATCAAATTTTCACAATTATTTAATATATAATTGTGATTATGTCAGAGGGTGTCGATAATACAACTCCAACGATTCAGTGGCCTCATTTCGAAAGGGTCAAATTCACTGATGGACATCTATTCGTATTAAAATCTCTTCCACCTGATTTATCTGCAGATTTTCAGGAACTATTATTAGCAGAAACACCTTGGCGAAAAAATGGAATTCCACTTAATTGGAAAAATAAGGGTGGAGAAGAAATAAGCAAATCAACCAGGAGAGTAGAAAAGTTTTCAATTGGTAATACAGAAATTCTAGTGAAAGAGATGGCATATTCTACTTATGACGTCCACAACGAAAAAGGGGAACCTTGGTATAAGAGACGCTTAGAGGCAAATATTCCATTAGCTCAAATTAGAATCGTCAATGAAGCCAGTAAACGCTATAAGCAAGCCTATTCTGAAGATTTGCCAGTAGAGCAATTACTAGCTTATTATACTGATGCTAATTCAACAAAGAACTATATGATATATAGATATTATCCAACTCTATCAAATTCTCCCCGTTTTGAAATGAGGGGAACCAGTTGGGAAAAGGAATATAATGAAATCGTCGATAAATTACACGAAGTGGGAGTTTTTGATACTGACAATTTTGGATACATAATCACCAGCGAACAACCAAAAATAATTTTAGTTGATACAGAACGTTGGAAAATATCAGAATAAGACTAGACAAAAAGCTTAGGTTTGAGTAGTTGAATGTAAAATTCGACCTTTAGCGTCTCTCTGAAGAATAATCCTTTGCTTTTTAGGATCAGGAAGTGAGAATTTGAAGCTGAAGTCTAAAGATAGGATAGCGTGTGGCGTATCCCAACTTTTAATGACATTTGAGTATTTTATCAGTTATGAAGCTAAATATCTTCCTGTGTTCTGTTTGGAGGGTAATATTTAGACATATTAGTTTAATTGTCTTTTATAAGATTCTCTATTTTTAAATAGGTTCATATACTCAGAATAAGCAAAAACTCTGTTCCTTTTTCTTTCAACAAGAGGTTCTAGTATTTTTAAATCTATTAACTTTTTAACAAGGTTATTTGCGTTAGCATAAGACAATCCTGTGTATTTTGAAACGTCTTTCACTGTCATGATAGGGCTACTAAATAAATTCTCAAGTAATTTAATCGCATTACGCGAAGTTTGAGCGCTTAAACCCGATAGTTTCATAATATCTCTATCCTTTAAAGCTTTAATTTTCATAGCTGTACTTGTAGCCTCTTCTGCAACCAACCAAACACCTTCTAAAAAGTATTTTAACCAACCTTCAAAATCTCCCTTTTCGTGTACAGCGTTTAATCTATCGTAATACTCATTCCTAAAAGCTTTGAAATACTCTGATAAATAAAGGGCTGGTTTTGGTAACAAACCATAATGGCATAACAATAAAGTAATCATGAGTCTTCCAACTCTACCATTTCCATCTAAAAAGGGATGAATTGTTTCGAACTGTGAATGAATTAATCCTATTCTAATTAGTACGGGCATTGGTTTTTTGTCGTTCATAAAATTTTCCAAGTTATCTAGTGCTGCGTTCATATCCTCAGCCGTTGGAGGTATATATGATGCTGTGTTGATAGATGCACCGCCAATCCAATTTTGTGATTTTCTAAATTCTCCCGGAGTTTTATATTGACCACGAACTTCTTTTAAAATTCTTTCATGAATCTCTCTAAGTAAACGTAATGCCATAGGAAAATCATCTTCACGAATTCTTTTTAGTCCATAATTTATAGCATTAATATAATTAACGATTTCAGGGTAATCCTGAGGAGTTTCTCTATCTATCTCTCCTGCCTCTGCTTTAGCAACATCAATAAAGGTAGCTTTTGTACCTTCAATTTGGCTTGATAAAGTAGCTTCTTTTCTTAAATACGAAAGGATAAAATAATCTGAATCCGGCAATAGTTCGGTAACTATATTAAGGCCACCTATCGCTCTATCCGCGTTAGATAATAGCATTTGAATCGTGTCATCCATCTTTATTGACGGATAGAGTGGCAAAAAATTAGGAACAAATGCTTTGTATGCAATATTCCCTGATAAGATTTTTTTGTATATACCTGCTCGATTATTAATAATATTCATATCGATAATTAGTATTTCCTTGTTATCGATATTACACTAATTCGATAATATTGTCAATACCGATTTTACTTGAACTTTGATAAATTCTCTGACGGGCTTGGCTACAGTCTTTTCATTTATTTTCTTAATCAAACAATATTCTCCTTTAAACCAATCCAACAATTTCTTGCTACCACGACTTGAGTTACAACTCCAACAGCAGATTGCAACAGTAGAAGCGTTGTTCCATGGGGGCATAAAGTTTAAATGTTCAATTGTCGCCCAATCGATTCGCCTACCCCTTGATCTAGGATCGATCATTACTTTGTGACAATACACACAAGTCTTGTCTCTTTCCCTAATCTTTATTAATTCTTTTTCAGAAATGCCATATTTGTTTGACATAAAAATTATTTATTATTTGAATTTTCCACAATTGCAATTTCTTCCGACGTGAGGCCGTAGAGTTTGTAAATCAATTCATCAATCTGAGATTTGAATATTTTTACCTTACCTTCAACTTTAGAATTCAAAATATTATTAGTTAACTCAATAATTCTATTTTTTGTGTCTTTTGGGTTAAAGTCTGGAAAGGGTAGTTTATCAATCAGATCAGTAGTAAAATTTATCCCACCATCAATTCCAAGGACACTATAATTTTGTTTAATATAAAAGCTAATTAATTTAGAGTTAAAAATTTATTACCCAAACCTTCGCCTTTGTGTGCGCCGGCAATTAGGCCTGCGATATCAACAAACTCTACGGTTGCGGGAACTTTAGGTGGTACGCTTCCCATGTTTTCAGAGGCCATGACAACTCGCGCCAATTCATCCAGCCTTGCGTCAGGAACCGGAACAATACCGACATTCGGCTCAATGGTAGCAAACGGAAAATTCGCAACATATGCCTGTTGTTTTTTTAAGAGTGCGTTAAACAACGTGCTTTTCCCAACATTTGGCAAACCTACTATCCCAACTTTTAGACTCATGTTTCTAGCCCTTCTAACTTGATTTTCCTATATATTTGTAGTATCATACTATTATCACGATGACCGAGCTAAGCAGCCTAAGGTTTCGACCGACCGCTGATCTCGGTCTTTTTTATTCGAAGAAAAGCTCCGCTTAATTCTAAAGAGCTTCTAAGCAGATCTACTCGTACTACATGTTGGTTAAATTTTCTCAAAAGTCCAGAATAGTGTCTATTTGGGGTGAGAATGTGTAGAAGTTTCCCTTGCTGATCTAAGTACTCAACTAAACAATGAAAATCTCCGTCTCCTGAAACAATAATGGCCTTACTATAATTCTTATACTGTATCATCGAATGTAAAACCAGCTCCGCATCGACATTTCCCTTTACCATCTTATCGGGTAGCTCCATCGTGGGTTTGAAAATTAAAATATAGCCACTTTCCTGTAAAAAGGTGTATAAAGCTTCGTTTCCGGCTACTTGACCAATAAAAAGATATGCCTTAACCACAACATATTTATGGCGTAGATATTGTCTGAACTTACGCCAGTCCAACTTCCACCCCTGCGAGCGTACCCCAAGATTTAAATTTTGGGCGTCAATAAAGGCAAAAACATTTTTTAGCTGCATGCGCGTATTATCTCATTTGAACCAGTTCTTGACAACAAAAAACTTTGGCGGTTCTTGCGGTACTGATGGAGGAGTATGTTAGAAGCTTAACGAACACCTAGTGTCTCGCCTTTGAAAATTACATTTTTGGGTCGGATAACAACCTGTTTTTGCCCTTCTTCGACACAACCTGCCCTTAATGAACTCAGTGAATGGTTTTCCACAGCAATTTGTTGAGCCAATCCAACAGCCTTTTCCGGTAAAAAGATTGCAAAACCTGCTCCCATGTTGAAATTTCCATACATCTCAGTATCGTCATTACCCGAGTGTTTTTGAATAAACCCAAAAACAGGCTGAGGTTCTGGAATTTGGTCAATTACATAACTCAAATCTCTGGTAGCCCTCATCAATTTTCTCCAACCATGACCTGTAATATTGACCATATAATGAATGTCTATCTCCGCTTCAAATAAATCTCTTACCAAACCTGCATAAATGTGTGTAGGGGCAAGGATGGATTCACCATAGCTAATTCCACCCGGTAAAGGAGTTGCATACCCATCAGGAAGTTTTGAGGCAATTTTTCTGACCAGAGTTAAGCTATTTGCATGAATTCCACTACTTTCAACCAATAAAATCGCGTCACCTGGAGTTAATTTTTCTCCTAATGTTAAACGCTCTTTGGGCTTTATTATGCCAACAGCCGAACCAGATAAATCAATAGTATCAGGTTCTATAATTCCTTTTAATGTAGGTGTTTCTCCACCTCCCCAAACTGCTCCGGCAAGACTACACGCCTTAGCCCAGCCTTCAACTAAATCTCTTGCCCGTTCTTCGTCTAAAAACCAGTCTGAACTTCCCACCGCAAAATAAGCATTAATTACTTGGGGTTCTGCTCCAACCACAATTAAGTCATTTACAATCATGGCAACTGTATCTTGAGCAAGCGCATCATAATAAGTTTTACCAGTTATTTTTCTCGTTTCATCTGCAACTCTATTTTTAGTTCCTAACCCTTCTATAACAAATGCTCTAAAACTATCAGGCTCTTCCCAAACATAAGCTGATTCACCGCGGCTTGCTTCTACTTCTCTCATGCCAAAGCGTTCAAGGTTTCGAGCGGTGGCTCTAGCTCGAAGTTGAGCTAATCTTTTAAAAGGATCCATGGCGCCATAATTGACGCCTGTTGATGCATATGTTATTGGTTTTCCAGCCATATATATCTTGAGTAAATAATACTATAATTACTTATGACAACAAAAATTAAAATTAAGTACTGTGTTCCGTGCGGATACCTTGCTAAAGCAGAAGAATTTAAAAAAGCTCTAGAAGAAAAAGGGGGTGAGGTTGAACTTGTTGAAGGCGACCGAGGCGTGTTTGATGTTTGGGTAAACGACAAACTGGTTTTTTCAAAACATGAACAAGGCCGCTATCCGGAAATCGAAGAAATTACTTCAAAACTACCTTAAGAAGGTTATTGAGGAGAAAGGGAGTCGACTATATTAGCCAGCAAAGATTGTTCTTGGGCAACAGGCAGTCCGCTTTCACTAGACACAAAGACAGTGGTGGAATTGTTGACGCTAAACAACCCAAATAATCTTCGTGTCTTTACTCCCTTGACCCTATAGACAACTTCGTCGTTTCTCATCTCCAGCTTTACTACGCTATCCAACGCCCCCAACTCTCCTGCAGCATCCGTGCCTGTAGAATCTACACTATTTATAATATTAGTCGCCAGTAAATTTTGCACCGCCTGATCGGGTAAAACTGTAACTACTTTTTGCCCTGCCGGAGTACTAACTATCAACTGATTGGTTCCAATATCAATTGAAAGCGGGAAATCGGTTTGCGCTCCAATTTTATTTCTCGAAAGAACAGGTCTGCCTGAGGCTGAGGCAATTTTAATTCCATCGTCTTCCAGCTCTGATTCAACTTCGTCAAGCTCGTCGTCTTCCAATTCCACTTCTTTGCCACTTTCATTCTCCGCCTTTAGTTTTAACACACCGTTTTCGAATACATACTTTACCTTAAGCTGACCGCGCTCAATTTCTACCTTTGCAGTACCGTCGTCTTCGACCTTTGTCTTGATTTTTTGCCCATCGGCAGTTTCTATCTCTGTTTCTTGCTTATTACCTTCTATCTTGGTTTTCGATTTTGTGCCTGTTGAAGAAATAGTTTCTGACTCAGATTTTTTAGGGTTTCCCGAACCAGAATTTGATTTACTGTCTTCTTTTTGCCGTTCTTCTGTTTTCTTGGCTACTTCTTTTGCCTGTTCTTCAGCCTTTTTAGCTTCTTCGTTTTCTCCTAAAACGCTTTGGGTTGAAGCTAGATTTTTCGTGGTTGGAATATTACCTGCAACAAATAAACCCAATCCTGCTATGACAAGAAGTGTTAGTAAGTGAACTATACCGGCTTGTGTTTTAGAGTTCTTGGGCATTGTTTAACAATAAGCAAATTTTTACTCTCTGTCAAATTATGTTTAAATTGAAATTAAACTTCTTGCTAATTCGGCGTTTCTTCGAGCTTCTTCGATACTGTCTGCAACTACGGTAATATGGCCCATTTTCCTCTCTGGTTTTGTTTCTGCCTTCCCGTAGATGTGCACACCTGCGTTACGGATTTTTAATACTTCGTTAAGGCCAAGAACCTGAGCTTTCCCTTGTCTATCGCCTAAAATATTTACCATTACAGCGGCCGGCACTGTCATCTCTGTACTACCAAGCGGCAGGCCTGTTATTGCCCGCACATGCTGTTCAAACTGCGAGGTTCTGCAAGCCTCAATTGTATAATGACCGGAATTATGTACACGAGGCGCTAATTCATTGACAAGAACCTCTCCGTCTCTTGTCATAAACATCTCGATTCCAAACACACCGGCTCCTTTAAGATGTCGCATTATTTCCCTACTAATATTCTCCGCTTGTTGATATACCTTTATGTCAACAGGCGCAGGAGCAAGCACGATATGGCAGATGTTGTTTCTATGAATAGTTTCAACTACAGGATAAGTCACTATTTCCCCACTCATGCTTCTGGCAACCATTATAGCTAGCTCTTTTTCAAGACGAACGTATCTCTCTGCATAGAGCGGTTGCTTTCCAAATTTTTCCAGAGCCCAATCAAGCTCCTTTCCGTCCATAACCACCAAATTCCCCCTCCCGTCGTAACCGCCAAAACGAGACTTGAGAACAAAGGGAAAACCAAACAAACTGGCTACTTCCAATGCTCCGTCTCTGTCGGTCACTTCGGAGAACTCAACAACTGGTATACCCCAACCTTGAAGAAATCGTTTTTGATTTAACTTATCTTTAATCGTCTCTAATGTTTCCGGAGAAGGATTTACTCTTATTCCACTTTCTCTTAGTTCACGAAGCACGTCTGTGTTAATGTGTTCTATTTCAAAAGTGAGAAAGTCGGAAACCTCAGCCAATTGCCTTGTTGCGGCTTCGTCTGTAAGAGGTGCAACAATCTGCTCAGCGCCAACTTGCTTTGCGGGACTGTTTGGTGTTGAGTCAACCACTATTACCTCAAATCCCAAACGCTTGGCATCCAAAGTCATCATTCGACCCAACTGACCGCCGCCAACAATCCCGATTCTGTTTTCTAAACTCATGTAGGAATTATATGCTACGTTTGCAACTTTCTCTACATATCAATTTACAAACCCTAAAAAGCTCTTAAAAACTTCTTCTGGCTTCCTAAAGCATAGGCTGTAAAAAACAAACCATTAAAGAAAAGGTCTCCTGCTAAAGTAAATTTCAAAAATGGCAAACCTGCAATATAGCTTGCGAGTAATCCTTGGAAGTTGTGGCTGTACATAGAATTCGGTATTGCCCAAACAGCAAAGTTTGTAACTAAAAAGAACAAAACAGAAGAACTAATTACCCCGCCAAAAGTCAAAACTGTGTTTTTCTTTTGTCTCAGTGCTTGTCCAATAAAGTTAATTAAAATAAAACTTATGTAAACTGAGAACATTACGGGAAGCGAGTAAAATCCGATAACTAAATCCGAGATAAACATAGCCGCGAGCGGCATAACTATACTCATCTTCCGCGGAAGGTAAAAACCGCCAAAGAGAGCCATTGCCCCAATCGGCGCAAAGTTTGGTGGAAAAATTTCAAATCCAGAAAGGTGCGAAACGATTCTAAATAACGCGCCTAGTGCAATAAGTCCGTAAATTAACATCAAAATGTGGATATCTTCCAAGTAATTGTGTCGCCATTTTGCACTTTATAACTTCCCGCCCCTGTCTCTGCCATTTTACCGTTGACTAAAAACGACCAAAATTCTTTCTTGACCGAATCGGCTAACTTTCCGCTAATTGCGGTTACAAATGCTTGTTCCCCTTCCCCTTTGGTCTCAACTTCCACGACTAAGCGGGTTAAGCCAAGCGCTGTTTCACCCTCTTTAAACTCAAGATCCGGATATTTTCGCAACTCACCTCTATCGACAATTTCGACAGTTGCTTTCTTCACCTCGCGGGCAACTTCGGAAGCTGGCATAGCGGGAGACAATGTTGATTTCAAAAATGCAAAGTTATTACCTCCAAAAGCCAAAACGCCTGACGTTACAAGAAGCAGAATAATTAAATACTTTTTCATTTAGAAAGGTAGAGATATTATACCCCTAAAAATGTCTTAAGTTCATGGGGGTTTATACTCGACGTCTTATTAACAAGTACAGGGTAATCTTCGCTGGCTGGCGCCCTAAACCTTGCTGCACAACTATTATGTATTTGCATTGCGTGTCCTACAGCAGCGGGAATAGAAAATGTTCTCTGGTCTTTTCTTTTCCTTTTCCAATTTATTGCATCTACGAACGATGTAACTCTTGTGTAATTTGGCCCTCTTTCTATATATGGATTTTGGGTAGAATCATCCGGCATTACCCGTTCTAATTCAATTGAACCGGCTACATAATGCTTTCCGCAATCTAAGCATGTTTCGAGATGTCCTGTCATAACACTTGTTCTTATTAAATCTCCACCTCTCTGTTTCAAACCTTCTATAATTTCCTGCTTTGTTTTTCCTTTAAGAGTTGGGTGAACCATTACCCCTGCAAAGCTTCTTGCCGCTTCTTGATCAACATCAATAATTGCATTGATCTTATTCCACATTGCGCGTGAAGATAGATTTTCCGGGTTAACACCTTCAAGAACATTACCTAGTATAAGTTCCATAGTCTCATAGTATAGGCACTCCATTTTAATTGTCAAACATTTGCAGTTTTTTTGACTATGCCTGTTTGCCGGAGTATAATCCTTGCATGGCTGGAAGGTTAGAAAGATTTAGACAAACTGTTGTAGAACATTTCCGCCCAGAAATAAAAATAGGAACCCTTGGGGATTTTATTGAAGTCGCGCGGTTAGCAAGAGCAAAGGAAGTTCTGGCACAAATCGGCGAAAGAAAAGTTCTTGTCCAACCGGATGAACAAATATCATTGCCCAGAGGGTATGACGAATGGGAATACTACACAAAATTTACGGCAAAGGGATTATGGGGCAAAAGGATAAGCTTTACGCAAACTACTGATACATATGCCCTACCGCGTGCATACCCTGCTCAGTCTCTTGTAGGAGGTATTTTTAATAATTCGCTTAGTAAAACAGATAAAACAAAACGTATATTATCAGATCAGGGTTTTAGGGTTACAGTCAAACATCATGACGTCGTCTACTCAGAAGAAGAATTTAGAAAAATGGTTCGCAAAGCAAACTTAATTGGCATTTTTGCCGGATAATTAACTCCATTTCTCTCCCGTCTGATACAATACATTTCGTGACAAGATACAAAAAGGCAGTCCAGGAAATGCTTGAGCAAAATAAAGAACTTTTTGCTTCTTTCAAGGTTATACACGACAATTTTGTCAAAAACCCCGATGCATACTCTTACCGCTTCAATAAGGTAGGGAAAAGAGTTTTGCCGGTTCTCCGGGAGCACGAGGCGCGGCTTTGCGGCAAAACCGAGCGCGGGGTTTATTCTAATTTTTCGGGAAATCTAGCAGACAAATTTAGAAGCGAGGTGCGAACCCATTTTTCCAAGATCGACTTCATTGGTGTAAGGATAAGTTAAACCTATGTTAATTTTTCTTTGAATTCTTTTTTAACCAGGAGGAAATTTGTTCTAAACTTAGGTGTTCATTATCGACTTTAATTGCAAATTTCACTTCTTCTTCATGTTTGTTTTGCAAACTATACCCATTCATTTTAAGAAAGATGCCAGCTGAAGACAGGGCTGTCCGTTTGTTGCCATCAATAAAGGGATGATTCTTTAAAGGAGATTGCAAAAGAGCCGCTGTCTTATCAAAAATATCTCGATAAAGGTCATTTCCATCATAGGTCGCACGCGGCCTGGCAATAGCCGACTCAACAAGACCAATATCACGAACACCAAACGATCCGCCAAACCTCCTTACCGCTTGATCGTGAATGGCCAAAACCTGAGGAACGTTGAGGTAATTGATTTTCACTTTCTTGCAAGTTCTGCAAGGACGTCTTCATGTCCCAGCATAAACTCGTCAACCATTTTCATAAACTTTGCATCCACTCCAGGAGCTTTAACCTTCCTTGCAGATTTAAGCACTACTTCTTGTCCCCGCTTCTCGACCACAACCTTTGTGCCATCACGAAGGTCAAGTTCTCTCAAAACCTGTTTAGGTATGGTAACGGCCACTGAATTGCCGTTTTTATAGAGTTTTTGAATATACATACAAACATTGTACTGACAATGTACTGACTTGTCAAACCCGCGTTGTATTCAACTTAAATATCCGACACTTCCAGTAGTAGAATATGGAAGTGCAACAGATAACAAAAATTAGCTTAGGCGGTCTCTCTTTTAACCCCTTTCCCGATATTTTTGGAGGTATCGGCCAGCAACTTTTGAATGATCAGCTTTCCAAAATGCCGCAGGAAAATAATTTTACGGTTGAAATTAACAATGGAGAAATAAGAATCTGCTCCGCAGAACCTTGCTTTTCGCAACGCTCAAAGTGAAAATCCAAACGGTAAAGCCGGCAAAACTGTTTAAGGGGACGCCTTAAATAGTTAATTGTCTGCAAAATACCGCTCAATAACTCCCTTGGCGATATCCATAAATCTTTTATAGTCGTCGTTTATTTCCTGATCGTTTAATTTACCTTTTTCAACATTGGAAAATTTACCTGCGTCCCCCGTCCCTAGCCCGTTATTTTTGTAAAATTCATCCAAAGCCCGTTCAGGACTACCTCTGTAATAAACAATTTTTGTTGGCTTCAGGTTCGGATTTTTGGCAAAAAAGTCTTCCCAATAATCTTTTGAAGAAATTGTGTCAGAGCTTAGCTTAAAATTATATCCGCCTTGGGATAGCATCTTCCTCACCTCATTATATGCGCCGCCATTGTTTATATAGTTTTGTTTGCCGCCCCCTGGATCAATTGAAGGGTCGCGTGATTCTAATTCGTCAAGAAATCTTACAGTAGATAAATTTCTAGCAACAATGTAAAGCAAATCACTTTTAAGTCCGGTTAATTCTTCTAGGTCTGACACTTTTTCATAATCTGCAGTATGTGCAAGCAAGCTTTTTTTTGCATAATCAACTATATCCGGCCTGCGCATGAGTTTAACAACCTCGTTTATCAGCTCGCTATTTTCAACCGGTTTTAAATTCTCATCCAATTCATATTGCGAACCTGTATTTCTATCTACTTGAGTATTTGCCGGAATAAAAACTATGGCAGTATTAATGTTTATTCCGTTTTTGACGCCATTAACCCAAACATCATTCCAACCATCGGCTTCTACTCTTGAAAAATTTTCATATGTTTCTTTTTCTCTTGAAATACCGCTTGTTAACCCCAACTCTGAAGCCGCATATACAGCAGGAAGCGCAAAAAATATTTCGTTTCCCGATTCACCTCCATAATAACAATCCGCAACCCAGTCAAACGCGAAATGTATAGACGACTTGTCTCTAAAAATTCTAGGCGAATTAGGATTTTGTATAACTGAGCTCAATGTTTCGTCTCTTACCTTCTTCTTAACAAATTGCATAGCAGGCTCAGTACCCATATTCCTAATATAAACTCCCATCATCTGCTCATCCGCATATTGTCTTTTTAAACTTTCTTCTTCATATTTTTTGTACCTCTCAAGACCTAAAAATTCTGCAACTGCTTCATCTTTTAATCCGTTTCTAAATATTTGGCTCACAACCGAATCAAGCTTTCCTGCTTTTAAAATATCAACAAAACCGTCAATAAAATCGCCATGATGAACCGCGTGGTGGGATATATGATCCCTAATTCCCTGCCTTGTTACATGTGTTAAAAATCGGGAAGGAAACTTTTTTAACAAAGTTATATATTGATCTAAATTTAGTTTTGATAAATAAGATTCGTGCAGATATTCGAGATCTTTTGGATCAATTGGCGCTTCCTGCCAAAGCTTGGTTTGTCTCTCGTAAAAACCAGCAAGCATGCGCCGAGCCTCTCCCAATTCCAAATCTTTTCCAGGTATTTTAAGCTCTTTTTCAATTTTACTTTCCTCTTCATTCAGGCTCTCTTCTGCTTTTTGCAATTCACTGGCAACTCTACTTTCGGTTCCTTTTTGAGCATTTAATTTGACAATTCTATACAGATTTAAAACCTTATCGTACCAGCGGCTTGGAAGTGAATTGATTGCCTCAAGTGTGTTTCCTAAATTTTCCAAAGCAGCTTTTTTCTGCTCTCCTGTTTGCTCTATGTTGATTGCAACCTCTGATGATTTTTGTGTTAAAGAACTTTTTCTCTCAAAATATTCTGCCCGTTTTGCTCTCAATTCCTGTGCAAGAGCGAGGCGGTCATCTTTACTGTTAACTTTTGAAAATTCTCGAATAAAAGGTGGAGTAGTTTTTGGTATTGAGCCAGATTCGCCATTTTCACTCATAATTTAAGTATATATAACATTTTTCTAAAATGTTTGGGTTGTTTAAGGGGGCGCCTTAAACAGTGCGCTGAAGTCAGCTTCGCAAGGAGAGACCTTGCGAAGCTAAATTTACGACATTGTCTTTCAGAGCTTGATCAAGCGTTTCCCACCCTTAATCTCTCCACGTCCCGCCAGCCGATGTCGGTTCTATAATGAAGATTATTTCCTTCAACAGAAAAAAGTGATGCGGCCTGATACGCTTTCTCCCTTGCCTCAATTACATTTTTTCCCTCCCCCACAATATGAAGCAGTCTTCCGGATCCGGCATAGTATTTGTTACCCTTCTTACTAACTCTTGCCCCATACAGCGTAACACCTGGAATTAGTTTTACTTGGTCTATACCATAAATTCTTCTACCAACCTTAGAGTTCACGGGTGTCGGGTTTTCCCTTAAGGAAAGTGTCACCGCTACTCTGGCTTTTTTATCTACCCTTACATGTATTTTTGACAATCTACCTTCGGCCATCGCATCTGAAACTACAAATAAATCATTCACAATTGCCGGAACCAAAACTTCTGCCTCAGGGCTCCCCCAGCGAGCATTGAATTCAATTACGTATACCTTACCACGGACTATGATAGCTCCCAAATACAAAATTCCTTTAAATTCTCTTCCTTCTTTTTTTAACCCGTCAACTGTCTTTTTAATTATATTTCTATCGGTCTCGCGCAAAACTTTCGGAGCAACAACTAAAGGTGGAGTACTGCAACCGATACCACCGGTGTTTTCTCCTAAATCCCAGTTATACATTCGTTTGTGATCTTGAGCACAACCGACTATGTGGTATGAGATACTATCACAAAGCACGAACAATGAAAATTCTTCACCTTCTAACCACTCCTCAATTACGTAAGTGTCACCAGATTTACCAAATTTATTCATCTCCTTAATCCTTTCTATTGCCCGTTTATTATTTTCAGCAGGAAGCGCTCCTTTGCCAAACGCCAGTCCTGCTGCTTTAACAAACCACTTCCCGTCTTTTTGTTTTTTGATATAAGTAATCCCCTCTTTTTGAGAATTACATACGTGGTATTTTGGTTGCGGAATTTTATATTTCTTCATAAAATCCCGAGCCCAAGCTTTGTCCCATTCAATCTGCCCGGCAAGTTTTGACGGTCCGATTGCCTTAATTCCGTTCTTAATCAGTTCATCAGTCAAACCCGCCTCTACTGCGTTATCTTGGTTAACGTCAACCAAGTCGACCTTCTCTTTTTTACAAATTTCAACTATTTGGCTGACTGAAGTTGTCTCAAGGTGAGGATAAATCTTGACCGGTTTTTTAGAATTAAGTCCGTTTAGATCGTTTCCTGGGATACACAAAATTCTGGAGACTCGGTGAGAGAGCGAGTATTTATGTACTAGAGCCGACCCCCTTCCACCACCGTCCACAACTAAAACTGTCTGCCCTCTTTCTTTAACCATTAGGATATCTTTTTCGGGCATAAACCCGTGCAGACCGTAAAATTTCCTCTTCGCGTATGGCCGTATATCGTCTTGCAATTTCAACCTCACAAACTTCACCTTTTACAATTTGCTGTAAAAGCGTAATTTGGAGTTTATGCTCTACCGGAAGAGCCCATCATCCCATTTAGAGTTAACGCGGTGAGTAATAACTTCTGTACCGCGGTTGCGCCCGGTAGCTTGCGCAATATAAAGCATAATCGCGTGGGGTTGCGTACCTTTGGTTCCGTGGGTTTCACGCTTGGGCCCTGGGTGTTGGTTAAAAATTGAGTCGCGGAAGGCGTCGATGACAATATCAGAAGTGCGGGCAAGATAGCCGTTTTGAGTAACTACTGTTGCTCCATACTTTCTTAATACAGCGAGGTTTGCAACTCCAAAAGCGTATAAGTCTACTTTGCCATCTGCCCCTGTATAATCCTTTGGGTTAACAACTTCAACAGGTATACCTAAAGTTTGAGCCTTTATCAGCCCACCTGCCTCGGGAGTGCTCGCAATTACACAGGCTGCCTCCATCTCTATTTCTCCGCTCTGAATTGCGCTGGCCATTTCAAACATCGTTGAACCGCCGCCACTGATTAATGAAGCCCATCTTTCTTTTGCCATATATTGCGAGCAGTTGACCTGATTTTAATTACATTCAGATAACAAATCAATATCCAACCAATTAAGGTAAAACCAGAAATAACAGAGCCGGCCTTAATACTCAAAGGCTCGTATTTTAACTCTATTTCGTGTTTGCCTTGCGGGACATACACGGCAGAGAGGCCGATGTTGGCTGGTGTTATTGAGCTTTCTCCTCCGTCAATATACGCCTTCCAACCGGGAAAGTTAGTTTGGGAAAGAACTAAATAATTCCCTTCCGGCGTGTTAACTAAAAAATTCAGACCGTTGGGCTGTTTCTCTAATAGTTTTGCCTCGCCTAGGTCGGCGTCAACTATACCCTGACTACAGGAAACCACAGCAGTCTCGCGGGGATTAAAACCTTCTGCCGTCAAAATCTGAGAACTTTTTGCCAAATCGTGTTCGCAAATAACATTCTTGGCAAACCAGGCGGAACCTAAATTGTTCGTATTTTTATAAATTCTGACAGTATCGATATTGGCAAGTTCGGTAAAATCGTTTGGCATAATCCAGGGGAATGGCCTACCGTCTTTGTAAGGTATGGATTCTTTTACGTGTCGATCCAAGTAAGCCACAGTTTCGATATCCAACGTATCGAAAAGGGGCGACTTTGTGTTTTCAACATGCACAAAACGGGTTAACAAGCGGTCGTCAAGTTTTCCACGATTGATCATATCTAGATAACGAACAGCAGAAAGCGGGGCAAATGCGTTTTGTCCGGAAGGAGAGCTCAATCCATATAATGACCACGTGTTGGAAGGTAATATCTCTGCTTTTTCGCGTTCAAATCTATGAATTCCTGTTAACTCTTGCAAACGAGTCATTGCTTGAGTCTCTGGGAAAACTAAATCAGGCCGCACGAACGAAAGATATTTATCAAACGTCGGCAAGACTGCTAAAACCAAAAGCGGAATTACCAACATATTAAACCTCCTAAAATTAATTGTTATCAGGGCAAAGGTTAGGAGGGCAACCGAGGTTGGAATTACAGTGTTGCGCAAACCAATTTTGAAATTACTAATTCCCTCTCGGGCAGAATTTAGTGCGTTTTCACCCGCGTCTGTAAAAAGTGCACTAGGAGAAATATTACTTGCCACAAGATCCTCTACTTCTTTTTCTAACTTTTGGGAAGCCTGATAAGCTATTAAAAAAGCTAAAACAATTGCAAAAAAGACAGTTAAAGGCAAAATTTTACAGAATAAACTCACCTTGTTTTTTAAGACTTCCTCAAATCCAAATGCTGCCAAAACCGAGGCGCTAAAAGTAAAAATAAACAATACCCGAGTGTTAACTGCCGCTCCAATTCCTGCAAAACTTAAACTTCCAAAAGCTTCTGTTAACGGACTCGCGACCGCCCAAAAAAGAGATATGACGCAAAATAGTAAAAAGATCAAGTTCCCTCTTCTAAAGGCAGTCCTGGTAAAAAGTGAGAGAAGAAAAAAGTAAGCCCCTACTGCAGGTATAAAAAACGAAAAGTTATCAAAACTTCCCGAACTCCAATAATTTTGCGTACCGGGGTTGCCAAACAAGTCGGGCATAAAAAAACTAAGAATATGAGAAAGGGGTAAATATTTGACGTCTCCTGCAATAGCGGTATTATCAAACGCGCGGACAGAAAGGTTAGCCATTTCTTGCCCGGGAATCAGTTGGATTGCTGATAAACCTAAACCCCCAATAATTCCCAGAAACAAGAGAATGAATTTCCCGGGGGTTACATTTCCAGAACGAAGTATTCGATATAAAAAATAAAGAGCAAGAAAAACCAAGGTGTAAAGCGTGTTCAAAGGATAACCAGAATCTACTAGAAAAAACAATAAGGGAAAGTAAATATAAGTGTAAACTAGAGTGTTATATTCAAGCCAAACTAATACTTGTCCGGAAAGCGTAAAACATAAAGCGCCGAATACAGTCGCCGGCAAGGAAAGTTTTAAATTCCTAAGAAAAAGAAACGTAGTTAAAAATAATAAAGGTATTTGTAAAATGACTTGCCAACTCCAGGCAAGTTTCGTCGGTAAGACAAAAAACAAAACATTGACAGGATTTAGAACTGCAGACTGAAAGTTAGCAAAAAGCGGAGTACCTAAAAGAATTGTATGATTCCAAAGAGGGAGATAGCCTGACTTAAAAATTTCTAAAGCCTGGACGCGCCAGGGGTATAGAAGCGAGGGGACGTCAGACGGCAAACTATTTTTAATTGGGACACGGACAGGATAACCCCAGGAGGAATCTGCCCAAGGATAGTATCCAGCCGTAATAATATCTGCCGGGATAGGCAAAAAGCCTTTAGTGAAAAACTGCCTAAAAACAATACCTGTCAGAAGAAGTGTAATAAGAAGGATAAGCAAAGCTTGTTGCTTCGCAATTAAAATATTTTCACGCTTGAACACAAATCAATTATATCAAAGGTCTAACTTTTCTTGTTTTCTACCATTCTACGTAGAACGGAGAAAATTTAAATATTATCATTTAGAAATTACTATCATCGCCTTGTGCTTACCTGTGATTGGTTCGTGATAACCTGTCGGATAATCGCGGATAGCAGACATCATCACCTCGTATTTATAACGATAACCTTTACCCTTCCTGGTTCCATTATCATTAGTGATAAATTCGCCGTTCGCCTCGTCATAACCGATTATCAGTAAGTTGTGGCGCTCGGGGCCAGGTGCCGTGTAATTCGGATTACCCAGTGCTCTGCCGTCTGCCGGAACCTGAACTAAATTGCCGCTTGAGAGTTCCTGCTTTATTTTTTCTACTGTTACGTCTTTTACCACCTTTACTTTCTCGTATTTAAAGTATTGGCGGTAAACCCTCTCGACGGTATCCTCAACTGCTGTATCGTGATAATTTCCATATTCCTCTTCTTCCCAATCCGCTATCTCAACAATTTTCTTCTCTTGCTCTATTTGAGTTTTTGGTGCCTCACTACCCATTACCCACAACATAACCATATAAGCCGCAGCTTCTTCGCACCCGTCTTGCTGGCGCGGGTCGTCCCAGTTTCCTGTGGGTGCTTGGGATACAAACGGCACATCAAATAAAACCTTTGATTTTAAAACCGGGGAGGGTGACGCAGAAATAACTGGTTGCGGGGAGTAAACTCCGTCGGCTGGCGCCTCGGGTTTATTTATATTTCCACTTCCAAAAAACGCGAAGGCCGCAACAGCTAGAGAAATTATAAGAACTACCAGAAAATGCATGAATTAAATTAGGCTTGTCGAGCTATCGAAGGGGACATATGTCTTGCTTGAATCATCCAGTTGGGATCAACCACAACCTTATCGGTCGAGGCTTTCCTTGCGACTTCTATTAGACGATCAAGTATTGTAGCAAAACTTCTTTTATCATCAATGCTAAACAAAAGTTCTAAAACTTCTTTTGCTTTATAAGCGCTGTTTGCGTGAAAAAATTCACTCTTTCTGCCTTCACAGTACGCACCCCAGATTTTTTCCCTAAGACTTTCTATGTCTTCGTCTTTTTGTTCAAGCAAAATAGGCTCAGATAAAAGTCCCAACACTTCTTCTCCAATTCTTAACCTCCAAGTATTTGTCGGAAGATGCGAATCCGGAATACCTGAGAATCTGTAATCAGCCGGAGGCAGTTCACAAGCAGCCTTGACCAACCAAAACCTCTCACCAGTACTTAATTTTAGGGTTTTTGGGGCTTCCTTAGCTTCCACCCGCTCAACAACTTGCACACTTGGTTTGAAAGTTTTTCTCTTGCTCCTAATAAAATTTATAAAGTCTGCGTTTGATTTTGCTACTTCGGCTAGTATTTTTGAGCTTTCTACACCCGCAACAGCAACCTCGTTAACAACCATGGCTTTGTTTTGCAGTAAACGTACAGCCTGGATGAGAATATTAATACCTTCTCGTGATAAATCTCTTAAAGAAAGCACAGAGCGGAGTCTTGAATGGTAAATAGCTATCAAACTTCTATCTTCTCTAGTAAAGCTTAGGTTAAACTCTCTTCCTTTTTCAGAATCAACTTCACGCAAAATAGTCAGTAAGTGGAAATAAGTAGAATTATTAATAGTAACGCTCGGCTGTTCTGGTTCTGGTTCGGTTTTTGGCTCAAGAGGTGCAGAATAAATAGTTTGCTCAGTTTCCGCGACTGCGCCGTTTGGACTTGGTGCAATAATTGGGGTTTCAACCACAGGCTGAACAGGCGTAATTGCCACCTCAACCTTCTTGAGCCTTAGACCATAATCTACCAAATCAAGAAAACTCCACATCTTGGCAAATTGGGGTTGTTGTCTTGCCCAAACAAGAAACGTTTTTACGTCCGGATATTTAAACACTACCCATTCTTCGCCTTGCATTGCAATACGACTCCTTATCAAGTTCCTGGATTGATAACCGCTCGATTGATTAATTCTGATCTGCTTTTCCCTTCTTTGACCATCTATGCCTTTTAACTTATCAGCGTATGCTGACTCGACCACCTGGTTAAAATCCTGATGACGCAAACCTGTCTGTTCTTCGTTCAAAGCGAATAACTCTCTGACTAGCGTTTCCTGTCTTTGCCCATTCCTTTTATTAGGCTCTGTGGCTGATTCAACAGGTTCTTTTTCCACGCCATGAAGCTCCCACGACCTGACGGTCGGAGTATCTTCTCCCCGCGCTTCGTCGGGAGCGGAATCCCTCCGAAGCGAACAACACTTCGCTCTGACCTGCGAGCTAACGCTCTCGGTTCGCGAAGGGGGATAAAACCTGTCATACATTAAATATTGTAAGCAATCAGCAAACGGTCTATTGGGAACTTCTTTTCTGGCTATCTCAAGGCATTTATTCAAACCCGAAAAGATTGTCAGGCACTCCTCTTCACCAATTTTCAACATTTTATCTCTTAAATCTATTCTTGTGGTCTGAAAATTAGGATGACTCCCTAAATTTGCAGCGTCTACTACTTCATCTTTTGACTTGTGTAATAAAGTGCCATTTTCGTTTAATGAGAAAAGAGCCGTGCCCATCGCATATACATTAACTGGTTTTCTTCCCAATCCTATCCAAAGCTTTCCGTAGGGATTTTCCGGTGGTAAATTTTCCTTTGCAGGAACAACCGGTGGAGATATTGTTGTTCCTTCGAGATCGTCTAACCCAAGACCACGCAACCTGGCGGCAATTTCTGTTAACTCTACTCGAAGACGCTGTCTTGTTTCAGCTATGTCAACACCTAATCGCAAGCTTGCGTCAGCTATATCGGGGTTTCCTTCTGAGTATTCATTAGCAGCTTTTCTGGCTAGTGCGGCACTTATAAATTGAAGTCTTTCGGCAGTTAATTCTCTGAGTGTTTCTGCTTGAACTGCCATATTTTAATGGGCCGTTACTCTTCTTCTGCAGATCCGGTAGCGTCTTTTGCACTCGCGCCGCCGGTAGTTACCACGATGTCATAATCAGAGTCTTCTGCCAGCGCGTCTCCAGCCTCGGTTGTAAATGTGCCTTTCAAGGCATTTTCTATAGCTTTTACCGCTCCTGCCGGAACGTCTGCTTTTGCAGAAACTGTGGTTATAGTATTGTCATCTGAAGGCGCATTACCCGTCTTAATTTCTTCAAATCCAGCTTCCTCTAATAAAACCTTTACTTTGCCCGCTTCTCCGGCAGTTCCTGTCCCGTTAAGAACTCTAACAGTAAATTCTGTTAAATCAATCACTTCTGTCTCTGGTGAAGGCATGGGGGTTGGAATTTCTTCCGTAATCGGAGCGGGAGTTGCTTCTGTTTTAACCCCTAAAAACTGCCCTCCACCGCCAAGGAACATAAAACTTGCCGCGCCTCCGGCAACAATAAGTAAGATAACTGCTATTAAGACTTTGGGGATTCCGCCCTTTGACGGCTCAGGAGGAGCACCAAAAAAATCATTTGCTTTAGGGGTTTGTGTTTGTTCTGTATCGTGTTGTTCCATTTCTGGTTGTTGTTCTGTCTCGGGCGTGTTGCTAGCGGACGAATCCGTAACATCAGCACTTGGTTGGGCAGAAGTGTCTATGGCAGGGGTATCTGCTGTTTCGGTACTACTTTGGCCAGATGTGTCTGTCTGCTCTGTCTCTTCAGCAGGTTGTACTTCCTCAACTATAACCGACTCGTCCGTCGTTTGTATACTTTTATTCTTGGCAGACATTTAACAAGACAATTGTTAACTATATATCAGACTTTGTCAACACCTGCAAATAACAGTTTACTATCGGCTTCAAAATTGATATAATAGCTTCATGAGTTCAGAAAGAAGTCCGCGCATTTTACCTCAAGAAGCAGTTTTGCTGGGCGAAAAAATACCTGCATCTATTCTCTCTGTCGGATGGATAGAAACAGCAACTGTAGACCTCGCAGATAAATTACATCAAGCAGCAATTTTTGGAGGAATGTTAGCAAGAGGTATTAAAATTACCTCAGATAGCGGAAAGATTTTTTTAGGAGAACCAGGAAATCCTAACAGGCAAATTATTATAGATAATTTGACAGATTCCACAAATGAATTTACAGCCGAGTGTTATGCGCTCGGAATAAAGGCTAAAGATCCAAAATCAATAAAAGTGCATAGTTTGTTAAGTGGTGTCTACGTGCGTATTTCTACGAGAAACCACGAACAACCGCTCAAAGAAGGCATACAAATCAAGTTTTTTGAAAATAACGACACAGAAGTTATTGTAGAGATCCTGGATAAAGTTTGGTACGCAACGTTTGTCAAAAAAGCGGGCAATCTCTCTCAACGCTTATCTTTTTCTAGCGGCTTAAGCAATGAGGAAAAACCTTTGATGGCAATTATTCAAAACGTTGTTGAGAGAGATATTTTCGAATCACCGATGATAGAACTTTGGAATAAAGTTGATACTTATTTAATTGAGACTCTTCCGGACTATCAAACCAGCAAAGAGCGATTTGTAATAGCTGGTGAACCAGTTTTAAGAGCAATTTCTAAAATTTGTCACAAATTAGACACTAACGTAGACATAAAAGATGTAATAGATCTTGCTGGCATTATTAAACTAGTTGATAACGCAGATGATTTTTTGTGTTTATTTATCGATAAATTGGCAGAAAAATTTGGTACAGTCTTTAAAAATCCCGCGACAGGATATGCGTTTTTAGCAAAAGAAAAGACTAGACAAGTGCCTAAGGCACTCGGCATCGCATCTGCTATTTTCATAGTTGGAATTAATAAACTCATTCCAGTCATACCTTTCAAATTTACTTTCTCAAACAGTGAGTTCGTTGGCAACAGATTTACAGAAGAGGAGCAAAAAATATGGGTTAATTTTATTGGGAAATATGTACGCAGAAATCTAATGCCTTTAAATCAAGTTATTAAAAATTTAAAAGAGATCGTGGGTAACAATAAAAGAGCGCTTAACTATTTTTTGAAAAAAGGTGTTGAATTTACCCAAGAAGAAGACGACGAGGATTAAAGATTTTCAAGAACCTGCGGGTTAAGGTCGTAAAAACCTTCAACGACTAAATCTGCATTTGAAAAATCTTCTTGTGTGTTGTGTGAATTGCGGATTACCACAACTTTCATTCCTGCTTCTTTTCCGGCTTTAACTCCTGCTCGCGAATCCTCGATAACAATGCAATCTTCCGGTTCGGCGTGAATTTTGCGGGCAGTAAGAATAAAAATATCGGGCGCAGGTTTGCGTTCATAGACCTCTTCACCTGTTGTAATTGTTTCAAAATACCGGTGTAAATCCAGGTCGTCCAATTCGTCCTCGACCAGCCACCAGTCGTTTGAGGTCGCCAGAGCCACAACAACCTCTTTGTCAATTAATGCTTGGTGGAATTCAAAAAATCCGGGACGGATAACCACGTCTCTAATTCTGTCGTGATACTCTCCTTGGGTTTCATGCACCAGCTGTACAACCGAAACATCGCGTAACTCATCGTATTTTTCTTTTAGAGCTTTCCAGTTAGCCTCCATGCCGATTCCCGGAGTGTGCGGGTATTCGCTATCAAGAGGCGGAATTTTATGTTTATTAAAAACAGCGGCAAAAGCCTTGCCGTAAACATCCTCGTTATCTAAAATTGTCCCATCAAGGTCAAAAAGAACAGCACTGTATTTCATATGTATTAAAGTATCCAGTATTCAGTTAACAGTAAACAATCAGTAAATAAAGTAAACAGTTATGCTTTAGTTAATATTTTAGAAAAAATCAAAATGAATTCTGAAGATTCACTTATTAAGCGATTGACTTCTTTAGTGTGTTTCTCTGGTAACAAAATTAATAGTCTCTTAAGCCAGAAACGAGATTCTCTGCTCTCTTTCCGACATATCCTGATCCTATGAAAAAAGTCTTTCCTGCTTAAACTTTCGTTCGCCTCTATGTAATTTGATCCTACAGAACCTGCTGACCTTACTAATTGAGATATAATTTCTTTTACAACTAGATCTACTTTCTCCAACGCACGACAAAGAACATACACGTCATCGGCAAATCGTTCTGTCCTTACTTCTAGCCTTTTTGCAAATTCTAAATTGTCCATCTAATCACTCTATTCACTACTAACTCACTGACTACTGGTTACTGACCACTGCTTACTATTTTGAAACTATTTTTATTCTCCCTGAATCGAAGAAAACTTCGGATCCGTCCAATGATTTTACCTGTACTCGGTACAAATTTTTACCTCTCCACAAACTTATGTTTCCAGAAGAAATAGTGGTAAAGGTACTGGAGACACTTTTTATTTCGCTTTCCCCCACAGCGATCGTGTGTGTCACGTCAAACAAACGTACCTGTATATTGCCGCTCACTGCTCTTACCGTTGCTTCCCAGTCAATATATGGCTCGCTGGAATACTCCGCAAGATCGATATAAACCTCGGATCGCGCCACGTCCGACCATTCTGTTAAACGGGTTGAAAACCCTCCGGGAATTGGAATATATGTAACCTGCTGGTTATAAGTTACTTTTTGCTGATTACCGGTTTGTTTTGGAATTGCATAAACAATTTTCGGCGAGGCAGAAATCGACGAGACTGACTCTGTAACAATTTCTTGTATCGTCTTCTTGCAATCTTCCCCGCAAACGTCATTTGTAATTACTTCGGGAGGTGTTGCAGGAACAAAGGTCAGCTGGCTTTGCAAACTAACAATCCACATCACTAAGACAAGAAGAATAACTACAAAAACAGACTTTATTGAGGCGTCGTGCTTCCAAAAGAACTCTTGCATATAGGCAGGGCTTTAACTGATTGTAGCACACAAAAAGGTGCGCAAAACGCTACCTTTTGATATAATACCCAACATGATAACAGAACGGGAAAAAACGGAAGCATATTACGAATACGTTAAAAGGTTGATAGAGAGATGTTACGAGGCGGTTAATGAGGTACCAGGTCTAAGGGGATCTAACGGAAAAATAACCTATGCAGATTTCGTTAACACGATGGGACAAGGTCTTGTGGAACTCGGCGTGTTTACACCGAAGGAGGTGCGTCTAAAAACAACAAACACAGGAAAAGAGCCTTTATCTTCAGGCGCAGTCTATCAATTTCTAGACAGCGCATATTATCCTGAAATCAGAACTATCAACACACCGGAAGGGCGTTTTACTCTTACGAATCGACTCTCAGTATTCTTCTCAGCTATTATCTCTAAACAAGGAAATATTGCCACCCACGACAATGTTAGGTGCGCACTTAATGACGCTGGGTTCTCTTCTTCTGAACAAAATATTAAGACAAGTATTCATCATTTAAGAAGGAAACTTGAAGAGTTTGGTCTACCAGAAGATATTATTGTAACGGTACTCGGGAAAGGTTATAGGTTCATAGCAGAAGTAGTAGTCATACAAAAGGCTAGACCTTCGGTACAACCAGCGGTCCGGACTTAGTATCTTTTACTGTATAACCCAAATTTTCAAGGCGTTGTCGAACCTGATCCGCTTTTGCAAAATCCCCCTCTCTGCGCGCCTCTTCCCGCGCGCTTACCAGCTCTTGTACTTCCTGGGAGGTTTCTGCTTCCGTCACTATTTCTGTCTCCAGTCCTAGCCCCAGTACTTTATCAAAACCGAGCAGTAAAGATCTTTTTGCTTCTTGAGGTAAGTCGCTTTTTACAGCTTCCCAAACGACAGCTAAAGCTTGGGGTGTGTTTAAATCGTTATTTATAGCATCCATAAATTTTTGTAAATACATCTTTCCCGTATCTGAAGTTGCTTCCACACCTATACGCTGTTCGCTGTGCGCTATGAACTGATTTCTTAGCCTTACCAGCGCCGTTTGCGCAGCCTCTAGAGAATCCCAAGTAAAGTTTAATTTATCTCTGTAATGTGCCCCAAGATATAAATAGCGCAAAGCTAAAAGGTCAAAGCCCTTTCCTTTAATGTCGTGTAACGTATAAGCGTTGCCTAAAGATTTTCCCATACGCCCCCCGTCAACCATCAAAAATTCTCCATGCATCCAGTATTTAGCAAAAGGCTTACCCGTTGCTCCTTCAGATTGCGCGATTTCATTCGTGTGATGAATTGCTACATGGTCAACGCCTCCTGTGTGGATATCAATTTGTTCCCCCAACAAACTCATAGCCATAGCCGAACATTCAATGTGCCATCCCGGAAACCCTTCTCCCCAAGGAGCAGGCCAGCGCATTTGGTGGTCTGCAAATTTACCGACTGTCTTAAACCAAAGCGCAAAATCGGCAGGGTTTTTCTTTAATTTGTCTTCTTCTACTTCCTCTCTTGAAGCCACCCTTTTATCAACCAACTTTTGTCCTGATAGTTTCCCATACTCAGGATAGCTGTCAACACTGAAAAACACGCCTGTCTCGGTTTCGTAGGCTAAATCCTTGTCCAGCAGTTTTTGGATTAGCGCGATTTGTTCTTGAATAAATTCAGTTGCGCGGACAAACTTTGCCGGAGGAAGAATATTTAGCCATTCGCGGGTTTGAACAAAGTCATCCAAATAAAATTGGGCCACATCCCAAACGTTTTTCTTCTCGCGCTTAGCCCCTTTTTCCATTTTATCCTCACCTGTGTCGGCGTCTCCCAAGTTGTCGCCTGACAAGTGCCCTACGTCTGTTGCATTCATTACATGGTTAACTTTGTAGTTGTTTTTCTCTAAAGTCCGGCGCAGGATATCCTCAAAAACAAAGGTCCGCCAGTTTCCAATATGCTGATAATCATAAACCGTCGGCCCACAAGTATAGAGCGAAACGTGAGGAGGATTTATGGGAGTAAATTCCTCTTTGGAGCGAGTTAGGCTGTTGTAGAGAGTAATCATCTGAAGCTAATTGTACAACAGATGAGATTAGACTACTAGAGACTGGAGGCTGGATTACTCAGAACTTGTTTTAATTGTTTCTTTTGTATCTAATTAAACTGTTAACTTGTTTCGCAAGATCTGAATACTGTTTCAACAAAGCGTCTGTACTGTGACTCGTGCAATAGCCCACGTCTTGGGATATCATTAGTAGGCTTTGAACTTCATATATAGACCCTCGAGAATCTAGTAAAAATCTGACAATATCAGCCGAATGAAACCGTCCATGACTTTCTGCAATATTAGCTTCCACAGAAACCGCCGCCCTCCTAAGTTGGCTAATTAGTCCGTAGATTTCTTCTTTAGGGAACTTCTTTGTAAGAAGATAAATATCGATAGTTAGTTTATGTGCAATCTGCCAAACTCTTAGCTCTGTAAAATCAACTGCCATGTCTAGCCTCTAACCTCCAATCTCTAGTCTCTAGTTGCTCGGCGTTTTTACCAATTCTGTGCTTCGCTGTTTTCTTTTAACCCCCAGCATTGCCCCTGCACCCCCGAGCATTCCTCTTGCCTTGCGGGTAATTGGTTCAATTAGCCCTTCTTGTTCTTTTTTCTTTTTCTGTTCTTCTTGCATCTGTTTTTGCCGTTCTTCCTGCACCCTCAATTGTTGACGCTCTTGTTCTCTCTCTTTTTGAATGTTTCTAATTTCGATTAGTTCGTTTTGGAAAGTCTGATAATGTCTCTGTTCGCGTTTTTTAATTGCAGCATGATCTACCGCTGATGTATTTTCTGTTTGCTGTTCTTGCTGGTTCGCAGGAGAATAATCTCCAGAAAGTTGTTTTCCTGCCTCTTCTAAAATCTTTAGAGGTTCCTCGAAAGGATTTTGTGTGTATATTCTTTTTTTATCTTTAGGTTTTTTGGCAGTCGGTTGCATATTTTAAAAAATTCTTCGTCCTTCTATTGACCGCATTAGTGTTGTTTCGTCTGCGTATTCTAAATCCGCTCCGGTCGGCAACCCAACGCCCAGACGGGAAATTTCCAATTTCCAATGTCCATTTTCCAGTTCTTGAAGCTGTTTTTTTATATACATTGCTGTGGCCTCGCCTTCCATTGTTGGATTGGTAGCAAGGATTATTTCGATATTTGGGGTTGATTCACTTAATTCTCTAGTTCTCTCAATTAACTTCCCGATAAATATCTCATCAGGGCCGATATTATCCATTGGATTAATCGCGCCATGCAAAACATGATAAACACCATGATATTTACCTGTCCGCTCAAGAGCCAATAGGTCTAACGGCTGTTCAACAACCATAATCGTACTGTGATCCCGCGCAGAGTTGGCACATACTGAACACGGGTCTGTCTCACCCACATTTTTACAGACAGAACAAAGAACTGTATTTTTCTTAAGGCTCGCTAAAGCTTCGGCAAAACCTTCCAATTGTCCTTGGGGAACATGCAGAAGATAAAAAGTTAAACGCTGTGCCGTTTTTGGACCTATGCCGGGAAGTTTCTCGAAGGCTTCAATTAAACGCTTTATGGCTTGGGGAATGCGCATTGTTCAAATTATACATTAGAACCGCGCCAGTGCCCACCTTGCCTGCCTTTTTTTACCTCCAAGCGAGCCCAAACCTTACCCGGATATGAATTTCTCAACTCCGGCGGAGATTCGATTTCTCCATAAAACCAAATACCCCTACCTCGGCCATCTCTGGCCGGACGTTTACCATTATCAATATGCACTAAAACTGCATTTTCAGGTAGGCGCTCAAGAGGCATTCCATCAAAATCCGGCCCGGTACTGATACACGTCCCGGCAGGCAAAGGTGTCCTTTTAACTCCTTCAGCTAGTTCAGTCATTGCTACCACGCGCTATTTTAATTAACCTCCCAGCAATCCGCCTAACCCTCCACCCATTTCTTGGATTTTTTTAGCGGCGATTTTCTGCGACTCTTTAATGGCCTCGTTCACCGCTTCTGCGACATTGCGGTTTTCCGTTCCGTCAATTCTCAATAGTGACAAATTCCTGCGCGAGCGCTTTTTGCATCGCCATAGCTTTGTTGCGTAAATCCCAAAGCTGTTTGGCTTGCTGCATCTTTTGAAACATATGCCCAAATTATAACATAATTTGGGAATTTTTAATTTTCAATTTACAATTTTTAATGAATCTTACCGTTGCCGGACGCAGTGTTGAAAATATCTTCTGCGAGTTTTGCCAATTCTTCGTCTTCGGGGGTTGTCACATTCCGCACATCTGCCGCCCGTTTTTGTCCTTCTGTTAAAACACAGGTCAGTCTTAAAGGTCCTCCCAAGAGACTGGCGGCAACCTCTTCGACTAAAGTTCTGTAAGGCTCTTTTTCTAAACGTTCCTTATGAAATTTATAAAAAACTTCGATTTGTAAAAACTTTCCGTCAAACGCAGTCGGGCGCGCCGCGCGCAACAAGGCTTCCACGGAATGATTCTTTTCCTTTGTAAGTTTCATAATCTGCGGCCAGAGATTGTCCAACTCAGATGGGCTGAGTTTGGACATGAGAGGTGTGACTTGGGACGTGGGAATCACTTCGTTTCGAGGTGAGACGTGGGATATTTCTGATACCTCTTTTTTTTCTTTCCCACTTCCCACTTCTTCCTCTAGCTTCTCGCTTCTAACTTCTAACTTCTCTTTACCTCCCACACACCACTTCACCACCGCAATCTCCAAAGGCAGTTGCGGAATAAGAGCAGTCGGATAAAGCCGTGCCGCGTCCGTAAGATACTCAATCAAAACTTGGTGATCTCGAACTTCCAAACCTTCGATAACCACGTCTTCTATTGCCCCCATTTTTGTTAAAAGAGATTTACGCAATACTGCCATGGCGCCTGTTAAATAAGTTTTAAGGTTTATCCCTTTATTGACCAAATCATCAACCTCGGAAAGCGCGGCTTTGGTTTCTTTTTTGGCAAGAAGCGCGAGTAAAGTCGCGGGGTCGGCAAAATTCTCTTGTGTAAGCCCGCGCACAGCTTCCTGTGTAATCGCGCCTTTTGTGAATGACAATTGCTCAAGAATCTTATGAGCTTCGCGAAAACTACCGTCAACCCCGCGGGCAATTTCAGTCAAAGCCTCCTCGTTAATCTCTAACTTTTCACCCTCTACAACCTTTTTAAGCGCCCGGATAATTTCTGCTTCTTTCCCTTTATAGAAAGAAATAGTCGTACACCTGGAACGGATAGTATCTAAAAGTTTCTCAGGCGCAGTTGTCGCTAAAATAAAAACTGCGTGGGAGGGCGGCTCTTCAAGAGTTTTCAATAAAGCATTTGCCGCTTCAGTAGTTAACATGTGAGCTTCGTCAATGATATAAACCTTTTTCTTTGCTCCGATTGGGGCAAGCTTGACTGTTTCGCGAAGAGAGCGGATGTCGTCAACTCCGCGGTTTGAAGCGGCGTCTATTTCGACCACATCCAAACTTGCGCCGCGTGTTATTTCCTTGCACTGAGAGCACTCGTTACAGGGTTCGTAACTTTGTTCTAAGTGCTCACAGTTGAGCACTTTCGCTAAAATCCTGGCGGTTGAAGTTTTACCTGCGCCGCGGGGACCGGGAAACAAAAACGCGTGCGGCATGCGCCCGGAAGAAACAATCTTTTGCAGCTGACCACGGACACTTTCAAGATCAAGTTCAGAAATTCTTTGCGGACGATACTTCAAGTAATAAGTCGATGACATAAAATTAAAAATTAGTCGTGGTGTATCCCCAACAAATGCAAAGTCGCGTGCTGGGCCAATTCCCCAATAACATCATCCATCATTCTGTTTCTTTTGATAGCAATTTTGCGCGCTTCGGGATAGCAAATCACTATATCACCAAGCTGTGTCAGTTTGCCGGAGTCGGGAAAAGCAATATCACCAGACGAGGGAAACGAAAGAACCTCATGGACTGGGTACTTGGAGCTTTCTCCTAAATACTTTTGTGCCAGCTCCCGCATTTTCCGTTCTCCAACCAACGCGACACTCACCTCTGCTTGTCCCACTCCTTGTTTGGTCAAGGTTGTTTTTACCCTTTCTCTTAATTCGCGGATATCTGTCGGGTACCGAGCCTGGCGAGTGATTAATATTCTAATCATCTTATAAGATTATATGTTTGTATCTTAGCTTCGCAAGGTGAGACCTTATGAGGCCATATTTGGAACATGCGTAATTTAACCACCCGATAGTTTTGCTCTAACTAGCTCTGAGGTAAGCTTCCCATCTGCTTGTCCTTTAACTTTAGCCATAACCGCACTCATTACCTTTCCAAAATCGCTCATTGAGTGTGCGCTACTTTCCTCAATCGCTTTATTAACTATATCGCTCAATTCATTTTCTCCTATCTGTTCTGGCAGGAATTCTTTCAGGATTTCTCCCTCTGACCTTTCTTTTTCTGCCGATTCGGTTCTTCCTGCTTTTTCATAAGCCTCTACGGCTTCTTCTCTTTGCTTTAATTGTCTTTTGATAATCACCACTTCGTCGTCGTTAGAGAGTTGTGCTTGTTTGGCTATTTCTTCGTTGTGAAGCGCGCTTGCCAGAAGTCTTAAGGTTGAAACACGCACTGAATTCCCGGATTTAAGGGATTCTATAATTTGCTTTGACAGTTCATCTTTCAACATCTAGCCTCTAATCTCCAGTCTCCAGTCTCTAGTCTCCAGTCTCTAGTCTCCAGTCTCTAGTCTCTAGTTAAATCTTCCCGCCCAGTTCTGCAACCTGTTTTGCTTTGTTGCGGATTTTGGAAGCTTGTGCCTCAAGCTGGGCATCGTCTGCCTTGTCAGCGTCGTGCGAAGACATGAATCCGGGATATTGGTCAAAAAACGTTTTCAACGGGCTTTTGATTGGTTCCCAGGTTTCCATATTGCCGGTTCCATGCATAGGAAACAACTTAGCGTGCAAATGATTAACCCCAAACCCTTCATACATTAATCCGGTACGGCCCACGTCTTCAAAAGCCAAATCCAAAAGCTCTCCTACTTTCTTTGCGGCAAGCGTCAATTTAGTCAATATTTCGTCAGAGTTGGCAAAAGCATAGCTTGGGTGGTGAACTTTGGTAATTACCACAGTAAATCCTGGTGTGTTGGGAAATATGCTTAAGAAAGCCATGTGTTCGCTATCTTCCCAAATTTTATGTACAGGTGCCTCGCCACGGACTATTTTACAAAAAATACAGTCTTCTGCTGGAGCTGTAGGAATAGCTACTGGCGGGCTGGGTTGGACAATTGTTGGTTCTTGGGGCTGATCAGCCATTTGGCTCTCAGTATAACGCGATATATTTCTAGAGGCAAGGGTACGCAGGTGCAAAGCTATTCCACACCAGGTGTGGATTACGTTTGCACATCGGGATTTCTTCAAGAAGTTAGGCAGCAAGACCAAAGTAATCAACTAAAGATGCCCTAATTGCTGTTGCTGTTGTGGGGGACAACGATCTGCCTTTTACATATTCACTACTCGTGATTCTGTGGAATATTTCCCTGTATACCACAGATAACCTTTCGATAGCCTCTTGTTCTAAAACAGGAACAGGGCCTTCACCGGTAAATCCTTTTTGAACTAAAACACCTCTAAGTAATTCTTTGTCGAACGTTTCCGGGTTTTGACCTGCTCGCAACCTTTGCTGGTAAGTACTCTTAAGCCAAAAACGCGAAGAGTCGGGAGTAAACAGTTCGTCTATAATCATAATCCGACCGTCTTTTATCCCCATTTCTATTTTTGTGTCAACTAACACGATCCCTTGTTTTTCAAGCCAATCTGCCGCACATAGAAACACATCTAAACAGCCTCTTTTTGCTTTATCCCAAGTACCCGCGCCACACCTAGCATCGACTATGCTTCGCGCCTGTTCATCCTTCAGCTCCTGGTCGTGTTCTCCTTCCCCTGCTTTGGTTGTAGGAGTTACAATTACTCCACTCTTTCCAAGTGTTTCAGGAAATGCCTCGTTTGCTCTCAACCCGTCAGGAAAGTCCACGCCATAAATATTTCTTCTCCCTAAATCTACATAGTTTACATAGACTGATGTTGAAGTTGAACTTTTTGCCATATAACGGCGCAAAACAAGCTCCACAGGAAGCGTTATGTCAACCTGTTCGGCAATCAAGACGTTTGGATGGGGCACGTCAATCATGTGATTTGGAATAATATGGCTTGTTCTTTCAAACCAAAAAGCAGAAAGAAGGTTTAAGACCCTGCCGACGTCAGGAGCCGTGGCAACTATTCTGTCGAAAGCTGATTTACGGTCAGTCGTGACCATCACGCGGACACTTCTCCCGCCGTGCTCTCTCACCCAACTCTCTCTTACCTTCCCACGGATCGGAGGCCCCCATTCAGGCATAACAAAAGAGACTAGCCCGTTCATTAAATTAGCGGGGGGAACATCCGGAAATAGCCTCCTACATCTTTCTCTCATGTTGTTTTTACTAGCTCCTTTTCAATTATATCAGCCATTTCATGACACCTTTCTGGTGCATCTCCAATATATTTATTAACAGAAGTAAATGCCGAGTCAATCTCTTCTGTTGACAAATATTTCGTTAATTCAGAATCAGTTCTTACTAGGTCCTGTAATGGATTTGGTTCGCCTCGTCTTACGGCTTCATTTGCAGTTCTAGCTTTTTCTCTTAACGAGTCATGCATTGCTGGACGATCAACATTGGGATTTCTTGATAACTCTGAAAGAATAATTTCCATTGCCACAAAAGGTCCATACGCTGCCAAATTTCTTGCAATAGGAACTTCTCTTATTTGTAGTCCCTTAACCATTCTATCCATCCTCACTAAAATTTCATCTGCAGCCAAGAAAGATTCAGGTATAACACTTCGTTTTCCTGCTGAATCTTCCAATCCCCTGCCTAAAGTAGTATCTGCTGCAATAAACCACATATGTGCAACATGGAAAGCTAAACCTCTTGCCAAAGCTTTTATTCCCTCAGCGTTATTAGGATTCTCTTTGTGAGGCATAGCAAATGAACCAACTTGATCTCTACGTCTAGGTTCAGCCCATTCACCAAATGGAGTAGATTGAAGAATCTTTAAATCGTTTGCAAATTTATAAGCACTTTGCCCCATAAAAGCGTTCGCGGTTACCGCCATTAAGGCAAATTTGCGAGGATATGTTTGAGTGGTAATTAAGGCTGGAGTCAAGCCATATCTTGCCATTATTTTATCTTCCATTTCTCGTGCTGTCATCGGATTACCCTCTAACATGTGTGTAAAAGAAGCAGAAGTCCCAACAGCACCTTTAATCCCCTTTCCCAGTATTAATGTCTTAAAAAAACGAAGTATACTCAAATCATTAAGTAAGTCTTGTGCATATCCGGCTAAACGAAGACCAACAGTTGTGGGTTCAGCAGCTTGTAGATGAGTCCATTCCATACAAATTAAATCTTTATACTTTCTAATTGGGCTCACTAGTGAGGTTAAAACACTTACAATCCTTCTATCAAGAATATCTATCCCTTTATGGGTTAATAAAATCTCTGAATTAGAAAGAGGTTCTTCAGAAGTTTCACCTTTTCCTATAATAGAACCGCCGATTTTTGCTTTATCTCCGTATTCTCGACTTGCTGCGACTATATCGTGTCCTGTAAATCTCGAATAGTCTCTATCTAACTCCATCCGATAAGCTTCTCTAATGTCTAACTTTTCTCTATTAACAACTAAGTCGTCGTACTGCTCTTGTGTTACAAGACCTGCTTCCATCTGAACGTATGCCGTTGCAATCCAAAGATCTCGTACTGCAAGAGCACGACTTTTTTCAGACCATACAGCATGCATTTCATCAGATCCGTATTTGATCGTAAAAGGAGAAAGGTAACGGAGGGCTTCAAGTGGCGGTTTTAGTAGTTCATTCCAAGCTGGCATATTTTGTGAACAGTGGTTTCAAAATAGCATTTATAATAACTTTGTCAATACCCGAACAAGTTTTGCGGGGTCATGGCGCAATAATTCCCCACGCTGGGTAAACCCTCCGCGGATAAGTTTTATCTTTTCCCGCCTTGAATCTACGTCGTCGAGCACAGGTTTTGAAGAGTGCTTCAGATACCAAGCCAATGTTTGCACGTCTTCCGGAAATTTTGTATTGACCACAACATGCGAAATTTTATTACCGGCCTTTTGCAAATATTGCCTGATAATTCGTATGAAATCAGAAGCGGTAAAGTTATCTGTTTCCCCGGGCTTGGTCATCAGGTTTACAATTAAAGCAACTTTTGCGCGGGAGGCGGCAATTGCCTCGTTTACTCCGTCAACGAGCAGGTTTGGGATAATGCTGGTGTATAAATCTCCCGGCCCCAAGATTACAAGATCGGCTTTTTTTATCGCCTCAGAGGCCTCTTTAAAAACTTTTGCCCCAGGACGGAGATAAACCTTTTTAATCGGCACTTCGGCAAATTCTTTACCCTGCCAGCGCAAATCAATTTTTGTCTCTCCGACAATCTTTTTACCATTCTCAAGCTCAGCAACAAGAGTTGTTTTGTCCAGCGTTACAGGACAGACGTTACCCGAAACAGCCAAAATTTTCCCAGCCTCTTTAATGGCGAGATCTTCCCGGCCTGTAATTTGGGTTAAAGCGGCCAATAACAAGTTGCCAACTGAATGCCCGCCTAAGGACCCTTTAGAGTGGAAGCGGAAATCAAAGAGCGTTTCTAGTGTTTTTTCAGCCAATGGAAGATTTGATAAGGCACTTAGTGCACGCCTGACATCCCCTGGAGGCAAGATGCTAAATTCACGGCGTAATTTTCCGGTAGACCCACCCGAATCCGACATGGTTACAACGGCAGAAAGATCTACCGGATATTTTTTCAAACCTACAAGTACTTGGTAAGCCCCTGTCCCTCCGCCAATAACTACAACACGCTTCTTTGCCATCGATTTCCTCAAATTGTCCCTTACTTGACACTGCTTGTCAAATTCTACTATGGGTTGATATTTAGTGTTTTTAGTGTTACAATTAACTATGGAAAGACGCAGAGTTTTGGCATATTTAACTGGCGCTGTACTCGCTGGTTGTCGGGACACAAGACAACAGCCTCTTCAAGAATGTTCTCCTGTTGCTAAAACACCGGAGCACGTTGCTCTTCGTAGTTTTGAAAAAATTGCCGTCTCGATAAATTTAACTGTCGTAAACCACGATGTAAATAATTCAATATCAGTCGATCCTAAAAAACTTCAGGAGTATGTCAATTCTCCTAATTTAGGAGCTTTGAATTTACCTGAAAACGTTGTCTTTCTTGTGCATTTTGTTCCGACAAGCCTGATGTCAAAAGAGTTGCAAGACCAGGCAACTAAAAAGTATACAAACGTAGCTTCTGATATTACTCTTTTAAGAGAAAGAATGAGGGAGCTGGAAAAACAAAACAAAAAGTTATCTCCACAAAAACCTGTCAATATCCTCATCTCGATTCCAGATGCAATAAAAAGAGTGGAGGATAGGTTCGCTTCCGAAAATCAGGAAAAAGAAGGTTGTCAATTTCAACTTCTGCTTGGCACTTATTTATCTTTGGCAATATTCGGTTCTATTGCACGCACTATGTCCAGAGGACAAACAGATATTCAGTCGGGTAAATTAAAAATTCTTATCGATTTTGAAGATAAATATAAACCTATCAAGGTAAGACTTAATGGCGAATTTCTTTCAAATTTGTTAAAATGAACCATGGCTGAACAAAATAGAAGGAAATTTACAAGAAAAGAATTTTTAACTTTACTAGGTCTTGGTTCCGCAGTTACAGCCCTATCTTGCACCCAACCCGAAGCTAATCTTTCTATAGATCAAAGATTTAACCTTGAGCCAGCTCAAGCAAAAAACTACAAGAAGAAAATTTACCTTTACAATGACTTTCCTAACTTAGGAATGAGTATAAGTTCCAGATTTATAGAGGTTCTACTTGCTGATCCAAACGGAGCTCAAATTCCAGACGGAACAGCTATCGCCGTGTTTTTTACAAGAGCGCAGTCGTCAGTACAGCAAAGAAATAATTACCTCTTAGAAGCCACTGAAACCTGGAATAGAGATTTAGTTAAAGACCTCGGAGCAACCCCTTTTAGAAAAGCGCTGATTGTATTGTATCCAGAAGATTATGTTACCCGCAACAAGAACGGCGCAATTGATCCCCGAACTAACAAAGACCTTTCTCTTGCTTTTACCAGAACATTGAAGCAGGAAGCAGACAGGCTGTGGAACAGCTTTGCACCTAAGGATTTTTCTTCAATAATTCTACTATCTGAAGCTAAAGAGAAGGCAAACTTAATAACTCTGGCCGAAGAGCCAACGGCGAAAAGCTTTATTGCCGCATTGGACACACTTACCTTCTGTCTCAACCTCCTCATCAAAAGGTAAAACGCGTACAGTCGCCTTTGTTTCTTCTTTAATCTTTGCTTCACACTCGGCTTCTTCGCACCAGTAAGCCTTAATAAATCCGCGGACAGTTGACATAATCTCTTTGAACTCATCGTATGTTCCTACCTCCCTGGTATTAGCAAGGGTCCAGTCTTTGTGAGCCCGTAAAAGATCTTTTTGCATTGTGTCCAAAAGCTTCTCAACTTCTTGCGCCAACTCGCTGATTCCAAAGTTGAACACATCTCGGGTCTCAGGCCATCTGACCACAACCTTCACTTTCTCTGTCTCTATCTCTGTCTTCCCTATTTCAATTCGCAAGGGTATTCCTTGCAAATCTGCTTCATTAAACTTCCAACCAGTAGAATTTTCTGTACTATCCACTTTAACCCGGAGACTGGAAGTCTCTAAAACTTCAAAGACACGTTGCGATAATTGCCCAATTTTTTCGTGATCGCCGTCTTTACCATGAATAGGAACAATCACTACCTGGTACGGTGCAACCGCAGGAGGCAAGACAAGGCCATTGTCGTCACCGTGCGCCAAAATTAATACTCCAATTGAACGCGTTGAAAGCCCCCAAGAAGTCTGCCAGACATACTGATTTTCAGAATTTTGGTCCTGGAATTTAATATCAAAAGCTTTCGCAAAATTTTGCCCTAAATCGTGGGATGTACAACTTTGCACAATTTTCCCATCAGGCATTAAAGTTTCATAAGTGTAAGTAACTGCGGCACCGGCAAACTTTTCGCTTTCAGACTTGCGGCCAGCATAGCCAAATAAAGCCATTTGGTTTTGGTAAGTATCAACATAAGCATCCAAAGCTTTTTTAGTCATATCAATTGCGTCTTCGTGAGTTGCATGCGCAGTGTGCCCTTCTTGCCACAAAAATTCTGTCCCGCGCAGGAAAAGGTACGGCCTTTTTTCCCATCTGACAACATTATTCCATTGATTAATTTTTAAAGGTAAATCTCGGTAAGACGAAATCCAGTGAGAATAAGCATCGTACATAATAGTTTCGGATGTCGGACGCACAACAAGAGGTTCGGCTAGTTCTTCTCCTCCGCCATGAGTTACAACTGCAAGTTCTGGAGAAAATCCCTCGACGTGTGATTTTTCTTTTTGTAAAAGAGAATTTGGAATAAATAAAGGGAAATAAGCATTATCAACCCCGAAGCTTTTGATCTTAGCATCCAGATAACGCTGGATTATTTCCCAAATCGCATATCCATAGGGGCGGATAATAATCGTTCCCCGCGCTGGCCCGTGTTCGGCAAGCTTTGCCGCCAAAACTACATCGTTATACCAAGAAGAAATATTTTCAGACTTTTTGGTTATTTTGTCCGCCATTACTTAATCATACCTCCTAACGGCGCCTCTTTAAAAGGTCGCAAGATTATCCAGTTGCTTGCATCTTGGGTTTCATCTGCAACCCCTAAGGTTAATACCTCAGAAGTAAACGGCCAATTTGTTTTGGTTCAAAATTGACTACACAAACCACAAGTTTTCCCAATAAATCTTCTTTTGTTTGATGCTTAACCACCTGGGCACTAGACTGCTTTGTCCTAATCTCTGGCCCGAAGTCAATCCAAAGTTTATATGCAGGCTTGTGGGCTTCAGGAAAGTCCTCGACACGTGTGACCCTGCCAGCTCGCATATCGACCTTCTCAAAATCTTCGTATTTAATTGTTGGTTTTATCATCTTAAAACAAAAATAGCCATCCTTTAGTAAAGGACGGCTATGCCGTGGTACCACCTTTGTTTACACAACCATAAACCTGGTCGTGACTTATTACTGCTATTTCGGGCTTACCCGTGCAAGTTACTTAATCCTTGCCCGCTCCCCCTTCGATTTCACTCAGGGTTTGAAAAAGCTGGGAACTCCTTCATTGCGTTAAAATAAATATAATACTCACCCTCTCAGAAGTCAAGTGTGGATATATTGAGATGGCAGTCTCTTCTTTAGAGATTCAGGGTCAAAAGGCGTTGGTCGTGGTGTTACGCGAGGAGTAGGACCAGTTATTGCAAGCTCAGCTCTGGCTCTTTTTATATCCGCCATTGTAATATACTCCCCGTTTTCGGGGGATACATATCCTACTAATGGTTCTACGTGTACATATAGATTTTCTTGTTTATTCATTGCTGTTTTAACCAAACATAAGCGAAGCTTGTTTTATGCTTTGCTTCGCGACGCAAAAATAAACCCCGAAACCAATCCCGAGGTAATTTGTAAACTGATATATAGCTTACTCCTCAAAAATACGCGCTGTCAAGCCCTGAGCGAAGTCGAAGGGTCAACCCCGCTCAGCGGGGTCAACACCTAAAAATTAAATCCGCCGGAGAAGAGGCGCTTGATATCCCCTATGGTGATTAAGAAAATTAAAGCCAAAAGAATTATCATCCCCACTCTGTGGGCGTATTTTTCAAAGGTGGGCAAAACTCGTCTGCCGAAAAGCGCTTCTACCCCGATAAACAACAACCTTCCTCCGTCAAGTGCCGGAATCGGCAAAATATTTAACACCGCAAGGTTGACTGAAAGTATGGCAATAAAAGAAAGTAAAGCCAAAATCCCCTGCCCGGCGGCAATTTCTGTGATTTGGTAAATTCCAATTGGCCCAGCAAGGCCTTCAGGCGCTTTCCCGCCAAAGACTTTCACTAACGAATCTGTTATTCCCAAAACCGTAGCTTTCACCCAAAAGGTTGCTTGTTTAAAGCCCTCAAAAAGTGAAACAAAGGGTTTTTCAGCTAAAGGCGGATTGTAAATTTCGCTCGAAGTTATGCCAACCCCCAATGCCCCTTGCCCTTGCGGAGGATTTTCCCTCGGGGTTACCTTAAGTTTGACTTCTTCCGAGCCGCGGCGAACCACGAGCTCTGTTTCTTTACCCCGTCTGTTATTTACAGTCTCGATAAACTCTTTTGTCTGGACTACATTTTGTCCTGCAACCGCCACAACCACGTCGTCTGTCAAAAGTCCGGCTTGAGAAGCTGGAGAGTTTTCGGAAACGCTTAGCACCTTAACATGCCCTAAATCGCGGGGAACGCCGACAAACCAGGTAATTGCCGCAAAAGCAAACACTGCAAGGAGAAAATTCATCAATACTCCTGAAACAACAATTGCTGTCCTTGCCAATCTCCCTTTGTGATAATAAGCTTGGGTCTTGTCGACATTTACCGAATGTTCTTCGCCGTAAAGCCTGACAAATCCGCCGATAGGGAGAAGGTTAATCGAATAAACCGTGTCGCCTCTTCTTCGCGACCAAATACGGGGCGGAAAACCCAAACCAAACTCTTCGACTTTAACTCCAGAGCGGCGCGCTGCAATAAAATGCCCAAGTTCATGGACAAATATTAAAATAGACAAAACTATTAGAAAAATAAAAGGAGTCATAAAAAAATTATTCTAATTACTAATTACTCTAATTTCTAAATAAACTCTAACGTCCTAATGTTTAGATCAATTAGGTAAATTAGGTCAATTAGAAATTTATATACGTCTAAGTTCGTTCTCTTTAGTGATACCTAAAGTCTCAATCTGACCAATAAACTGATCGGTTAACGTCTGCACCTGCTTTTCCCGCCTGTCTTTTTCATCTTCGGAAGACTTTTTATCTTCAAATGCCTTTTTTATTTCGTGGTTTGCATCTTGCCGCGTCTGGCGCACCATTACTCGTCCATTCTCGAGTTTCTGATGTAATAGTTTGACATATTTTTCTCGGTCTTCAGTCGTCATTGGCGGTAAATTAATACGGATAATTTCGCCTGAGATAACCGGGCTTAATCCAGTATTTGCCGCCTCAATCCCCTTGCGGATTTCGCCAACGACCTGCTTATCCCAAGGGCTGATAATTAGGGTTTGCGGATCAGGAGCGGAAATTGAAGCTAGTTCCAGAATACGCAGTTTCGAAGTTCCTCCATAGGCGTCAACCATAATATCTTCTACCAAAGAAGGAGTCGCCCGACCGGTTCTTATAGTGCCAATATCTTGGCGCACCAAATCCAAGACCTGCTGCATCCTCTGTTTTATCTGATTTTCATCCATACAAAAGATTATAGGCACTTGCCTCTACACGAAGTCTTTTAGCTCTCTCGCTTGAATGCTGTTTATCCCAACTTAACTCTTGCCACGCAAGCCACTGACCGGATGTTCCTGTGTGAGTTCTTCCGCTTATCTCTTCAGACTTTAGCTGTAACAACTCAGGCGCTCCAGATGCTTCCAGGACCCTAACAAACTGCATTACCGGTTCTTCTTTTCTCCTAAACCGTTCAAATAAACCCATGTTAATTATTACTATAACACGCCTGTCAAGTGAAATTAAACCTCGAAGCGTTTGAAGTCAAGAAGCTGGCAGTTTTCGCCGGTTTTGGCTATAACTTCCTTAATTAAAGTCTCGATTGTTTTTTGCGGATCACGGATATAGTCTTGTTTTAAGAATTCTTCTTTGTTTTCCGGCTTCATTGAGGCCGCCTGCATTGCCAACTCGCGTCCCAACAGTTGAAACTCATCGGTTTTAGCCACAAAATCTGTCTCGCACCCCAAGGTAATCATTGCCCCTACTGTTCCCGAGTGATGAACGTATGAAAAAACTCTGCCTGCTTTTATTTCGCGGGAAGCCTTTTTATCAGCTTTTTCAAAGCCTTTTTTCCGCAATTGCTCTTTTGCTTTTGTCTCATCCCCTTTAGCCTCTTCAAGGGCACTTTTAATATCATTAATTCCGGCACCGGTTTCGGAGCGTAATTTTTTAATTTGAGTGATACTTATTTTCATAAAATTCTAATATCTAATATCTAAACTCTAAATAAATTACAAATTGTAAATACTAATGTTTTAAACCTTGGAAAATTGTAATTTAAATATTGTTTAGAATTTAGGATTTAGCGCTTAGAGTTTCTTTTCTTCCTTAGCCTTCTTTTTATTCTCTTTCTCTGTCTCTATCTCAATCTTTTTCTGCCCTTCTTTAACAGCTTCGGTAATAGCGTTAACAAGCAGTGTAATACTTTTGACCGCGTCGTCATTTGCCGGAATTGGATAATCGATAATCTGCGGATCTCCGTTAGTATCAACCACTCCCACAACCGGAATTCCTATCTTGTTTGCCTCGCGAACCGCCGTCGCTTCTTCGTGGGTATCCAGCACAAACAACATATCAGGGGTCTTGGTAAGACTTGCCACTCCCCCAAGCATTCTTTCGAGGCTTGCTATCTCACGGTCAAGAAGTAAACGTTCGTGTTTAGTGTATTCATCAAATTCGCCAGAATCGCGGGATTTCTTAAGATCTTGAAGCTTACGCAAAGAACGCTTTATTTGATCAAAGTTGGTTAACATTCCGCCTAACCAGCGGGTTGAGACAAACGGCATACCGACACTTTGAGCCGCTTGGGTGACGATATCCTTTGCCTGGCGCTTTGTAGCTACAAAAAGAATAACTTGCCCTTCTGTAACGGCTTTTTTAACCGCTTCGCACGCTTCTTCTAATCCTGCTTTAGTTTTAGTCAGGTCAAAAACATGCACCCCGTCGTGCTGGGCGTAAATATAAGGAGCCATTTTCGGATTCCAGCGTCTAACCTGATGTCCAAAATGGCTTCCGGCTTCCAATAATTGTTCAAGTGATATATTCATAATGATAGTAAAAAGTGATAAGCAACAAGTAACAAGAATTCTCTAAAGCGATTTAACTTCTTACTTTTCGCTTGTTACTTATTACTTAAAAGGTTCCTTTTTGCCTCCATTCGTCCTGGGGATTAACAGATCGCTCTGCAGGAACCATTACAGGCCGAATGTGTGTAAACGTAAGTATTTTAGCAAACCGGCAAGAAGAATGCAAAATTACTCTCTATAGTCTGTTTTTCTGCATGGCTTGAAGAATAGAAGCAGCTTCAATCCGTAACCCTCCGACACCTTTAACAAGCACCTCTTGTTGGCAATTATCGCAAAAACGCTTTTTATCACCGATATCCCTTGACGCTACAGGAACAACTACCACTCCGCTACACTTGGGACTGCTTGGCTCACAATACTCTGGGCAACTGTGTCTAACAGCAATAAGAAAACTGCCGCCAGCCCAAGCTATTCTCACCTGTGGTGTATCGTGGTCAGGGGTGTATATATCGGGAGCAAGAGAAAGGATGGTTTTGGGAAGAATTGCTTCTTTACCGCCCGGAGTCATTCTAAAATTAACTTTAACATGAGTGCAGCAGCCCCTGTCAAGGTCGAAATTACTTTACATTCGCAAATCCATACATTATTCTGTAATCACATCATAAAATGGCCGCTATAACACAGACTTGCGCAAAGTGTACAAAACAGTTTTTGGTCATTGACCAAGAACAACAGTTTCTACGCGAAAAGAACTTACCAACTCCCTCTCAATGCCCTGAATGCCGCCAAGCGAGACGTTTGGAGCTTCGTGGAGGACGAAAACTTTACCGAGCTAAGTGTTCTAAATGCGGGAAAGATATTGTTACTTCTTATGATCCGCAAACTGCCACTAGTCCAATATTATGCCGCGAGGATTATGACAAATGGAATGTTGAAGGCGATTTAATGGTCAACGAACCATTACCTGATACAAATACTCCACAATAATATGCTGACAGCAGATTTATTTTTCCAAGAGCTTGTACGATTAAATAATCTACGCCCAAGAAGACCCACACTCCTTATGAATACAGAAAATGTTGAATGGGCAAACAGCACTTATTTCTGCAAGAACGTTTATTGGACATTTGACACATCAAAGTCTAACGATTCCTTGTTTCTTTATAATTGCTACCTAACGGTAAAAAGTGCGGATTGCGACTATTGCTTGGAATCTGAACTGTGCTATGAGTGCACAGACGCTTATAAGTGCTACAACTGTAATTACCTTAATCATTGTGAAAATATGCGCGATTCGTATTTCTGTACATGGTCCAGCAACTGCCACGACTGCTTTGGTTGTATAAATCTAAAAAATAAATCGTTTTGTATTTTTAACCGTCAATTATCTGAGGCTGAATACAAACAACTATTACCAAAATACCTTGCCTGGAAACCAGAAGATGTTCTAAAAGAAGTTGGGACTTTAGGCCATCGCTTCCCTTGGACACAAACAAATGAGCAGGGTAACATTAATTCAAGTTTTGGAAATTATATTTACTACAACAAGAATTGTTATCTTTGTTTTGACGCCAGCAAGAACGAAAACTCGGGATATCTTTATGACGCTCACGATAATAAAACTTGTTTCGACATTGATAGTTCTGGCGAGTGCCAACTGAGTTATGAGGTGTCGGATTCGACTTCTCTATTTAACTGCGACTATGTTATCTGGTCAGGTCATTGTCAAGACTCTTCTTATGTTATTGATTGCGGAAACTGCAAATACTGTTTTGGCTGCACAGGTCTTAAAAATATGCAATACTGCATATTAAATCGGCAGCTGACCCGCGAAGAATACGAAAGAATTGTTCCTCTCCTACAGGCTGAGATAAATTCCAGAAACTTTGGCTGGGGACCTCTCAAGTATTAATTTTCTAAAGAATCGGTTCCGGGAAAGAATCCTCGCCTGAGGCAGTTACTGATTCTGAAACCGCAGTCCATTTTTCTATTTCCCTCTCTACCTCTATTCTATTTTTTCCGTAAGTCATTCTCGAATAACTTAAAATCTCACGGGTGTTATCAACCTCGGGTTTGGGCATGTCAATGGTGCGGGCAGAGAATGGCGGAGTCACTTTTCCGTTTACTAAAATTTTTAAATACATATCGCGGTTGTCCAGATTGATTAAATCCTCGGGTGAAAAAGTCGGCAACAGCTCTTTGGTTAAATAACTAGCGTCGTCCCCGCCAACTCCAAACGAAATAAGCGATCCTACATTTCCAAACGTTGCGTCTTTAACTGCTTGGGGAAGCTGGGCAATATATTGGTGAGCGATAGTCATGCAGAGCTGGTATTTTCGTGCCTCAGAAAGGATGGTCGCCAAAGCATCGTTAGCAAAGTTCTGAAACTCGTCAACATAAAAATAAAATGGCCGGCGGTCTTCTTCCCGTATTTTTGAACGGGAGAGGGCTGCTTGTTGTATCCGGGTAACAAACATGGAGCCCAAAAGCCCAATGTTTTCTTCGCCCAGCCTTCCTTTAGACATATTAATAACCACTATTTTGCCATCATTCATAAAAGCTTCAAAATCGAGAGCGTTTCTGGTTTGCCCTACCATATTGCGCATTACAGGGTTGGAAATAAATTGTCCTACTTTGTTTAAGATGGGTACAACCGCGTCGTTAGCGTAACGTTCTGCCCAAGTTCCATATTCATTTGCCCAAAAGCTTTTCACTACAGGGTCTTGGATTTGGCGGATAACCCTTTGCCGAAATCCAGTGTCTGACAACATCCGCTCAATGCCTAAGATATTAGAGTCTGGAGTCTCAAGAAGTGCCAAAACAATAAAACGGATTAAATGTTCCATTCTAGGGTTCCAAGTTGCCGTGAACTCTTTCTTGAAAATTGAGACGAAGAAATACGCAAGTCTGTGACGTTCCTCATAATCTTGAGTCGGCTCAAGAGGATTGAATCCCACCGGGAAATCACGGTCTGTCGGGTTAATATAAACCACATCTTTAATACGCGCTTCTGGAACATATTTTAAGATTTCGTCTGCCGAATCTCCATGCGGATCCAAAAAACAACAACCGTGCCCCTGTAAAATATCAGCAATAACTAACAACTCTAAAAGCTTGGTTTTTCCTGAACCTGTTTTACCGACAACATAAAGGTGTTTTGACCGATCTGCGCGCAAAATTCCAAATTTTTTGTTGTCGTTCCTGTAGTTTGTAACTCCAAACAAGGAAATTTTACTCTCTGCTGTCGAACCTTCGCGGGGGAGAAAATCAGGCGCAGGAGAACGACGGGAAGTTGTGCTCACAACGTTTGAAACTACGGTTCCTTTATATGGAACGAAGTGATAGATTGTTGCAATTTCGGCAGGACTCCAAAAATCTCCCCCTGAAACTTTACGGGTTTTGAAATCGAGCGATAAGTCTCTGAAAAGATTAAACCATTTCTTCCTTAGTTTGTTACCTGAATCTGTGTGTTTGTATAAGTTAATTAAAAGATTTAACTTTTGTTTTGCAACTGTTTTATCCTGTGCCGTATAAGCCAGTAGTAATCTTCCCCGAAACAAATCTTGGGATATTTTTAAGGTTGATGCTGTTGCCTCTCCTTCTTTTGTGTATTGTTTACCACTAAACAGAGAAGCGATGCCAGATAAACCCCGGTTCCAGGGCTTCGATCCTACTCTATTAACTACAAGCTGCATGTAAATTTCTTCACCAGGATCTGTTTTAGACAAAAAGGCAGTAAAACTTTTCAAGAAATCTTCCTGATTTTCTTTATGTGTCGCAATTGGCCGCATGCTATGGTGGCGGAAAGTAACCTCTGCAAAAGCAGTATTTACTCCGAATTGGGGCACATATTCTACCGCTTCTTCGACTTCCGCATCGTGATATTGGGAATACAACTGAGATTCGAAAGCTGATTTGTAAATTCTTTCAATGACAATATAAAAACGTAAAAATTGATCCCGAGACATCATTTCCAAAGAGATGGTAGATCCGTTCGGAAGGACGCGATGCAAAGCCTTCAAAAACTCCTCCATCTCTGAAGCTTTGGCCTCGTTTTTAGCAGGGATTTTAACAAACAAAAAAGCGAGTGAGTTTTGAGGTTGGTTATTTTTTACTTGGTTCACAGTATTATTCTACAACAATCCCTCAGCCAAACCCAGTTTCGTCCTAAGTTCCAAGAAACTGCAGGTGATATACTTATATAAGATGTCTGCAACTTCATCAGAGACAGGAGGCGATCTTCAATCCGCAGAACTTGAGTCTCCTCAACCATTACACTTTAAACAAGAGGTTGTGATAAAAGGATTGCGCTATATTTTTGAAGGAGATATCCCTGTTGAACCGGCAGACTTTGTGTGGTCGGTTAGCGTTCCAAATTGGGAGGAGCAAAAACCCGCAGCTGACGAAATGATGAGAACTGAGAAAATTAGTGCCGGTTTTGACAAATGGCTCGAGAGACACAACTTGGGCAATGGGAAAGTAGGATTTTTAGAAATTGAGAATCTAGACCCTCCAGACAATGCTTTGGCGATTAGAGTAGACATGGTTCGAACTGAAACAGAGCATTTACCACCTGAGTTTGGATATAGCCGTGCAGAGGGTGTCGGAAGTTTTCTTATGCAGAATCTGTGTACCTTGGCTGATATTAAATCATGGAGGGTATACTTAAATCCGGTTGACAAGGGGGGTAAATTGGGCCAGGGAGATATTTACCATTGGTATAAAAGAAGAGGATTTGATGACCCTTTCAAGTTTCCAAAAGAAGCTAACTACAATGAAGATATGCAGCGTTGGCCGAAAGAGCCAGATAGAACTCAAGCAATTGCCTCTATTCTACAAGATTTTTAGCTTTCCAATCCCGAATTGTCAATTCAAAAATTTTGAATTAGAAGTAGTTTGTATTTTTCAATAAAAGCCCTTCCCGTCTGCAATGTCTCGTCAATAATATCTCTCTCGCGGCAGATTTCATTCAATTGAAGCCTGTCTTCTTCTCCCGGCATTAAAACATCAGTTGTGTATGGGAACATAATCTCACTCTCGTTATTTATATGTTCTAGTCCCCGCGCGTGTCCGAGTTCATGAGCCAGGGTGTGTAAAAGCTCTGTTTGGTTGGCGAAAAAATAAATTTCAATTGTATTATTGTTAGGATTAAACAGTCCTTCTTCAGGCCGGCGCGCAAGTTCCGAATTAAAAGCCTCAATTGTTGAGTTTAGCTTTCCCACTTGCGAGCTGTATTTCTCAGACGATAGGCTTAACTCCTTGGCAAGATTGGCAAGAGAAGTTGCCTCCTCCTGTAATTGGCGCTCTTGGCCTCGCAACCGTTCGTATTCCTCTGGCGAAACGCCGCCTTTTTCATTCCATTTCTGCACTTCGGCGTTAAAAGCTTCCATGCGCGAGTTAAAATCCGCAACTTTGCCTTCATAGTCTGTAATCGCCGCCCTTAACGAACTTTCGTCTTTATAAACTTTCCCTGTAATTTGACCTATTTGTGTCGTTAATGCCTGACGTTTATCGTACTTAAAATGAATCTGCAGGGTCTCACCTTTTGAGGCTAAGTTCTCGTTCATTGTATAACGGAAAATGTCTCTTCCTGCTTCTTTGTTCCAAATTTGCGCCGCGCGGTTCACAGAAGATAAAAAATTTTCCTTTTTAACCCCGAATTTCTCGTCTACTTCGCCAACGCTGTAATAAATCGGAGTGTCACAAGCGGAGTACTCGAACTTTGTGGGAATCTTCCCTGCTTTGACAGCGTCTGTCAATTGCCCGCCAGCAACAATTGATACGATAAGGCTCACAAAAAGGAATTTTTTCAACATAACTAATTGTACTCAAACGAAGCTTTTTGTAGCAACTTTTTGATCAGGAAAATTAGTCTTGCGGAGTAATATTCAAATGCTTCTCTACCACCTCAACGCGATCTGTTATTCTTTTCTATTGATATGCCGAGACTGAGGATTCTTCTCTCAACTTCTCAATCTCGCCGAGCACTTCCTGTTTAAAACCTAGAACTTCATCCCGATATTTAGAAAATTTTTCCTCGAACATCTCTTCTGTTCTTGGAAGTAAAGACTCCACAAACATTTCTAAAGTAAGCGGTGTTCCTTTGGTTTTTGGCATACATTCATTTTATCCTTACTAAACATATTTGTCGAGATAAAAATTAACTACTCTTGAATTATCTGACGCGTAAAGATAGAATGCACCTATGGGTCTAAAGGAAACCTCACACTATCTATTAGGTTTAGATTATCTTCATTCCCAAAGAGAAAAACGTAATCTTGCGATAAAAGAGGCTCTCAAAAACGGAGGGGATGAGATGGATATTGAGCTAATTGAAGCAATTACGGGTTCCCAGACAATGTTTACCTATCCTTTCGTTTTAGCTTCGCGATTAACGGGTCTGGATGAACTCATCAAAACATTTGAAAAACTTCTGTCCCCAAACGAGAAAGAGCCCTTAAGTTAGACTCGCCGCGTCTACTGTGTTTTCTAAAAGACAAACAACCGTCATTGGGCCTATACCACCGGGAACTGGGGTAATAAATGAGGCAATCTCGCGCACGCTTTCTTCTACATCTGCCTTCGGAGAACCTACATCAATAACCACAGCACCGGGCTTAACCATGTTTTTTTTAATGATACTTTCCACACCCGTACAACTGACCACCAAACTTGCATATGCAAGTTCTTTGGTCAAGTCTAGAGTCTTGGTATTACACTTAATTACTCGCACACTCTTTGCTTCTAGTTCTTTGACCAGTGCAGAACCTACCATACCGGTTGCCCCAACCACACAGGCAATAATTTCGGACCAATTAGCCAAAAATCCTCTACTTTGTGCGTCTATTACGGCATAGAGAATGGCGCGGACAGTAGCCGCAGGATAATTTCCACTACCGGATTCACCGTCAACATCTTTTTTCGGGTCAATACTTAGTAATATTTCACGGGTAGTTTCACGAGAGTTGATCCCTTCAATCGGCAACTGCACCATAATTCCATGCACTTCATTCGATTGATTATATTCTTTAATCAAATGAATTAACTCCTCTTTGCTTACTTTACTTAAACGAATTAATTTAAATTTTACTCCAATTCTTTCTGCAGCTTTTTTCTTTAGTGCAACATACAACTTAGAAGCTGGATTTTCACCGGTAAGAATGGCTACTAAAGTAGGAGTAATTCTCTTCTCTTGAAGCGAGAAAACGGTGCGTTTTAACGCTCTTTCTTTCTCTTTAGCAAATTTTCGACCGTCAAATACATATGCCATAATCAAGGAACGGGGTATCTCTTACAAAGCGTACGGACTTCTTTGGCAATAGTAAGCAGGCGTTTATTAACCGAAGCACGCCGTACAAACGATTTGATGAAGTCTGAGCGCTTTTTAGATTCTTCAGGCAACCTTTCGTCTTTAATTATTTCTAATACTTCCAAAATCCAGCCTGCTATTTGCTTCATTTCGCGCTTCCCCATACCCCGCGTGGTCACAGCAGGCGTACCCAAACGTATTCCTGAAGGATAAAAAGGAGACTTATCTCCTGGGACTGAGTTTCTGTTTACTGTGATACCTGCAATTTCCAAAGCCTCGGCGGCAACATTGCCCGATACTTTTTGCAAATCTACCAGTATTAAGTGCGACTCTGTCCCGTTTCCGACCAACTTAAGGCTTCCACTCACCAGTTCTTCCGCTAAAACCCGTGCATTCTCAACTACCTGTTTTCCGTACTTTCTAAAAGCCGGTGTTTCCGCCTCGGCAAGGCACTGAGCAATTGCCGCCGTGGTGTTGTCGTGCGGTCCCCCCTGTAAACCCGGAAATACCGCCCGATCAATTTTACTACCCATTTCAGGGTCCTTTACCAAACCTTTTGCAGTTACCATAATCATTGCACCGCGCGGACCACGCAAGGTTTTGTGGGTTGTTGTAGTCATAACATGTGCGTACTTTACCGGAGAAGGATAGACTCCGGCGGCAATCAGTCCAGCCACGTGGGAAATATCGGCAACCAAATAACACCCGTAACTATCAGCAATCTCAGCGAACTTCTGCCAATTTAAAATTAAGGGGTAAGCGGTCGAGCCGATAATAATTAATTTTGCGCTATTAGCTTCTACGATACCTGAAACCATATCATAATCAATTAAACCGCCTCGGAGGGGATCATGTGTTTCAGAGCCGACACTATCAGACTGTAGCTTTTTGTATTGTTCCTCTATCCCGAACTGGACGGACTTAAAAAACTTTCCAGAGAAGGTTATGTCGGGATGGCCGTGTGTAAGATGCCCTCCTGAGGACAAATTCATCCCAACAATCGTGTTAACTTTACCCTGAGCGGACCCGCAGGGTTCGAGAAGGGCCATAAGCACTGCAGAATTGGCCGGGGAACCCGAGTATGGCTGGACATTTGCGTGAGGTACGCCAAAAAGGCTCTTCGCGCGCGTTATGGCTAATTGTTCTATACTATCTATATATTTATTGCCCTGATAATAGCGCCTGTTAGCGTACCCTTCAGAGTATTTGTTGCCTAAAACACTGCCTACCAAGCGCCCAACACTAGCCGAAGCATAATTTTCCGAAGGAATTAGGGTTATCGTCTCTTTTTGACGCTTTTCCTCAGAGGCTAATAATTGAGCAATTTTTTTATCCATTGGTGTTTAGTAAATATACCCAATCTGGATACTATTTGTATCCAATAGACTTTTCGGTTAAACCAGCAACTAATTATACAACGTATTTCTCCAAAAAACACAAAGGGTTAAATTTACTAGAAGCTATAAGAGTTATCTTCAAACTGACCAAGGAAAGTCCCGCTCCGGTCTCGGTCTAGCTTCTAACTTAAGCTGTAAGTGCTTCATTATCAAAGGGTTTGCTTCCTTTAGCTGATCAAAAAGGTCCCACATCAATGTTCGTATGAATGGGATCGCGCTACCGCTAGTTCTCAAGTTTATCAAATGAAATGCTTCGCGAACATTAAATTTAGCAATGGCTGGCCGATAATGTAATCTTGTGACACAGTATTGCGCAGCATAGGAATCAACAGCGCGCACCTCGCGAAATAGCTTGTCAACCTCGCCCATAACTCTGTGCAAGCTTTTTACACAGCCATGGAATTGAGAGTCAGCTGATTCGTCCATCTCAGTAAAAAGTGGTGGGACTTCATAACCAAATCTGGTATCAAGATCCTTTGCTTCATAGTATTCCATACGATGACGCTTGTAGTCTCTCCACGTGCCGTAAGTCATGCCCGGATATTCGACAACATAGTCAGAAGGCATTTCTATCGCACGGATGGGTTTATCGAACTTGCCCATCTTACCAAGAACATCTAGTAGAGCAGCCTCTTTCTGATCCACTGTCATGGCGGAAAACTTTGCTACTAAATCCCTCCAATTACCTGTATCGGGATCATGATAAGTCGCTGCTGCTAAAAACTTTGCATCCGCTTCTGGATCATAGCTATACAGGTCGACAGACTTACCCTCTCTTATGTCTGGATAGTCCCCTTGTAATCTCTCTCTTTCCACCAAGGCTCCAATTCCTTCCCTTGAGGCAACCAAAAAATCATTTCGGTCAGCGTACTTAACAAGTGTCGGAGCAACCCGTAGCGCGTGCTCTTTCATCACCTGTCCCAACCTGTTTACCGAAGGGTGGGGAGAAGATAATAACTTCCTAAATACATTCTCTGCCTCCCGAGCATTCATCGTAATCGTCACGCTTGAAAGCCGAGATGCTGGCATCAAATTTTTAACTTGGTCTGCTACGACCTTTGTAGTCAATTTCCTTCTTGGGTGTTTTCCTTTGGCCTCATCGGTTTGTATATATACAGCACCCTTCTCCATCATCATGTCATGAAATCCAAACACCAAAGCATGGACTTCCTGCCACCGTCGATTTAAATGGGGATCTCTACTAACTGAATCTGGAGTAAAGTGGCCAACACCCTGCCTTCCTTTAAAACGACCGGAAAATTCAGTTAGCGAAGCTAGTCTATTATCAGTAACATAATCCACATCTAAAGAAGGTGCGTTTTCTACTGCTTCCCTAATTATGGCGTGCTCCGCAACAGACTCATGACCATACCCGTCAACACTAACAGTCCACTTCTGGTGGAACTGCGCTGCCCCCTCCTCTGTAACACTTCGTGAATTTTCCTCAATAGATCCGGGGTTTCTAGATATGCGCGCAAAAATAACTGCAATCTCTTCATCTGTGCGCATAACATGCTTTACATATTCTCTTTCTGCCTCTGTTCCTTCCCCAGTAAGACGAACGTATTCTTCAAGCCTTCTCATAGTGTCCAAGAACTCTGGCAGCTCACTCAGTCCGCTTCCAAAGCGAGTTGCGGCGGTAGTTAATGCTTCTTTTATTCCTCCCACTTGTTCTGAATTAAAGACAGCGCGCGCCTCGACACTATCTAATAACCTTTGTTTGATTTCAGGTAAAAATCCCCAAGGGGTAACAAGCACAGGAGATTCAGGCACCACTAAGCCTTCGTGTCTCTCTCGTAATAATTGTTCTGGACCGCCGGGGCCTATGCTCATACCTGTACCTCCCTCTGGGTTGCTGCAACTCGCCCTCCTTGCCACTGGCCTCTATACTGGGCACCTTCCCCCTCAACTCTTTCGAATTGAACATGAGCGACCCTTGCACCCATCTCAATTTCGATTACATAGTCTGCTGGATTTGCATGAGGGGGAACTTCTCGAAAATTATATAGCCCCATCGTCAACTTGCCTTTGTATCCTGGCGCAATCTGGGTACACAACAAAGTCGCTCCACTGCGAAAGAGGGTTGATCGGGCAAATAAATGGGGCGCTAAGTCTATCGGGGTCTTAACTTCTTCAATAGTTGTAATCAACACAAACTGTCCAGGCATTAATTTAAATGTGTCTTGTTTTTTGGCCCGAGATCTAAACTTTGCTAAAGTTTTTACATCCGGTGTCTCCCTCTCAGTGACTCCCAAGAACGCCCGGCCTGGTTTTAGCTCAAGCACTTCGCCAATTCTTAAGTCAAAACCAGCACCTTCAGGATTTTTTAATTCCCTGTCAGATAGATTTGTTACAAGCTTCTGCTTTTTAACAAGTTCTAGTAAAACGTCAGGACCTAATATCATTTTATTATTTGAATATAAACTATAACCCAAAACACAAATATTATTCTAGCTTAAACCCAGGCAGTTGGCTAAGTATTGTTATTTCTTCTTCAGTTAGTAACGGGGTATAAATCTCATAGATCTCTGCATCTTTCACTCCCCCTCTTGTCAATTCCCCACCAAAAGATTCTACGTTTCCGTCTTGATAGACAACGTTAATCTCTCCTTCACCCTCCCAGCCTCCAACAAACCTACTTCCTAGCTGTAGATTTCGATTATGACCCTCTCTTACTATAATAATTAAAAATTCCTCACCAGCTGGAACAAATCCAAATTTTTCTTCTTTTACTCTACTAATATGGTTTGATAAAACTTCAATTAATAACCTTGTGTCTGTTGCACTTCTTAGTCTTTCCATAAATTTTTCGCCTCCTTTTTTATTTTCTTGATCTTTTCATTCTAGGAAGCATCATTTCTGGTTTCCAGTTTAACATAATTTTATTTATATCAACTCCATTTGCATATTGTCCCGAATAACTACCTGCCGGCGGTTCAACAGCTTCTTGAAATTCAAATGATGCATATGTTTGACCAACAACCAAGGGGATCCACATGCCTTTGTCGTTATCAGGAGTTTTGTTAAATATTTCTAACGTATATCTATTTACAAAACCTATATTTCCCATTCTCGCATCGCTACACATCTCAATTAGATTTCTTCCGCTTGTAGATTTACCAGATATTCCTGGAATTACTATATTTATTCCACCGATATATTCAATCGTATGGCCGAGGATCATCTCGCTTGGTTTGAGCCAAATAATTCTATCTTCTTTCTCTAATCCTACAAAACTTATACCATGTTGTCGTTCAATGTCTGCTACTGAAGTTGCACTTTCGAGTACCCAAGATCCATTTACATCTTCTTGATCAAGAGGGTTATAAGTATGGCGAACCGGACCATTTTGGTTGCCTCTTCCACGCCACCTATAAAAATATTCACCTAATGATACATCGTAAGAATTTGGCTGGAGTTGTTCTGCGCTAAAAGGATGTATAACTATATTACCTGCAATTAAATGTCGTAAAATTCCAAGATCTACTAACTGTCCCCCTTTTAAGTTATTCCATACAAGGATAGTGTCTACAGACTCTCCTTTGGCAGACATATATTTTAATATTTCATTTAAATAAGGGTGTTTAAAAAGCAAAGACCTCATCGCATCAGGACTTGGAAACAAATTATCAAACCTTGATTTTTTATCAATTAATTCCTTAGAAGACATAAAATGTAAAGTTGCTACGTTGTACCAGTCAAAGAAGTATCGTGTCAAGAAGTAAAACCTTGTTGCCAATTAAAAACAACGTTGATCT
>VMGE01000009.1 GCA_007376395.1 Microgenomates group bacterium Gr01-1014_5 | reverse complement strand
AAACCGAATTGTTCATGATTTAACGGTAAAGGAGCAGAGTGATCAATAAGCCAGTAAAGTCCTAATATTACCAAGACAACAACTGTTAGCATTTTCAAGTGACATCACCTCGTTTTCTAAATTAAGCATAACACAAGGCGGCCGGGACTTTTGTTATCATAAGTTCTAATTTGTAGAATATGCTATTATAGCGTCTAAAGTTTACTGAATGAAAATAAAAAATTATCTAAACTTGGCCAAGCGAGCGAGTAACGTGTTTCCCCCTTTGCTTCTATTAATTATGCTGTCGCTTTCTGGACTTCCGGGAGTGACTGCGACGGCTACGGCAACTACACCCTCTCCGGGAATGCGTGAAGTGTTTCTGCTGATCGGCCAGAGTAATATGAATGGATACGTGCGCTACGACACAGTCTCCGAGTGGGAAGATGCCAACATCGCAGTCTGGACTGGACAATGGTCTCCACTTCCAACCACACCAGGAGTGTCACGGGCAATGGAAGGTCCAGTATTTGCTTTTGGACGAGCATATGTGATCCGGACAGGTAAGAATATTGGATTTGTGAACTGTGCACAGGGAGGTAGTTCAATTGAGGAGTGGCAAAGGGGTCGAGCTTTTTACTCAAACTGCCTTGCCAACCTTGCTGGGTCTCTCTCTGGCGGAGGATCTAGACTTGCAGGAATTCTTTTTTATCAAGGTGAGCAGGATGCGCTCGCAACTGGAACACTAGATGCTAGTGGTTTCCCAGTTTCTCCAACGACATGGGCATCCAAGTTTAGTCAGTTCGTTGCGGATGTACGGGTCGATACTAACCAACCACAGCTTCGTATATTATTCGCTCGTCTCGCAAGAACGACTTCGTCCATATTTGCAAATTGGGCAGTTGTCCAAGCACAGCAGGATAGTGTCGGACTGGCCGGAGTGACGATGATTCGGACAGAACCCGTGACCTTGATTGATGAGGTACACTTAGACCGCCCGAGCGCTGCAATCGTCGGACAAAGGATGGAAACAGCATGGGCAGGAATATCTAACAAGAATGTTCAAAATGTTACCTGGACCAATGCTGCGGGGCTTAATGTAAATGGTAATAATTTATCCAAAACTGCTGTTAATAATTGGGGTAATGGGGGAGCTTCTTCAGTTCAAAATATAACTTCCGGTGATGGATATGTAGAATTTACCACTAATGAAACAAATACTACTAAATTTGCAGGACTAAGTAAGGGAGACCCAAACCAAGATTATAAACAGATCAATTATGCACTTGGACTTAATGCATCCGGACAAATATATATCTCTGAAAACACTGTACTCAAATATGGACCAGCAGGCTCTTATATTCCCGGAGATATTTTTAAAGTTGCTGTTGAGTCAGGGGTAGTTAAGTATTACAAAAACGGAACCGTTTTCTATACCAGCTCTATGGCTCCTGCTTACCCACTCCTCTTTGATACTTCTTTGCATCATACAGGCACTACTGTTATCAATGCTAAAATTTTTAGCAATACCCAAAATGTTAGCTGGACTAGTGTTGTCGGAATCAATGTGAATGGTAATAACTTAACCAAAACTGCCGTTAATAACTGGGGCAATGGGGGAGCTTCATCAGTACAACAAATTATTTCCGGCGATGGGTATGTAGAATTTTCAACAAATGAGATAAATACTGCTAAAGTTGGTGGATTAAGCAATGGTGTTGGTGATTTAAGCAATGGTGACCTTGATCAGGAATATACTAATATAAACTTTGGTTTCGGCCTTACTCCATCCGGACAAATATATATTGTCGAAACCGCCGCGTTGAAATATGGACCAACAGGCTCTTATGTCCCTGGTGATATTTTTAGAGTAGCTGTTGAGTCAGGAGTGGTTAAATATTATAAAAATGGCAACCTATTCTATACTAGCTCAGAGAGGCTTACTTATCCATTGCTTTTTGATACAGCCTTGCACCATACGGGAAGCACTATTACCAATGCAAAAATTTCCGGCATAAACATCTCAACTCTTCCGCCCTCTTTTTTAACTCTTGAAGCCAATGATCCAATCTTACCGGATGCTACTGAAGAGTCAATCTTTATGAATGGCTCCCAATGCGATAACTGGTACCACAATACTTCAGATGGGAAGATTTATTATGCCTGGGCTAACAACTCTAATTGTAGTAATTGGGTTATTGGGAATAATGGAGCACCTATTTTGACCGGTGTATCAGCACCTTATGTGATTAAAGTTGATGGAACCTATTATCTGTCAGCTGTGAAAGATTCGGACGGAAGTGTTTATTTATGGTCATCAACAGACAAGATTACCTTGACGCCGGCAAATGGGGGCAATAAAATTTTTACCAAGTCAGCCACTAATACAGACTGGAATTATAATTTAGGAAATCCAAGCATTGCGGTGATTGGATCTACCTGGCATTTTCTAATGGAAGGCAAGAATGGTGTTGGAGGCAACTATGAAACGCATTATTCTAAAAGTACTTTGGCAGAAGGTCCAAACTTTGACACCAATATGACAGCCAATACTGTGCTGCCATCACCCTCTGGTAATACCTTCTTATTACACGTACCTAACCGGAATGCCTTACTTGCGGTTTATGGAGATTGGGGTGGTCCAAAATGGAGAATCCGCGCCTCAAGCGCCTTGCTTAGCACAGACCTTTCCAAGTCAGCCAGCTGGGTTGCTGCCCCAGGGTTTAGATGGCTGCAAAAGGCAGGAGTCCACCTTGCTGATCCCACTCTGGTATTTGCAGATAATAAAGACTGGAAAGTAATGTTGGCATACAATTATGCTCAATCACAAGGTTACCGCGCCTATGGTCAGTTAAATATTGATCAACTTTATGACCTTGTAACAGCAACAACGCCTGTAACTGCACCCACTCCTACGCCAACACCGTTTACTTGTAACTCAGGCTTACTGCTTAATGGTTGTTTTGAGGATATGGCTAATCTGTTTACCAACTGGGCTTGTGGTGGATCTGTATCTGGAAAATGTATAGTTGATTCAACTATTGCTCACTCAGGTAAAAACTCTTTGAAAATTTCCAATACCGGTTATTCTTGGGGGTGGCAGATTGCTCAAGCTGGTATCCCAACCTCAGCCGGGGAAACATTTTGTCTGTCTGGCTGGGTCAAAAAGGGCTATTACAATTCCTGGACTCCATTAGCAGTACAGGAAGTTGGAGGGTCTTGGCGTTCTTTTGAGTTTAATACACCCAATGGTGTTGGCTGGCAACAAATTAAACAGTCTGTTTCCATCCCTAGTTATTGGCAAAGGAACATTCAAGTCTATGCCAGATCCTATTGGATTGATACTAATTGGTATGATGATCTTTCTTTAACCCGAGGCGCTTGTCAATAAAATATTAATGATGCATTTTTAATAGTTTCAAGCGCCTCTAATTAACTCCTCCTTTTGCACCTTGGTCCAGCTTTTGAGCTGTCTTTCCCGCTTCAGAGCTTCGGCTCTTGATGTGTGCGTTTCTGAATAAACCAGTTTGAATGATGCAAAATATCGAATATATTTTGCGGATTTGGAAGTTTTATTCTGGTGCTCTTTTAATCTTTTTTCTAGATTATTTGTTTGTCCAATGTATAAAGTGTTTGCTGATGTACGTAAGATGTAGACAAAATAGGGTGTAAACAAGGTGAGAGCTTTATTGTAGCAAGTTTTTTTGTAGAATTGGCCAGTGTGCAAAAACTTGCAAATATAAAAATCTGTGCATATCATAAATATATGAAGCAACAACTCTATCTTGCTTTGCTTAGAATAAGCATGGGATGGATTTTCCTTTGGGCGTTTTTTGATAAAGTATTTGGTTTGGGGTATGCCACAACTCTTGAAAAATCATGGCTTGCCGGAGGATCTCCTACATTTGGATTTTTAAATTGTTTATGCTTGGGCTTTTAGGAGTTGGTACTGCACTTATATTAGGTATCGGCAAAAAGCTTTCTACAATGTCCGGCAGTCTTCTTTTACTGCTTATGTGGCTTGCTGTCCTCCCTCCAAAAAACAACCCATTTGTGGATGAACATTTAATTTATATTTTTGTGCTTCAACTTTTATTACAGCTTCGTGCCGGAGAAGTTTACGGACTTGGACTTTGGTGGAATGAAACAAGTTTAGTTAAGAAACTTCCCTTTTTAAAGTAAATTAGACTATCATTTCTCAATTCCTACGACAAACTAAAGAAACTCGGACTTATCCACCATATAGAAAACTCCGTTATTATAGTTTTTGCTATAAATAAGTTATGGTAATTTTTATTGATGAATCCGGTATTCATAAACAAACTGGCCATTCTACCGCTTCAGTTGTCTATGTTGAAGTTGAAAATCTGGAAAAATTTGAGAGTAAATTACAAAAGATTGAAAAAGACCTGAAAATTAGCTTTTTTCATTGGGCAGAAGAACGGTGGTTTATGAAAAACAAATTTCTTTCTCGTATTTTTGAGCTTGATTTTACAGTTAAAGTAGCGATATTTGAGAACCCAGTCAGACCAGACTCTATGCTCGAAGTTGTCTTCCAGCATCTCATAACAGAAAAAAACATCAACAGTATTTATATTGATGGGAAAAAACCCAAATGGTATGAACGCAAGCTTAAAAAAGTATTAAGAGATAAAGGAATCGCTATTAAAAAATTAAAGACTGTTAGGAGTAGGTCTGAAGTTGGGATTCAGCTTGCCGATGCTCTGGCTAGTTTAATAAGGTACTGCCATGATAATCCTGAAGAGAAAGATGCCAAAAAATGGGTAACTAAGTTAAAGAAGGAGAAGAAGCTGGGGTTTGAACTGTTGGTCAACCAATAAGCAAAGCTTGATGCTTCGCAATAAAAAAACCTCACCCGAAAGTGAGGTCAGTTAGTCAGCTAGTTCTTTCAAACTTTTCCCAACCTGGGAATTTGTCGCTGGTAACTTGTTATATATGAATACTAGCACAAATATCTAAAAAGTGCAAGCGCAAAATTATGAAATTTGCTACAATACCAATGAATAATATGGCAGAAAGATTTGGAAGGAGAACATTTTTAAGATTGTTACCAGTTGCTCCTGTAGTAGCGGAAGTCGCATTTGCTACGGCTTGTTCGCCTTTTGTTGAACAATCTTTGCCTGAAGATACAAGCTCATGGAAGGAGTTTCGAGTTCCTGCAACAGAAGAAACATCTGCAAGAATAAACGGCGGCCTTCAATCTATTTGTACAGGTTTGACAGAAATACGTATAACAAATAGCCACAGAATCCCCATCCTATTCATTTTTGCTTGTTTTGACGAAAATACTGTCCAGAATAAGGAAAGTGCCAATGAAAAAATTTATGTTCAACCCGTAGACGATACTTTTACTCCAGACCCTTCGAGGTTTACGAGAGAATACGAAAGATCTCCTAAAGAGAATCGTGACTATTACGATTTTATGCAGAAGCAGATGGCACTAATACCTGAAAGTGCACTAGATAAGCCGAATTTTCTAGCGACGGTTCCTCGTCCTTTCGGTGAAGTTCCAAGTACTCTCGTATTTTCTCCTGGACTTGTTACCTTTATGGGAAAACCGTCTCCTCAATTTCATCTACGAATAAAACTGGTATTTGAAGAAAAATCAGCAAAGCTTTCTAAATAACTAAACGCCTAAAGTATCTGAAGATTTAACTCCAAGAGTTTTGATTATTTTACTAGCGTTAATCTTTTAGGTCTTGATACCCCACGTTCGACTTTTGCAACAGTGTTACCGTCAATTCCGGCTTTTTTCTTACCGGCTACGGGATTAAGAACCTCGCTCTACAGGAGAGAAACTTGGTATATTAAGAACGTCCTGCTCGTTGTTACTCCCAGGATCTTCGGCAACGCTTTGCCTCGAGTTGCGGGACTTGGACTCGAACCAAGATAAACGGATCCAGAATCCGTTGGCCTGCCATTAGCCGATCCCGCAATATTAAGTCAATCTTCTTTTCAAATATGCCCTGCCGAATCCTGTCTTAAGTTGTTTTTCTCTTTTAATAGCTGATTCTTTATTCAAACATGCTTCGTAATAAATTAATTTTATTGGCAATCTATGTTTAGTTGCAGGAACCTGACCATTCTGATGTTTCTCGATCCTACTCTTAAGATTACTTGACCATCCTATGTACAAGTTTCCATCCAACTTAGATATAAGGACATATGTATAAAACACGTTCTAAAAAACGATCCCCTGCCCGCAATGCTGCGCGCATAGCGTTGCAGGCGGGCGCATGATATGGGCTATTTTACCATTTTTAGGTTAGATTGTGGAGTTTTCAGGAATTATTTGCTGCTTCTTGTCTATTGCCCGCAATAGAATCCCTCATTCTTTCTAGCAATATTCTTGCTTTAGCTTCATATGGGGTTCCCTTAAGATACAACCAACGTTCGAAAATTGTATGATCTAGGATCCTAATACCCTCATTTGTTATTATATCTGTTCTTTGATCATATTTAATCCTTTTAAGTACTGATTCATCAAGGTGTTCTAAATAGACAGGAAGTAATTTATCAGGGTTAGCATCTATACTTAATTTTCTTTCTGCACCCATTTGATTTAAGTTATAGCAAATTCAATACAAAATATCATATTTTTATTCAAATAAGAAGTGTGTAAATAACGGCTTCTTGTTTTGCAGAACCAGAACATTTTGTAACAAACCAACCTTTTATCAGAAGAGTATCTAAAAAGTCCTGAAATGCTTCGCGATTGTACCAGTTATTAGCAAACCCTTTTTTATCGTTAAGATGTACGATTTCAGGTATAAAAGGCATGGGTGCGTGGAAGAAATCAATGATTACACATTTTTTGGCAACCCGGACCGATTCTTTTACGACGTCAACGTATCCGTCTGGTTGGTGTTCTAAAACGTGCCGCAAAACCACAGCGTCAAAACTTTTATCAGGAAAAGGGATAGTTTTTAGCTCACCTCTAGTTAAATTTAGGCCAGGAAATCGTTCTTGAGCAATTGCCAGCATCTTTGAACTTAAATCAAGACCTGTGTATTTAATTTTTTTTAAAATTGGATCTTTTTGGTAACTTGCATATTCGGTTGCAGATCCGCATCCTGCGTCTAAAACAGATTGGGCGTTTCGCCATTTCAAGAGCTCTCTTATTTTTCTTCGTTCAGGAAGATCAGTTTTTCCGAGATGATTTACTAAATGTTCAAAGTCGTTACGAGTTGAGTTGTCCCAATATGTAGTAGAAACTCCAACTTGCGGATCAGAACGTCTTATGGATGATGCAAACAAAATTGCCGTGAGAGCTTTTTGGCGTATAGACTCTGTAATTGTCACAAAAAGATTATATCCTCTTGGAGAGTTTGTGGAGAGCAAAACCTGCTCCGGTTAGGGAGGTGAAGAGTAATATTAAGGCTGTTTCTGGTCCGGTTTTTGGTAATTGCCCGCCTTGGCCGACGCCAGTCGAGACAGGTCCACCCTTAGTCGCAGTACCGGTTGCAACTTTCGGTCCGCCTTGGCCAGTCGAGACAGGTCCGCCCTTGGCAACTGCGGTTGGAGTAGGAGATACGCTTGGCTTTGGTGATGGGGTTGCGCTTGCTGTTGGAGCAGGGGACGCACTTGGTCTTGGAGAGGCAAATCCGGGAATAGTAATTTCTGAGGTTGGCAAAGAAACTTCCAGCCCGTCTTGACCTGTTTCTTCGATAACAATAGAAGAGGGTTCTTCAGCTGTGTCTTGTGACTTACTCCAAAGATACCATCCGCCGACAAATACCACTAAAAGCACGAGCGCACCCATGATTAAAGGCCCAAAATCGCGCCAAACAGCGCGGGAAAGAGCAGAATATCGATCTCTGTCGAAGTAGATTTTTCTTTCTTCGTTTATTGGTTCTTCTCGTACTGGCTCGTCCATATAATATTTTGGAAGCAGTTTGGGGCAGTTACAGCTTATATGGGCGCTTTTTGCTTTCGCAAAAATGCGTCAAAATTAAATTGCGTACCGAGTATACAATTTAATTATAGTAAATTGCAAGTAGCAGTCTATAAAAGCACTTTCAACTTCTTACTGGGCGCGGTTGTAGTATGTACAATATACTATTGTCAAGCGAGAGTTGACAAAGGGATAGCCTATATCATATCATTCGCCTGTATTGTTAAAACATTCTGTTAGAACTTCGGTAATTGCGGCTGCACTTCTTGCCCCGATTTTGTTTACTGCTCCTGCATATGCTGCTGTCCGCTGTGAGACCCAATATGGAGGAGCGCAAGTTTGTGTTAAAACAGGCGCCTTGCAAGTCAATAAACAGGTAAAAGTTGTTACCGGAAAAACTGAGCATGAATGGAGAGATTATTTGGGTATGCAGTCCGGCGTACGTTTCCGCCCGGGAGAAGAGGCGACGTTCCGGATTCAGGTAAAAAACGTGGGGGACGTGAAGTTTGATAAAGTAACCGTAACCGATACTCTTCCGGCATTCTTAGGTCTTTCTTCTGGGAACTTGACTAGCGATTTAACCAACCTTGATCCCGGTCAGACACAAGAAGTGTTCGTTTCCGGCAAAGTGATTTCGGCAGACCGTTTGGCAAAAGCCATTGACTGTGCGGTTAACACGGCCGAAGCCAGAGGGCGCGACGTTTCAGGTCAAGACGCAAACGATAAAGACTCAGTCGAGGTATGTTACGAAAAAGCAGTTGGACAGCCAACGGCTTTGCCTAAAGCAGGATTTGGAGATTCAGCGCTCTGGGTGTTTGCCTCACTCCTGGCAGGAACATCCGGTATGTTTTTAAAAAGATTTGCAACACGCAAATCATGGTAAAAGAGGAGGTGAAAATTTATGACATCAATTAGTGAATTAGGTAAAAAAATATTAGATACACGTCTTAACAGACGACAAGCAATCGGTCTTGGTGCGGGTGTAGGAACAACAGCAGTACTTGAGGCTTGTGGTTTTGGTACACCACCAACTCCTACAACTAAGGCAGCTGAGGCGTCCAAGCCGCTTTTTCTGGATAGGGTTGTTGAAGTAACAAGAGTAGTGGAGAAAGTAGTAGAGAAAGTTGTTACTGCCACAGCCGAACCAGCAAAGCCAACAGCCGAAGCTACTAAACCTGTAGTTTTGGCTCAGACTCAAGCCGCAACCGGGAAAGTTGAGCTATCTGCGTCACAAGCAGTAAGCACTCCGGTTAGAGTTGTGTTGGCAGGTACACCCGAAGCCGCGTCCATGGGAGTAAAAATCTCTTTAATGGAGGCAAAGATCAATCCGGCTGAATCCAAAGGTAATGGGCAATGGGTGCTTCGTCACCCAGATGGTGACAAAACCGAAGTTAGGCAATTGCCTGAAGGGTTTACTCCGGACCGTGACTTAGTTTTTGCAACCGATCTTAAACCTCGAGAAATAAAAAAAGATCTTAAGGTTTATCAAGATTGGGAAACTGCAATTAACACTAAACGTTCAGCAGGAGCGTTGGCAGGTTATAACTATGACAAAAACGATTTCTGCGAAGTTCCTGGATTTGACTGCAACGTTCAGGCAGACATGTTTGCTTGGAGAACTTTCCAAGGACAAGAAGTCAGAGTGCCTGGAGTAGGAATTCTTAAAGGCGGAAACGGTCGATCAGTTGTTCTTAATGTCTTAAATTTGGACGGATCAGTCCATGCTTGGGACTCAGAAGAACACGGACCGGTTTATGTTAAACGAGGATTTACGGCAACAGGAAGAATTTTTGATGGCGAAAAAAATGTGGACGCCACAGAAGAAAATCTTTCTGGACACTGGTTGTTCAGACAAGCTCAAGGAACACCAGAAAAGAGCTATGTCGGGATTACAAATAGCCTCGATAACGCTCAAGAAGTTCTTTTGGTAACAGTTCAGCGAAAACAATGGGGTTTTGAAGTTGACGCTCAAGGAAAAGAGACAGTTGACGCCAAAGGCAACAAGACCAAGAGAATGCAATTCCAGCTTGTAAGAGCGGAATTAGTCAAAGTAAAGTAAGGACTTTGCTTTATAATCTCAAGGGGGGCAAAAAACCCCCCCTTGAGAAAGTTCAACCCACGAAAGTGGGTTTTTTAATGGAAATTTATCACAAAACGTGGTACTATGAGCTATTAATTGGTATGTTAAATAACATTAAAAGGAAAATAAATAGAACCTTTACTTCCAATCCATCGGCTTTTGTTATAGTTCTATTTGTCCTAATTCTCAGTGTATCAAACTTCACTCCCGGCACATATCTTACAGGCTGGGATACGCTACATCCTGAATTTGACCTTCTCTTAAACCTCAAGAGAGTTTTTTATGGAGTTTGGCGTGAAGAACAAGGACTGGGCGCTTTAGCAGTACATGCCCACATGTCTGAATTGCCCAGAATTATTTTTTACGGCATTACCTCGCTGTTTGCTCCTGAGAATTTACAAAGATACCTTTATTTCTTTTTGGCGTTATTGGTCGGACCCTTGGGCGTTTATTTCTTTCTTAAAGAATTGGTGTACGCGAGCGCAAGTAATGTAAAAAAAGAAGTAGCTTCCTTTGCCGGAGGCTTATTTTATCTCTTAAACCTTGGAACACTACAGCATTTCTTTTTCCCGTTTGAAATGTTTGCCGCGCTTTATGCCTTTTTACCATGGCTTTTACTCTTGGCGGCAAAATATTTACACCAAGGGTTTTGGAAACATCTCGTCTGGTTTGCGGGATTAACAATTCTGGCCTTGCCAATGGCTTATGCTGCAACACTTTGGTATGTCTACTTTGCTGTTTTAGCTGTCTATTGCCTGACAAAAGTTACTAATCTTCGCCGAGTTAGCTTGATTTTGGGAACAACCTTAATCCTTAACTCTTACTGGCTGTTACCGCAAGCTTACTTGGTCGCGACGTCTTCAGGTCAGGTCTCGGAAGCAAAGATTAACCAAATGTTTTCTGACAAGGCGTTTGCTCACGATAAAGATTATGCCACGCTAGACAACGCCGTGTTTTTAAAAGGTTTTCTTTTTGACTGGCAGAAATTTACCAAAGGTAATTACAAAGACGCTTTAGAAGACTGGAAGAAACACGCTGATAACTTCTTTGTCTTTGAAACCGGATTGGTAATTTCCCTCATTGTTCTTACTGGTTTTATTTTTTCACTTCGTCATAGAAATAACTTTGGTTACAAACTATTGCCGGTTTTTATCTTAACTTTCCCATTTTTAATATACGGCCACGAGCCGCTTTCTAGTGCCGTAAATTTTCTGCGCGATACAATTCCTTTGTTTCGAGAGGGTTATAGGTTTCCTTGGACAAAATTCTCTTTAATTGTTATTTTTTGTTTTGCCTTTTACTTCTCTCAGGGAGTGTTTTGGATTTCAGGGTTTTTACAAAGCACTGTTAAAAAACTGGTTTTGGCGGCTTTGGTCAGTCTGATTTTGGCAGTATGGATGTGGCCGGCTATTGGCGGAAATTTTATCAGCCGGCAAATGCGCCTTACTATACCTCAAGAATATTTCCAACTTCAAAATTGGTTTGAAAATCAGCCCCAAAATACGCGGCTTGCAGTATTTCCTATTCCTACATTTTTTGGTTGGGAATATTACCAATGGGGTTTTGAAGGCGCAGGGTTCGCTTGGTTTGGCATGGAGCAATCTGTTTTAACCCGAGACTTTGACCGCTGGAGTAGTTTTAACGAGAATTATTACTGGGAAGCGTCTTACGCTCTTTATACAAAAAACAACCAGCTTTTCGAAAAAGTATTGGATAAATATCAAGTAAATTGGCTGGTGGTTGACGAAAATATAATTAATCCGCCATCTTCTAAGGCACTTTATTTGGATGAATTAAAAAACATGCTTTCTACTGAGAAATTCACACTCGAGGGTGAATTTGGCAAAGTGAAAGTTTACAAGGTTGGCTTACAGACACCAGTCAGCAACTATGTATTTTTGGCTAACAATCTGCCCTCTGTAGTCCCTGAAACAAAATGGAACAACAACGACCGGGGCTATTTGGATAACGGAAATTACCTTTCAATAACTGGAGACTCGTTTTATTACCCATTCCGATCTCTGTTTACCAACAAAACTCAAGAAGATTTGGAATTTACGGTAGAAGATTTAGGAGACTCGTATTTATTTCGGAAAACTGTTCCTACTGCAATGTCTGACTGGAAACTAGCTTTACCCGACTTGGGGTTAATTGAGCTTGTTTGGATTGATCCAAACAATATGACAAAATCTCAAGTTATAGTGCCGGATATAACTTTTAACGGCCGGGAGGTGCTAGTTAAGTTCCCAAAGATTGCCGGGCTCTTTGGTTATGAAATTAATCTGGTAACAGACAAAGCATCAAAAAGAGCAAAAAACTGCAATACTGCCCGAGGTTTGGTTAAAAATCAAATAATTAAAGAAGAAGACGGGTTGGCAAAAAGGCTGATAGCAAAAGATGCCAACAACTGCAGCGCTGCTTATTATCTTGAGAAATTGCCGCACGGTACAGGGTATTTGGTTGGCGTTGAAAGCAGAAACGTTAAAGGTAAAAGTCTTATGTTTTGGATAGAAAACTCAAATACAAGAAAATCTGACTTGGAAACATACTTACCGGACAAAAAAGGTTGGCAAACTTCATACTTTGTTCAGCCTCCAATGGAAAAAGACGGTGCGGGTTACGCGTTGCATTTTGACAATATTTCAATAGGGGCAGACCAAACAATAAACGATCTTAGAAAAGTTTCAATTTATTCCTTTCCTTATAAATTATTGACCAGTATGTATCTTCACCCGAAAGATTTGGTGCTTCCACAACAGGAAATTTCTACCGTTGAGACAGAACACAAAACGCCGGATATGTATCGCGTTACACTGGCAACTCCCTCGACTGGGACTCTTGTTCTTTCACAGGCGTATCACGACGGGTGGAAGGCATACGAGGGCGATTTTCAATACCTTGCACCAATTTTAGGCCGCGAGATAAAAGAGCACGTCAAGGTTAATAATTGGGAGAACGGCTGGCAGCTGCCGGATAATACAACCAAGGTTACTATTTTGTTCTTGCCTCAATATTTGCAATTCTTAGGTTATTTCTTGGCAATCGGTAGTATTATTGCTTTGCTTGTTCCAAGCGTGAGAAGGAGGTTAACTTAACACAGTTTTCGCTATGGCGAATTGTGTGCGAGGCACTAAATATGCGTAGAGAAGGTTTAGTCTATCATTATCTGTGGAACCAGCTTTCTGGTGAGGTAGTTGTTGCTATCTCGCGTAGCGCTAAAATTGCTTACCATACTATCCGTGCGTTTGCTTCCGGATTAGTTGTTGCCGGTATTGCCGGTTTAATTTTTACTTTTTGGCCAATAGTCAATTCTGAATTTACTTATCGCTTAAGTCTTGCAAGGGGAGAAAATGTTCTCGAAGTTCAGGAGGCACAAATTGCCGTATCTGCGGTAGAAAACGAAAAAGAAAAAACGCGCCAATATGCTCAAGAATTAGGTTTACCCAACAGTTACTTTTCTGTCTATATACCCAAAATTGGAGCCAGGGCGCCGGTTATGGAAAATGTCGACCCGGTTAACGAGAAAGCGTATTTATTGGCCTTAAAACAAGGAATTGCGCATGCTGCCGGTTCTGTTTTCCCTGGAATGGAGGGAGCTACTTTCCTTTTCGCCCATTCTTCCGAAGCCGGACTTCGCGGGGCACAATTTAACACCGTCTTTTATCTTCTGCGCGAGCTGAAAGCTTCGGAAGGTAATGTTCCCGGGGATGAGATATATGTCTTTTTCTTGGATAAACTTTATAAATACAGAGTTAGCGCCAAACATACAGTTGACGCAAATGATACAAGCTGGTTGACTGAGGCGCGAACTGGTAGCGAACGTTTAATCCTGCAGACTTGTTGGCCCCCAGGAACTGCCTGGAAACGCTTAATTGTGGTTGCAGAACCTATACAGGAAGAGTAAAAAAGAGTATGGACTTGTTCTCAGCCGCCCTTCTTGGAATTGTTCAAGGTCTAACCGAATTTCTCCCGATCTCTTCTAGCGCGCATTTAGTAATTGTTCAAAAGCTTTTACCTAATTTCTCTCAGCCAGGAATACTTTTTGATGTTGCTCTTCACGGAGGTACCTTGCTTGCAGTGCTTATTTACTATAGAAGGACTGTTTGGGAACTGCTCACTTTCAAGAATCCACATCTGATGTGGTTATTGATTATCGGTACTATTCCAGCCGGATTGGCTGGATATTTTTTAAACGATCTTTTTGAGAGCATGTTTGCCTCGTTATTTTGGGTTGGCATAACACTCATGATTTCAGGAGTTATGAATTGGTTTGTAGATAGCGAACAGCGTATAGTGCATAGCGTCCAGGGCAAACAAATCAGTTTCCCTAAAGCACTAATTGTTGGAATATTTCAGGCGGTGGCGATAGTTCCGGGGATTTCAAGATCTTCTGCCACAATTTTTTCGGGTACGATGCTTGGTATAGACAAAAAACAGGCTGCAGACTTTTCATTTCTCCTCTCTATCCCGGCAATTTTAGGCGCGGTCGTTTTACAGTTAACCAAGCATGGCGCGGCAGTGTCCGATCCGGCGCCCTATATTGTAGGTTTTATTCTCTCAGGCATTGTAGGTTATTTCTCAATCGGATGGCTTTTATCCTTACTTGCCCAAAACAAATATAAGTATTTTGCCGTTTACTGCTTAATAGTCGGAGCTCTTGTTTCAGGTATTGAAATATTGTAAGTTTAAGTTATGGCAAAACAAGTTGCCCCTCGCGGGCTTATTTCCTTAATTTCTAAAAGACTGGCTATCTTAATTCCCGTCTTTGCTCTTCTTTTTAGTTTTGGAATTTTACAAACCTCGCTAAGTAGAACTCCAAGCGGTTGGCCGTATCAAGCTTGGATTACACCTAATTTTTCTTACAGTTTTAATCCACAGGAGCGCTTTGCGGAATTTGAAGGAGAAAAAATTCCGGTTCCGTCCCAAGTAATTCTTTCGCTAAATAAACAAGTAAAAAATACACAGGTTTTAGGCGAAGTAGCAGGTGAAGAAAAATGGATAGAGGTGGATATTTCAGAACAGAAATTAATTGCCCACGAAGGAGATAAAACCTTTTTAGAGTCTCTTGTCTCTACGGGATTACCCGGAACGCCTACTCCTCTGGGCGAATTTAGAGTTTGGTATAAAACAAAGTCACAAAAAATGTCCGGAGGAGAGGGTAGAAGTTATTACTATTTGCCCAACGTTCCCTATATCATGTTTTTTGAAAATGAAAACGTATCAGGATATAAAGGATATAGTTTGCACGGAACTTACTGGCATGATGATTTTGGCAATCGTAGAAGTCATGGTTGTGTAAACTTGCCGACTTCAATCGCGGAACAGCTTTATTATTGGATTTCCCCGACATTGTCTGAGGGTAAAAACATTACTCGTGCAACAGACGATAACCCGGGCACGAGGATTGTAATCCACGAATAAAGTAGGGTTCCCGCCTTGCTTTCGCACTCGGCTTTTCAGTATTATTCATACACGCCTTGTGCCAAAACTGGTCGGCGGGTGCGGCGCTATTTACAATAAATAAATGAGCCTTGACACATTAGCAGATGCTATGTTAGACTGCTAAATTAAAGTTTAACTGATTCAATATGGCACAAGAAATTCGCACAGTTCCAGCAGTAGCACTTCGCGGTTCAGTTGTTTTTCCAAGAGTTGAATCAATACTTACTTTTGGCCGTCCTAAGAGTAAAGCCGCGGTAAGCGCCAGTTTTGCAGGCGACCGTTTAATTGCTATTTTTACGCAAAAGGACGCCCGAGTTTCAGATCCCCACCCAGATGACCTTTATAAAATAGGAACTCTTGGAACAATTCAACAATTAATGCCCACAGACAATGAAGTGCATGTACTTGTGCACGGAGTTGCCAGAATCCGTCTCGAGGACGTTGTCTCCCAAGATCCGTTTTTGATTACTAAGATTAGCGAAATAGAAGAGATTCAAGGGGCTTCTGAGTACGCCGAAGGTTTGGCTAAGAACCTAACAACACTCTTTGAAAAATCAGTGCGTTTGGGCAAGCCGGTTGACGTGCAAACCGTGATGCATTTACTTTCCGGGAAAGTCGATCCGCGCGAACTTACCGACCAACTAGCCTATCTTCTGGACTTAAGAACACAACAAAAACAAGAACTGTTAGAAGAAGAATCGCTCGAAGAACGCTTAAGGAAAATTGCAGCCTACCTTGCTCACGAAGTTGGAGTTTTAGAGCTTGAAAAAACAATTTCCACCAAAACCCAGAAACGGTTTGAAGAACAAATGCGCAAAGCCATTTTGCGCGAGCGCCAAAAGACAATAGCCCAAGAGCTCAAAGGTTTGGGCGAAGAAGGGGCAGAAGACGATGAAATTGCAGAACTGCGCCTGAAAATTAAAAATGCTCACATGCCCCGGATTGTGCGCGAAAAAGCGGAAAAAGAACTTGCACGCTTAGCGCAAATGCCTCCGCATAATCCCGAAAACGGATATATCAGAAATTATTTAGACTGGCTTTGCGATATGCCTTGGGACGTGGCTACTCCAAACAATGTTTCTATTAAAAATGCCGGAAAAGTGCTTGACCATGATCATTATGCGCTTAAAAAAGCCAAAGAAAGAATATTGGAGTATTTGGCGGTGATGCACCTTAAAGATAAAGCAAAAAGCAAAAAGCAAAAAGCAAAAACCGACGATGAGATCGAAGTAAGCTCTAATGAGTCTCCGACAATTCTTTGTTTTATCGGTCCGCCTGGAGTAGGTAAGACTTCAATTGGCCGGTCGATAGCCCGTGCTCTGGGTCGTAAATTTGTCCGCGTTTCTTTGGGAGGAATCCGCGACGAGGCAGAAATCCGCGGACATAGGCGGACTTATGTCGGGGCGCTTCCGGGAAGAATTATTCAAGGCATAAAGAACGCAGGCAGTAAAAATCCGGTTTTTATGCTGGACGAGGTGGACAAACTTGGCCAGGACTTTAGAGGGGATCCGGCATCAGCTCTTCTTGAAGCTTTAGATCCTGAACAGAACAAAGAGTTTTCAGACCATTATTTGGAAGTTCCCTATAATCTCTCTCAGGTCATGTTTATCTGCACAGGCAATGTTTTAGAAAATATTCCCGTTGCCCTGCGCGATCGTATGGAAGTAATCCGCTTTGCCGGTTATACAGAAGACGATAAGTACCACATCGGTCAAGAATTTTTGTGGCCAAAACAGCTGAAAAATCACGGCTTGCCGCCAGATATTGAGATTTCTGCTCCGGCTCTGCGCGAAGTTATTAGCCGTTACACCCGCGAGTCTGGAGTGCGTAATTTAGAGCGTGCCTTGGCAAATCTTTGCCGCAAGATGGCGCGTCAGTTGGCAGAGGGAAAAAAGATTTCTTCCAGAGTAAGTAAAGAAGACGTTCGTAAATTTTTAGGCCCACAACAGTTCAGGTCACAATTGGCAGAAGTGAAAGACGAGATTGGAGTGTCGACGGGTTTGGCTGTTACTGCCACGGGTGGAGAGATTCTCTTTGTCGAAACAGCCCTCATGCCTGGCCGAGGCAAACTTGTCTTGACCGGTCAGTTAGGAGACGTTATGAAAGAGTCGGCGCAAGCTGCCTTTTCTTACGCACGCAGCCATTGGCGGCTCCTGGGCTTAAAAGAAGATTTTGCCAGACGGCTTGATGTGCACATTCATGTCCCGGAAGGAGCAGTACCCAAAGACGGTCCGTCTGCCGGAGTTGCTATGGCAACGTCGCTAATTTCAGCTTTGACTAACACTAAAACACGCAAAGAAGTTGGCATGACCGGGGAAATTACTTTACGCGGAAGAGTTATGGAGATTGGCGGGGTAAAAGAAAAGGTGATAGCGGCGCACCGCGCAGGACTAAAAACTCTTGTCTTGCCAATTGATAATAAAAAGGATATTGAGGAAATCCCGGAAAAAGTACAAAAGGATATTAAATTTGTTTTTGCCGAACACTTAGACGATGTTTTGGAAGTTGCTTTTAAAAACTTGTCGCCAGTCAAATCTGAAATAGTAACCCCGCCTACTCGGACATATGCCGCAAGTTAAAGTGATAGCGAAAATCCGCCGCAGGAGGATTGATATTTACAACGAATTTACAACTCTTCTCCTTGAACTTTATCAACTAAAGTCAGTCCTTGCTCTTCTTGATTGGGATACTCAGGTCAATATGCCGGAAAAAGGGGCTCAAAGGCGCGGGGAAACTGTCGCCTATCTAGCCGGGCTTTTGCACAACAAGTTTATATCTCGTGAATTTGGGAAGCTTCTAAAGTCGGTCAAAAAACTCTCTCAAGAAGGAAAGTTGGATGAAAAACAGTCTGCGGTAGCGCGCGAAGTTAGTCGCGAGTTTGCACGCGAAAAAAAACTGCCTGAAAAACATGTCCGCGAGCTTGCTCAGCTAACTAGTGAAGCGCATCAAGTTTGGGTACGTGCTCGGAGGGAAAATAAATTCCGTTTTTTCTTGCCTTATCTTGAGAGAATTATTGATTTAAAACGCCGCGAGGCCGAGTGTGTTGGTTACAGGCAATCTCCGTATGATGCCCTGCTGGACACTTACGAGCCTGGGGCAAAGGCGGCGGAGATAGACAAGATTTTTACTGATCTAAAAGAATTCTTAGTGCCGTTTCTCAAGAAGATCCAATCCGACCCGCTTCGCGAGGCGAGTCAAATCGGATTAAAAAAACCAAAAATCAGGATCCTTCGTGGGAATTTTCCGATAGACAAACAACAAGAATTGGGAAGAATGGTCGCAGAAGCTTTGGGTTTTGATTTTACAGCCGGAAGAATTGACCAGGCAGTGCATCCATTCGCGACCAATTTTCACCCGGAAGATGTCAGAATAACGACTAGGTTTGATACACGCGACCTTTTTTATTCTTTAATGTCGACAATCCACGAAGTCGGGCACGCGCTCTATGAACAAGGCTTGCCAGTAGAAAACTTTGGTACGCCGCTTGCCGAATCAATTTCTTTGGGGATTCACGAGTCGCAGTCCAGAGTTTGGGAAAACCAGGTCGGCCGTTCTCTGCCATTTTGGAAATATTTTTATCCAACCTTGCGGCGCAAATTCCCCCAGCCTTTTGGCAAAATTAAACTTGAAGATTTTCACCGCGCCCTCAACTCGGTCCGCCCTTCTTTAATTCGTACTGAGGCGGACGAGGTGACTTACAACTTGCACATTATTTTGCGCTTTGAGTTGGAAAAAGCTCTTATTGAAGGAGAAATTACGCCGGCGGAATTGCCTAAGCTTTGGAAAAAGAAAATGAAAGATTACTTGGGAATTGTTCCAAAAACTGACCGTGAAGGAGTTTTGCAGGATATCCATTGGTCGGCGGGTTTGTTTGGTTATTTTCCGACCTATACTTTGGGGAACCTCTACTCGGCACAATTTTACGCCGCCGCAAAGCTTTCCAATCCCGGATTGGAAAGCCAATTTTCCCGGGGTAAATTTGCGAAGTTTCGCAACTGGTTGAAACTTAATATTCACATCCACGGTAAATTTTATTCCGCCGACCAGCTTTGTAAAAAAATTACAGGGAAGCCGTTAAGCGCTAAATATTTTACAGACTATCTTGCCTCAAAATACAGTCAAATCTACAAACTTTCAGATTAGGTCTTGACAGCCGGGAGTAGATACTCTAATTTATATTAATGGCTTCCATTATAGACGCACTAAAAAACGAACTTACGGCTATTGTTGCTGGAGCAGGCGATATTGTTGCCTCAACCCGCGATGTAGCTAAAAATACCCTCGTAGATACGCTTAAGGCCGGTGGAGATGTGGGTGCGGCCTCGCTTGATGTTGTTTCAGGAGTAGTATCAGAAGGCGTTGGCGCAGCCTCACAAGTTGGAGCTTCAGTAACCAAGGCTTCAGTTGGTCTTGTTTCAGGTGCAATTTCTGCGGCTAATGTAGTCGGTGCAGATTTGGGGATGACCACTCAAAACGCGGCTCATGGAGCGGTAAAAGGCGTTTCAAGCGTAGGTGGAGATGTCGGCGAGGCGGCAGTCTCGGCAGTTGAAGGCGCGCTTGACGCGGCACGTGAGATTGGCACAGATTCCGGGTCACTAGCCCGCGATGCAGTTATGGGATCTTTAAGAGCGGCGGACGAAATTGGGTCGGAAGCCGGAAGTGTTGCCCGCAAAGCTCTTTTGAACGCGGCGGCTCTACCTCATGACGTTATCGACGCTCTTCTAACCGGCAAGACAGAATAATTGTGAAAGTTATTGTTACAGGCGGAGCAGGCTTCATTGGTTCACATATTCAGGACAAACTAATCGATCTTGGTCACGAAGTGGCAGTTTTAGATAATCTGCGCTCGGGCAAGAAAGAAAATCTTAACCCTAAAAGTAAGTTTTTCGAAACAGACATACTCGACTTTTTTGGCGTAAAAGCCGCTTTTACTGACTTCTCTCCGCAAGTAGTTTTCCACCTTGCCGCCCAGAATGAAGTGCCTTATTCAATGGAGCACCCCAAAGAAGATCAGGAGACTAATATCGTGGGGATGATGAATTTGCTGGAGGCGGGAAAAGAGTGCGGGGTAAAGAAGGTTGTTTACTCAAATACAGGAGGAGCGCTTTACGGCGAGGTGCAAGACAGCGACTTGCCAATTAGCGAAGATTTGCCAATTTCCCGTCCGACTTCTTTTTATGGAGTCTCCAAAGGCGCGGCCGAGCGTTATTTGATGCTTTACGGAAATCTATTTAACATAGATTGGGTTTCGCTGCGTTATGCCAATGTCTATGGGGAGCGGCAAGCAGGAAACAAAGAAGCAGGTATTGTTGCTATTTTTACCAGCAAAATGTTATCCGGCGAGACGCCGACAATTAACGGGGACGGGAAGCATACAAGAGATTATGTTTATGTGGGCGACGTGGTTGACGCCAATATTCGAGCGATGGACTATAAACAATCCGATTATTTCAATATTTCAACCGGACGTGAGATTTCCAACAACGAAGTGTTTTTTGCTATTGAAGCTGAATTAAAGTCAGGAATGAAGCCCAATTATGGCCCAGAAAGGCCGGGTGACCCGCGCCGCAATTGTCTGTCAAACGAAAAAGCCAAAAAACTGCTCGGTTGGGAGCCAAAAGTAGAATTTGCAGAAGGAGTAAAGAGAACAATTAAATTTTACCGAAAGTAATTTGCATCTGCCCAATAACTGTTCCATAATGTTCTTAAATGGAAGAAATAAATACACCCACTTTTCAGGCTGAGAGAGGTAAGGGTCCATTCTTAAAATTTAATAAAGTTTTTCTATATTCTTTAGTTGGTCTAGTCTTATTAGTTGCACTTACAGTAGGTTATAGTTTATGGTTTGGCGGAAAGGGAGATACAAACCCCGCACCTAAAGCAATAGAAAGCCCTTCATCGGAGCAAAACATACCGGGGTATATTAGCGTTGCGGTTAAAGAAAGCGGATCGATTTCAGTTCCGGTATTCTCATCTGGGAAAATAGCATTTATTAAAGATAATAATGTTTGGCTAGCAGAAGTTAACGGAAAAGCAAGACAAATAACTTTTGACGCTACAGAAAAAATTTCTGAAACCTTTAATCACCGTCTTTATTACAGCAAGCCACGGTGGTCTCCCGACGGTTCTAAATTTGCGTTTCAGCAGTATTTTAGCGGAAGTGAAAATGTCCCAATTTTGGTAACAGATGGGAAAAATATTTCAGCAGATGCGCTACTTGAAAGTATTAACTTGTATTGGATGTCCGCAGACAAACTTCTTACGGCAGGGAAGGGTGAAGAAGTAAACGAAACTCTTAAAGCGACCGCTACAACTGCAACTTTAAGCGGAATAAAATGGTCTGGCGTTAATAATCAAGGTGACCCTTTTATTTCCGGAATCGATCGTCCTTGGGGCTGTGGCGGTGGAGGAAGGCCTGAGTGGAAGACCAAACTCTCAGCTAATCATGGTGGAGGTATGGATGGTATAAGGGAGACATTTGTATTTTTACCTGACCAAGATTCTCTAGTTTATAGTACTGGTTGCGAACAACAAATAGTGGAAAAAATTCATGTAAACGGCGAGCAAGCAGTTATGTTTAGTTCTGAAAAGGACGACAGGTCTGGACAGGAACCAGGAAGTGCGCGCGAGTTGCTACTTTCACCTGACAAGACTGCTTTAGTTGGTACTTTAAATGGCAACATTGTTTTGTACAACACTAAAGGACAATTGATAAAAACCCTAACTAACTCAGGAAAAGCATACGGTCCGGTGTTTTCTCATGACGGTAAACAAATTTACTTTGCAGACAACTTCGAAGATAAACCGGTTTTAAAAGCTATCTCGGTCGAAGGTGAAAATGAAAGAGTTTTTTTTGAAGCTCAAACATTGGGCGCCATTTCAAACATTAGTGTTTCTCCTAATAACAACCAGTTAGTATTCACTTTGATCGAACAAACTAGACAACCGAATCAGGATGAGGGTGATTACGGAGGAGCTGTAAAAGAGAGCTTGTATCTAATGGATGCAAGCGGGAAGTTAACTCTTTTCCTCGAAAACGCTTCTCAAGGAGCTTGGAGTCCAAAGTAAATTTTCTTCTTTCCTTATCTTCTATTATTCCTCACCCAAACACTGGTGATGATATAGTTTCCCGAAAGTTTGTCTTTAATGTAGGCAACTCCTGTTTCAGAACCCGGGTACTTTTTGATGGCCAAATCGCTATAGGTGCCTTTCTCATATGTACCGGAGTTGTAGGCATTCAAAACCGAGGATTCGGAAAGACCCAGTTGTTTCATCTGGTACAGAGCCTTGTTGGTAAAGATGGGCTGTGCCATTTTTAGAGAGGTTTGTTAAGTTTTACTAAATATCAAGTTCAGGACGTGGTTCGATTACTTCTACCCTATCTTCTGGTTTAGTGTGCGCAAGAGCATCTGCAACACTTCTCCAAGGATCTACTATCTCGGTAATACACACGACAGGAGTCCTTCTTGGCCGAGCAAGAGATCTTTCTCTTTTACCAACTCTTTCAATTCTTTCAACCACACAATCGTTATATCACTTTTTAAAGGTCTGTGGAAGATACCGCGAGTGTTATTTGACCTTGTTAAGACTATCTAGGGCTCGGATGGCAAGGGTTGTGTATTTATCTGGTTGGAGGTGCGCCTCGTTATGATCTCCCTTAACAGAATAAAACCCCGTGATTTCTGAGGCTTTTGTCGCCTGTTGGACGCTGTCCATGGGGAAAAGAGGGTCATCTACCCCGGCGATTACAGATATTCCTATCCCTAAAGCCTTAAGATTTTTCAGCCAGGCGTGGATATCTGCTCCTGAGATATCCCGGGCTTCCCCGAGTGCCCTTTTAGGGTTTTTAAGAAAGTATAAAACTCCTTCTTGAAGATATACTATTAAGGCTTGGCGGGTTTGCGGCTCTTTACCCATCCTTTCGATGTTCCCTAAATTCATACGTAGATTTCTTGATAATAAACCCAAAAAGTTGTCATGCCCCATCATTCCAGCCGGGTTCATAATCACCATACTCCTGAATTTTGAGGGTCTGAGACAGGCTGCGATTGTGGCATAAATTGACCCTTCCGAATGAGTGATGACATCAACTTTTTCCAGCTCTTTTTCTTCCAAAACAGCTAATATAGATTCAGCTTTTGTTAGCTCTGTTTCAGGATAATAAACATCTTTGGTCTGGGAAACTTGTCTTGGATGGTTCAGGCTAATTACTCTCCTTCCGGCTTCGTAAACTACCCGCAGTGACTCTTTGAAAACCTTATCGCTTTCTGACCATCCTGGGGCAATAAAAACAGGAACAGGGTCTTTTAAAATCTCAGGAGAGATATCAATAACTTCAATTGTCCTATCAGGGGTGCGAATTAATTCTTTATTTGCAAACTGCTCCTCGAATTCTTTGTGGGTTAGTTGTTCTGGAATTGTGTCTACTATGCGTAATTCTACCATAAGCTTTTACCGGCCAACAGCCTAGAGTTTTAGAATTTAGTGTCAACTAAGTCGTTTGAGATATACCGATCGTTCTTTAAAAATTTCTTATTTTTTGGGTATTTTAGGAAGATTAAGACGTAGTTTTCTAACAGGACGAGGTGCGAGTAATACTTTTGGGTCTATATTTCCAGCTGCTCGTGCTATTTCTCTTGACACATCATAATCAACTCTTAGTTCAAAAGGTAACGAACTATCAACCTCACGCCCTCTTTCTTTGCTCTTTCCCATTATGGTTATTGGTATTATATCACAGCTATAAAAAGTGACCCGAATGACCCTCTATTTGAACCAACAATAGCTTGGATAGGCTGGTTGATGAAAGTATATCAAAATAATGGTGAGGAATCAGATATAATCGAGATAAATAATGAGTAGAAAGTTCACTGAGTTATCTACAGAGGAACAGAATAACATGTTTATAGGGCATCAACAAAAGGTGAGCTTTCTTTTTTCTCAAATAGAGGAATTAAGAAAAGGAGAACCTATCCTTCGACTTGCAGCTTTCCTTTTCTATGTACAAGAATTAGAGTTCCACTTATTGATATTAATTACCAACTTGGAAGAAGTTCACCGTATGGAGCCTAAATTAATAGGGATGAAGCCCGATAACTCTTCATTTAAATCTATCAATTCTTATAAAAAGGAAAAGGAGTTATTTGACATGACTTTAGGAGAAAAGAAGAATGAGGTTGACAGATATCTTTCCCCAGTTATTTCAGAACTTAAAATAATTCTGGGTAAATTAAATAAACTAAGACGGAGATATTCACATCACTTGTTTAGTGGGTTAGATAGTTGGGGTAAGGTTGTTAAGGATGTAGATGAAGGTATAGAACTTTGCGACAAGGCTATGTCTGAATTATATAAAACTAGTGAATATATTAAGAATCAAACTATCTTAGGGAAAATACAAAATAAGAAGGTTTAGTATTAAAAATGAATCAATTTGAATTTTTTAAAAACTATAAAGATTTTGCATCCAAGGTTAGATATATTTCAGCCAAAACTCTGCTCCAAGAGCTTAAGTCTACACAGAGTATTGAAGTTAAAAAATCTCTCATGCTCAGGATTATTGAGGATTTAGTCTCCTCTACGGAAGATTTAGCGATGTGGTTTGTTACCATACATTCAAGAAATGATGGCAATAAAAGATTTAGAGACGATTGGGAGAGAATTTTAGCAACTCACATAAGAGAAACTAACGAGGAAGCAACCAAAATTCTTTTAGGATATACAAGGATAAAGACAACGGATGGTTTTCTTAAAAAAATGGACTTTCCTAAATCTAAACAGCTCCAAGAAAAGTTGCAAGTAGAAGAGAGTGTAGTTAATAATGCAGTCGAAGCTATCAGAAACACAATCAATTTAGCCCTGCAAACCAGAAGAGATGGTCAGCAAATAGCAGTCCGATTTCACAATAAAGTTAAGCATGGAATGATGGTAAATTCTGACGCATCTACTAATAATTCTTGGGTCAGGGATTTTTCGGTTAGATTAACTCAAGGACGAAGAAGAGTAGTTAGAAGAAATAGAAATTTCGAAATTCCAATAGATATAGATAAAGCAGAGCTTATGGTAGGAACTATAAAGGCAAACGCACAAGGGATAGAGGCATTAATTAATCTATTACTAATTGATTACGAATATAGAATAAGCTCTGGAAAGATTAAAATGTGGAGTAGGAATAAGGAAAGAGTTCTAGCTGAAATTAAAAAAGCTTTGGTATGAGTAGCACTGTTTCTACCCGAGTGTCCATTTCGAACCAAAATGAGGCTAAATATTTTGAACTAAAAAATATGGGATGCTATTTTACAAAAATTCGAGACTAATGGTTCGAACCTCATGCGTGAACGTCCCTTTCGGTGACCCCAGTGGGATTCGAACCCACAATCTTCAGAATGAGAATCTGAAATCCTAACCGTTAGACGATGGGGCCTTAGAATCGCTAATTCTATCATTTTTAAGCTTGTTTTGCCATGGGCGACTAGGCACGAACTGCTGTTCAATCCTCGACTTTAGGCACAAAATGTGGTATACTTAAAAGTACTGCAACTAGCTGTAGACTCCGATTAAATCGGAGTAAATACTCTTCAAATAGCCACGGTGCTGACCCCGATAATATCGGGGCTGATACAGTAAAGCACACTTGACTTTTTGTAAAAAAGTAATAGTATTTACATCTATACATCGCTCGATATATGCGGGCGGTGTTTAAGAAACTAGGCTTGGAACACTTCCTTAATCGGGGTGTCTTTTTTTTGTTCAAGAAATAAACATGTCAGATTTACAGACCAAAGCACAAATGACCCAAGAAGGGTTTGATACTCTACAAAAAGAGCTGGAAGGTTTAAAGACTAAACGGCCAGCTATTGTGGATAGGCTTTCTAATGCCCGTTCCATGGGTGATTTATCAGAAAACAACGATTATCACAACGCCAAAGAAGCGCTGGAGTTTCTTGACGGCCAAATTGAGGAATTGGGAGAAGTTTTGGCGCACGCCGAAATCGTCAAGAACGGTAAAGGAACGGTTGTTGGGCTGGGAACAAAAGTAAAAGTCGGTATTAACGGCAAAGAACACCTTTTCCATATTGTTGGCGAATGGGAGGCTGACCCAAAAGAGAAAAAGATTTCACACGAATCGCCTCTTGGCCAGGCTTTGGTAGGAAAAAAAATAGGAGAAAAAGCTTTAGTAGACGCTCCTGCAGGCAAGATAGAATACACCGTACTCGGCATTGATTAATGCCAACAGTTCTTCGATTTGGCAATTGGCTAACTCCT
>VMGE01000003.1 GCA_007376395.1 Microgenomates group bacterium Gr01-1014_5 | reverse complement strand
CAATTATGACAATAATTTCCACAAACCCGCGCTGTCTCACAAATTAAGTGAAGCACTTTTGGGAAGTGGAGTCAAATTAATGCTTGACACAAAGGTGAATAAGTAATAAAATACTACTAGTATGAAAATTGGAATTATTACAACACCAAATACAAAAGGCCAAATCGTTATCCCTAAAAAATATAGAGATGCGCTTGATATAGACGAAACTGTTTCCCTTAATCTCCTTTTACAAGGAGAGGGTCTTTATATTCATCCTGTAGCCTCTGTGCATGCCAGAAAAAATAAGGAACAACTTCTTGAAGTTCTAAAAAGAACGAGAGGCGCTTGGAGCGGCGAGAAAGGTTGGAAAGAGAGAGAAAGAAAACAAAGAAAATTAGAGCTTGAAGCATCTAGAAGAAGGAACGCGGAGTGGTAATCGTAGACACGAGTGTTTTAATAGACCATATTCGCCAAATAGGTAAGAGCGAGTCGTTTTTGGAGAAAATTTTAGCTGATATTACAGAGAGCGATTTTGCTATTTCGATTTTAAGTATTCAAGAATTATATCAAGGCCAAAGTACTAGAGATGAAATAAAAGAACAACAATTACTGGATATTTTGAGTAAATTTGAGATTTTGCCTTACACTTATGAAGTTGCCAAGTTGGCGGGAGAAATAGCAAGAGATCATAACCTAATCGAGTTTCCAGATGCAGCAATTGCCAGTACAGCTTTGATTCATCAATCACCACTATTAACACTTAACAAGAAAGATTTTCTAAAAGTAAAAGGGCTAGAAATTTTGTAAAATTTACGGGGTGAATTTAAGGTAATTCTAATTCTAATTCTAATTCTAATTCTAATTCTATTACTGTCTTGTCTTGGGTAGAAGTAGTAAAAAGGCGATAAGTTGTGTTTTTAGTAGAGACAGCTTAACCCTGAGATATAAAAATTGCATGCTACAATACTTGTCTATGAAACAAAAGAAAGATTGGAAAATTGAATTTGTGGAAAGCGATAAAGTGATCGATTTTTCCTACGAACTTGTGCGTAGTGTCTTTGGATTTGAAAGTGTGTTTTTAAGTAATGAATCGACACTCTATGATTTTGATGATTCTGACAGCACCAGGGAACAGTTGCTTGCCAGAGTAGGAGAAGAATACAAAATCTCACTTAAGGATTATCCTCACAAGGTACCTTATGTGTGGGAAGTTGCAGAATATATTCTAAGAAAAATTGAGGAAAAGTTTTGGGAATCCCAGGCGAGCTAATTATTTTCGTTCTTTAACTATTTTTTACTCTCCTCCAATCGGGCGGGAATAATCGACTTCGTTTCCTGATTCGTTAAAACCGCGGGCTGGGGCGAGGTTGGGCTCAACAATATTGGCGGGGTTAACCGTTACTGACCAGTCTTGGGGTGAGCAGGTTAAGCAAACAAGGGTTCCCAGAGGGTCGATTAAAACTTGGTGGTCCTTAATTTCTATTAAATCAGGAGAAGTGTCTCCCGGCGCCATCATGCCAGTTTCTCGGAATACCGGGATTGGTCGAACAGAAGACTGGTTGGGTTTTGGAGGATAATCTTCTAAGAAAAACTCAAACCTGACCGGGCATCCTGCGGACTCCTCGGTAATGAACAAACCCTGTTCTCCGCCTGTAAAATCTCCACCACTGGGAAGATTGCCATTGGTTGCACAGATATTTGTTCCTACAACGTCGGCCGGTTTTGACGGCCACAAATGTGTGTGTTTTTTTCTTTCGACGCTACTTGCCGAAAGATCACCTGCCTCTGTTCGGTCTAAAGCAAATTTGGTAATTCTATTCCAAATAGGGGAGGCACCGGAAACTCCAGAGGCGACGGCGCCCAAGGGTGTGTTGTCGTTGTTGCCAACCCAGGTCACGGCTACGATCTCGGGGCTAAAACCAATTGTCCAGTTGTCGCGCTTGTCGTTGGTGGTTCCGGTTTTGACTGAAACTTCGGAATGTCCGGCGACATTAAGGTAAGACGTTTGCCCAAAAACAGTGCTTCGGGCGTTATTGTCAAGCAGAATGTGGGAGATAAGATAAGCAGTCTCTTGCGACAAAACACGATCCCCGTCAGGTATTGCAGTTTTTTCAATTAAATTTCCTTTCCAATCCTTTACTTCCAAAATGGAAACCGGAAGCTGTTTTAATCCGCCGTTGGCAAAAACACCAAAGGCAGTGGCCATGTCTACCATTCTAACTTCTCCTCCGCCCAAAGTTAGGGAAAGACCATAATTTTTCGGATCCTTTAGTGTAGAGAGCCCCATGTTGCGCGCAAACTCGACAAAGCTGGAAACTCCGTTTAGGGCTAGAACCCGTACTGCCGGAATGTTGTAGGAGTTGCCAAGAGCGAATCGAGCCTGGACAACGCCATGGAAAGAGCCGTCATAATTAACAGGGCAATAGAGAGATTGTCCAAGGACGGTAAAACAGCTTGGAATATCAGCTAGGGGTGTTGCGGCTGTTATTTTGCCGTTTTCTATGGCCATAGCGTAATTTAAGGGTTTTATCGAGGAACCAGGCTGGCGGGAACGGAGAGTTACATTAACCTTGCCGTCTTCGTCCTCTGCAAAATAATCCTTTGAGCCGACCATGGCGTAGATTTCCCCGGTTTTTGGACTTGTAACCATGGCGGCTCCGTTTCCAACCTTAGCTTTTTTGAGCTTGCCGACTTCTTCGGCAACTGTTTTTTCGGCAAATTCCTGAACATCAAGGTCTAGTGTTGTTTTGACTCTCAGACCGCCGCGTTCGACCATATCCTGACCATAAAGTTCAACCAATTGCTCTTTAACGTATAAAGCAAAATGAGGAGCTTTAATTCCTTCAGTCTCGGCGTATGTCAAAACTTCGGTTTTTGCCCGGTCTGCTTCTTCTTGTGTTATATATCCGTCTTCTGTCATGCGGCGCAAAACCTGCTCTTGCCGCTGTTTTGCCCTGTCCGGATCGGTTCCGAATGGGGAGTATGAAGTTGGACGCTGCGGCAGACCTGCAAGCAAAGAGGCTTCAGAAAGAGTCAGCTCGCGTGCAGGTTTATCAAAATAAGCTTGGGCCGCAGCCTCTATTCCCCAGGCTGTTCCGCCATAGGGAATGTTATTTAAATACATCTCCAAAATGCGGTCTTTAGAATAAATAATTTCAATAACTAAAGTTAAAGTAACCTCTCTTATTTTGCGGCGTAAAGTTCGTTCAGGGGACAGAAGTGTGGTTTTAACTAGTTGTTGGGTAATGGTTGACCCTCCTTGTAGTTGTTGGCCGGTAGTGGTTTTGAAGAATGCGCGCAAAATTCCGGTTAGGGAGAGGCCGTAATGATTATAAAAGTCTTTATCTTCAATCGCGATTGTTGCCTGGGCAACATAAGGCGGCAGGTCTTCAAGTTTAATAGGAGAGCGCCGCTTTTCCTCAAAAATTTCATAGATTAATTTACCGTTACGGTCTAAGAGTTGAGTGGAAACAGGATTTCTTAATTCAGAGGTGATCTGATTAGGAAAGGGTAGACCCCAATAAAGATAGAGTAAGAGCCAGAGCAAGATTATTGCGGGAGATAGGGAAAAATATACAACGCGCTGAGCCCTCTCAGGCAATCTGCGTAATCCTGGAATTCGGAAAATATACTCTCTGGGCTTTTCTAAAAGACCAAAAAAACGTCTTGCGGCATTAGTCAAACTTTGCATCATGAATATATTTTACCAGACTTGGAGTTACCTGGTTGGCGTTCCCAGTTTACAAAGGACTATATTAGCACGCTTGTCAACTTTGTTTGTGATAAACAAGTTTGTCACTACGTGATAAACAAGTTTGTCACTACGTGATAAACAAGTTTGTCACTACGTGATAAACAAGTTTGTCACTACGTGATAAAATAAAAGTATGAAAGCTGCTGACTGGACAAAGGTTTATAAAAACTATAAAGGGAAGTGGGTCGCAGTTGACCCTGACACTGACCAAACAGTGCCAGTCGTTGTTGCCTCTGGGAAGACACTTCAAGAGGTGCTTGATAGAGCCGCAAAGAAGGGATATGAACACCCGCTCGTAGATCGGATACCAAGAGAGATTATACCTTTTGTTGGTGGTTTCCATTTGGTTAAATGATCTTCACTTATCGAAGAGTAACTTCACAGCTTGGCAGGCCAGTAATCCCTATTATTTTAAAATCTCGACAAAAATTCATACTAGGCTCTGCTTTGATAGATTCAGGATCTGATTGTTGTGTTTTTAATACACAAACAGCGAAGATACTTAGTGTTGGGTTGTCCTCTAAAAGTAGAACTATCAAAGGTATAGGCAGTGAGCTGGTAAATGGCAAATGGGGAGCACTGATAATTAAAGTGGCGGGAAAAAGTTACAAAATTAAGGCGCTTTTTGTAGATACGGTTGATGTTAGCCAAGGGATTTTAGGCACTAAGGGCTTCTTTGATCATTTTGATGTTAAACTGAGTTACAGAAAGCGCGTTATTGAAATATTACCCGCTTTGCGGGTAAGCTGATTAAATGTATGGCTGGTAACAATCTAACCAATAAGGTCTGGTGGAATTATTTAACTGAAAACCAGCGTGATCTTCTCTCGCAGTCGCAAATTCTTCTGGAGCGGGAGGAAAAATACGGCAGAGACCATTTCCACGATTACGCCTTTGCGCTTTTTCCTGCAGCCAAAGCCTACGAAGGTTTTTTAAAAAAACTGTTCTACGACTTAGGAATTATAACCCGCGAACAATACAACAGTAATCACTTTCGTGTGGGTCGGGCTTTAAATCCAGATTTACCGATTAAGTTTCGTGGGCACGATTGGGTCTATGACCGCCTGAGTACTTACTGCAACAGAGAAACTCCAAACATGCTTTGGGATACTTGGCGGCGGTCCCGCAATTTAGTCTTTCACTGGTTTCCGCGCCACAAAAACTTTGTGACCCTGGTCGAGGCAAAAAAAAGACAGCAAATGATTCTTGAGGCGATTGAAAAATCACTGTTGGAATGCAAGATGCAATAGTTTTCAATTTGCAATTTTAAATTTTCAATGTCACATTGTTTCATTTATAGCGAATCGCGAAAACCTCGGACGTCAGTCCGAGGATGAAGCGTTGCGCGAAGTGCATACCGAGAGTACGAGCAAAGCGAGTGCGATTCGGTATGAAGCTGAAGATACCACGGCTGTAAAGCTGTGAAGCTTCATTGAAAATTGAGAATTAAAAATTAATAATTAAGTTATACTAGGGTATGGTTGTCAAAACGACCAAACTTCAGAATGTAATTAAACTCTACGTTATCCTCTTGCTGGTTTGGGGATTTTACCGCATCCTTTTTAAACTTCCAGACTATATCGAAGAGCTGGTTTTCAAACCCCTGCTTTGGCTGGGAGCTTTATATTGGTTTTTACAAAAAGAGAAGGCTGGGTCAGCGGGCGGATTCGCCTCGGTCGGCTGGACAGCAAAAAATCTCTTTAACAGTATTTATCTCGGAGTTGGTTTAGGTATGGTATTTGCCGTTGTCGGTCTTATCAGTAATATTTTTAAATACGAGTCAATTGCTCTTGCAGACTTTGGTTTTACTGCCAATTCGCTTTTGGGAGGACTTTCCCTTTCCTTTATCACTGCAATTTCAGAAGAGACAGTCTTCCGCGGATATTTTTTCTCCCGGGCGGTTAAAGCTTTAAAAAGCGAGTGGTCTGCAAATATTCTGGTGAGTTTCGGCTGGGTGATAATTCATTTACCGGTTTTGTTTTTCGTGTATGATTTGTCGCTTAGCGAGTTACCGGCACGCGCTCTCTTGAGTTTTGTTTTTAGCCTTGGAGCAGGTTTTGTCTATGGACGGACAGGTAACATTCTGGCACCTGTTCTCTTAAACGTTTTTTGGAGTTGGCCGATAATTTTATTTAGATAATCAGGGGGTCAGAGAACTCGGTACTTCAGTTAATCAGAATACTCTGTAAGCCAGTATTATCAGAAAGTCGGTTTGTCGGTTGTGTCAGACGTGCTGACTCACTGAATTACAGGAGTGCTGACTACTGACACCCTGGTTTGCTGAGCTTTCCGACCACCCGACATTGACCGAATGTATTAAAATGTATGTTACCGCATGTTACGCAGTGTTATATACATTCTCGGTTCGTTGATCTTTGCTTTTAGCATTTTAGGAATCTCATTATTGCGTACTTCTACTCCAGATTTTATTTTCTATCAGTCAAGCGACACTTATTCTCAAAAAGGATTTGTTTCTCCTGTTGAATATTACCTGCCGCATCATGGGCTTTTGCCCGATCACCCTTTTTGGCCTATCAAGGCGCTACGTGACAAAGTTTGGGTTCAACTAACGCGCGATCCGATAAAACGCGCACAACTTCTGCTTTTGTTTGCAGACAAGCGCATTAGTATGGCTCAGGAATTGCTCCAAAACAGAGAAGGGGAGCTCGGAGTGTCAACGGCAGTTAAAGCAGAACAATATCTTAAAGAATCATTTATTCAGTACCAAGAAGCAGAAAAATTAGGGATGGATACGGCTGATTTTTTGCAAAAACTTACCCGAGCCTCTTTAAAACACAGGGAAATGCTAGAAGAATTTAAAAATACTGCTCCGAACGACGCCAAGTCTGTAATTGTTGAAACATTAAATACCCCTAAAACGCTTTATGAAGATACGGTACGTGAACTAATTAGAAAAGGGATAGATGTTCCCTCAACAACAACTCGAGAATGAGTCAAAAAATACTTCAGTAAGTTAATGTTTGGGTATTTTCTTGCTTCTTTTTTAACCCCTAATTTTTAAGGTGAAGAAAAAACACGGTTTAGCGGCCATTTTTTCTAAAGTTTTTTAAAGCTGTTTCTACTCAGCCTAGCCGTATAAATGAAGCTATTTGATACAGAAGTTACCAGTTGACTACATATCATGTGTTATTAGAATATGACGAAGAGATTTCTCGATCCTCGAGTTTTTGTATGGCACAAACTGCAATCACAACAGAGCTTAAGAAAAAGAATAAAAGCCGCGTAGGCCGTCAGTCTAACGGGCATTCTAATGGTCACAGCAATGGCCATGTTGTAAATGGTAATGGACACGCCCGTCTCGAACTGGCCAGACAAGCAGGAGTTAAATTTAAGACAGAAACCCCAAATCTTCTTAACCCAACCTTGATTAGAGTTGACCCCGAACCTTTAACAAACGGAACTGTGCTGGAAGGTGTTAGTCAAAAAGTTTTTCTTGACCGCTATTCGTTAAAAGACGAACTAGGCAACCCTCTTGAACAACACCCGGAACAAATGTGGCGCAGAGTTGCACGCGCTATTGCCCGTGTTGAAAAGACAAATGAAAAACAAAAAGAATGGGAAGATAAGTTTTATCAGGCGATGGAAGAATTTAAATTTGTTCCCGGTGGAAGAATTTTGTCTGGAGCCGGTACTGGTTATCAGGTGACCTATTACAACTGCTATGTTCTACCTTCACCCGGCGACTCTCGTCACGGAATTATGGAAAACCTAACTGAGATGATCGATATCATGGCACGCGGCGGTGGGGTAGGGGTTAACCTTTCTTCTCTACGCCCAGGTGGTTCCCGGGTTAAAAAGGTTAACGGATTTTCTTCAGGACCTATGAATTGGGCGGAAATGTATTCTGTGGCAACCCATGACGTTATTCAGCAAGGCGGAACGCGCCGCGGCGCCCTTATGCTCATGCTTTGGGATTGGCATCCGGATATTGAAGAATTTATAACAGTCAAGCGCGATCTTGCCCGAATTAAGGGGGCAAATTTATCCATTTGTGTTTCTGACCGTTTAATGGAGGCAGTTAAAAAAGACGAAGATTGGCCATTACTCTTTCCGGATTTAGATGACCCGCTTTATGACACGGCATGGGACGGCATTCTTGATAACTGGATTAAATCAGGCGGTAAGGTAAAAATTTACAAAACTATTAAAGCTCGCGAGCTCTGGGATCTTATTTGTGAGGCGGCTTGGCAATCTGCAGAGCCTGGACTTCATTTTATGGAAAGGACAAACAAGCTTTCTTCCAACTATTACTTCAATTATCTGAATTGCACTAATCCTTGTGTTACAGGAGACACGCTGATTACCACAAGCCAAGGAATTTTCCCGATGCGTAAGCTTTATGAGGCAGGCAAGCCTTTCAAAGCAGTGGTCGGCGGCAAAGAGTATCTTTCTTCGCAACCTTTTCTAACCGGAGTTAAACAAGTATATAAATTGCAAACTAAAGAAGGTTATCGCCTTCGACTAACCCAGGACCATAAAGTTTATACTCCTGCCGGAAAAGTAGAAGCAGGAAAACTTAAAACAGGTGATAAAATTTTACTTAATAAATATGGCGCTTTTGGAAGTGTGGGTACGGTTGAAGAAGGAAGAGTTTGGGGCTGGCTTGTAGGTGACGGTTCGGTAAAAAAAGAAAGAGCGGAACTTTTCTTTTATCAGCAAGAAAAAACAGAACTTGCACCTCAGTTTGCTGCGGCAGTACAAGCAATGGTAGGGGACACGGGAGTTAATGGCAGAGCATATACAGTTTCTCCAATCTATGTTCAAAAAGAAAACAAGGCAGTTGTTAAATCAGAAAGATTATTAAAACTTGCTCAGTCTTTGGGCTTTGCTCACGGCGCGAAACTTATCGTTCCGGACGCTATTTTTGGCGGGTCAGAGGCCCTGCAGAGAGGATTTTTGCAGGGTATTTTCTCAAGTGACGGACACGTTGCAGGAACCCCGGAAAAAGGAGTAAGCGTAAGACTAACATCGGTGAGCGAAGAGCTTTTGGTAAATGTCCAGAGATTATTAATAAACTTTGGAATTGTTAGCCGAATTTATAAAAACCGCAGGCTGGCTCAGGACCGGATGATGCCCGACGGTAAAGGAGGTAAAAAACTTTATCCAACCCAAGCGTATCACGATTTAGTAATTTCTGGAGAGGGAGTTGCCAGCTTTGCCGCATTTATTGGCTTTTTGCAAGAAGAAAAGCAGGAAAAATTACGTACAAGTTTGGCGCTTTACAAAAAAGGGCCTTATAAAAATACTTTTGAAGCAACATTTGAGAGCTTAGAGAAAGATAGGGTAGAAGAGGTGTTTGATATTACCGTAGCAGAAATTCACCAGTTTGCAGCTAACGGTCTTATTATTTCAAATTGCGGTGAGGAACCGTTGCCGCCGTACGGAGTTTGCAACTTAGGCTCTTTAAACTTGGCTGTTTTTGTCAATGAAACAGGTGTTATGGATTACAAATCCTTGGAAGAACACGCTAAAGTTGCGACGCGGTTTTTAGACAATGTTATTGATGGAGATATCTATATCTTCGACGGAATCCGCAAGACGCAATTGGACGGGGAAAGAAGAATTGGTCTTGGAACCATGGGGCTGGGAGACGCATTAATTAAAATGGGGATTCGTTACGGGTCTGACGAATCAATTGAAGTAGTCGAGAAAATCTATAAATTAATCCGTGACGCGGCCTTTGAGGAGTCTTCAGAAATTGGCCGCGAAAAAGGATCTTTCCCTAAATTTGACCGCGAAAAATATGCTCAAGGATTATTTATCCGCCAATTACCAGAAAGAATCCAGGCAATGATTAAAAAACAGGGGATCAGAAACTCGGTTCTTTTAATGCAGGCGCCAACTGGTTCAACTTCTCTGATGTCAGAGGTAACTTCGGGTATTGAGCCGGTATATGAGTTTTCATTTGTCCGACGCGACAGAATTGGGGAGCACAACATTTATCACCCGTTATTCCAAGCGTGGAAAGAAGCGCACCCAGGAGAAGAGATTCCAAATTATTTTGTTTCATCGAGTGACCTAATTCCTGAAGACCACGTTAAAGTACAGGCGGCTGTTCAGCGTTATGTTGACGCCTCAATCTCTAAAACCGTGAATGCGCCAAATGAATATACAGTAGACGACGTCAAAAAACTTTACATGATGGCTTACGACTTGGGATGCAAAGGGATAACTTTCTTTAGAGACGGCAGTCGTCCCGGTGTGCTTTCCAAAGAGGAACCTGTAAAAACCGAAGCTCAAGCTACGGCAGAAGAGGGAGGTTTAACTCAGCAACTTACTCTTACGCCGGCTGCGGCGGTTGAATCACATGAGCTTTTAGTGCAAAGACCGGAAAAGTTAGAAGGCGTAACCTACCGCATGGCGACTCCTCTGGGCAGTGCGTTTATAACGATCAATACAGACCCTACCGGCAACCCGGTCGAAGTTTTTATCAATATCGGCAAAGCTGGTTCTGACGTTAACGCCATGGCAGAAGCGTTTGGCAGATTACTCTCGATGACTTTTAGGATTCGCGGCAACAGTAAGCCTTTAGGTAAAGTACACGAGATTATTCACCAGTTATCGGGAATTGGAGGACGCAACTCAATTGGGTTTGGACCTAATCGGGTGCGCTCGGTTCCAGACGCCATCGCCCTCGCGCTTTCGCGCCATTTCGGGCTGAACGGGAAACACACCACCGAGTCTGACTCGGTTTCAGAGAAAAATGGCTTCTCTGAATCGACACCTAATTTGCAAGCTGGGGCTGTCATGGCGGCGCACAACCCTGACCCCACGCCGGCCCCAGCTGCTGACTTTAAAAAAACCGCAGCCGACCTTTGTCCGATGTGCGGCGCAGCCGCATTTGTTCACGAAGAAGGTTGTTCAAAATGCTACGGCTGTGGACACTCAGAATGCTAGGAAGGGATAAGTAGTGAGTTGTGAGTAGTTAGGAATGTACGCCTGCCCTGGGGTGCATGAAGTAATACACCTTTTTTCTTCTTACTACCCACTACGATATACTTATCCCAAACTATGGCTGTTTATACCAAAAAAGGGGATCGCGGCACTACGCATTTATATGGAGAAAAAGTCGCGAGATCAAAGTCTGACCAGCGAATCATCGCTCTTGGGTCAATTGACGAACTCAATTCACACCTGGGTTTCGTTTCTAGTCTTCTCGCCTCTGGACGAGGATCGAAGCAAGCCAGATTTGTTGGAATCAGAGCAGAAATAACCCAAATCCAGAGCGACCTCTTCGAAATAGCCGCGTGTTTAGCAACTCTGCCTGGAAACAAACTTCCCTTTGAAATTGGTTTAGATCGGGTGCGTCGATTAGAAAAGATAATCGATGGCCTTGAAGGATCTTTGCCAGCTTTGGCAAATTTCATCTTTCCCGGAGGTTCCAGATCGGGAGCGGCTCTGCATGTTGCCCGTTCAGTGACTCGGCGCGCAGAACGGGAAGTAGTCAAACTTGCAGAAAAAGAAAAAGTCGAACCAAATATTTTGATTTATATTAACCGTCTCTCAGACACTCTTTTCATGCTTGCCAGAGAAGTAAATAGGCTAGAGAAAAAGAAAGAGGAAATATGGAAAGCTAAGTAATCTTCTGCTGTATAAATGCGTTATAATTGATTTGTATGGTTTCTGCTCCGGAAAAAGAAGGACATCCGTTAATTGAAGAAAAACTAAGAGAACCTGGCGAGGCGGCGCGGATTGAAGACCAAGAGCAGGCGATTGAGGGGTATTTGGACAAAATAGAGCGCGATCCCGGAAGTGAACCGGTAACCGATGACTCTGGGCAAGTCGTTTTAACCCCTTCGGGTAGTCAGCAGGTAACCATCACCTTGCCTTTGGCTGAAGATGAAATTAAACATGGTTTGCACCACAAGATAGTCGACGCAATTTACTGGCTAGCGGCGTGGTGTGTAAGAATTGCAAAAAAAGCGGCGTTGGCAGGAGTAAAAGTTATCTACAAAAATAATTCCTAATTGACCTAATTGGGATTTATTTAGAAATTAGTAATTAGATATTAGAAATTCTCAAAAGATGGATGATGTTACCACCAGACTGACAGAATTAGTAATTAGCGCCTTCATGGTTTTGATCGTCTTTGGCCTTTTAAGCCTAGTCTTGTCGATCTTAGCTTACTGGGTTTTGACAATCTTCAAACACAGAAAAAGAGAATCAAGGTCTTTAGACTCAATTCTTTTGCAAATTGCTGTTCCGCGCGACAGTGAAGTAAAAATTGACGCGGCAGAACAAATGTTCGCGGCTCTTTATTCAATAAAAAAGGGCGGTTGGAAGCAAAGGTTTGATACCCAAGAAACAATCTCTTTTGAGATTGTCGCCAGATCCGAAGATATCCGTTTTTATGTTTGGTGCCCGCGCCGTCTGCACGATTTAGTTGAAAAACAAATTTACGGGGCATACACCGACGCGGAAATCATTGAGGTTCCGGAGTATAACCTGTTTACTGAAAACGGCAAGGTTGCCTACTCGACTGTGCAATTAAGAAGTCCCAGCTTCAACCCGATCAAAATCTATAAAGATTTAGCCACTGATCCGCTTTCTTCCTTAACTTCGTCTTTGGCCAAAATGGGGGAGGGGGAAGCAGTTGGCATCCAGATTCTACTTTCGCCAGCCGACAGCGATTGGAAAAAAGAAGGTAAGGGGTATCTCTCCCGGGTTAAAAAGTCAGAAGCAGACCCGGAAAAAGCTTCTTATAAAGTCGACGCAAAAACAATGGAAGCGATTAACAACAAGCTTTCCAAGCCCGGGTTTGAAGTGACAATTAGGACGGTTGTCGTTGCCCGCGACGAGTCGGCCGCAAAAACACATTTAGCTAATATAAAATCTGCTTTTGAACAGTTTTCAGGAGAATTAAATGGATTTAAAGGCAGAAAAATCCGCAACAAAGGTGCTTTTGTTTCTGATTTCCTTTACCGCTACCACCCGATGGTGCACTTTTTTGGCAACCAAAAGATGGTCTTAAATTCAGAGGAGTTGGCCACGGTTTTCCATCTCCCTAATAAACAAATTACAACCCCGCACATTTATTGGCTTAATGCCAAGCGCGCTCCGGCTCCGGCGCAGATTGCAACAAGCGGTCTTTATATCGGCCAGAGTGCGTATCGGGGAGTAGAGCGCCCGGTTTATATCGAGGACGACGACAGGCGCCGTCATATGTACATTATCGGTAAAACAGGAACTGGCAAGACAGAGCTTTTGAAGGATTTAATTATGCAAGATATTAGAGGAGGGCGCGGACTTTGCTTTATGGATCCACACGGCGACGCCATAGAAGACATCTTGAAAATGATTCCGCCAGAACGCGCAGAAGATGTTATCTACTTTGACCCGGCTGATGAAGAGCGGCCAATAGGTCTAAACCTTCTGGAGGCAGTAAGTGAACAGCAGATGCACTTTGTGTCGTCCGCCATCATCAACTTGATGTATAAACTTTACGATCCGTATAAAACTGGCATTATCGGTCCGCGTTTTGAGCATTCAGTCCGCAACGCGATGTTGACCGCATACGAAGTGCCGGGGGCAACCTTTGTCGAGGTCGTCCGCATTTTAACCGATCCGGCCTTTGTTCAAGAGCTTATTCCCAAGCTAAAAGACCCGATGATCCGCCGCTATTGGACAGACCAGATTGCCCAAACTGCAGAGTTCCACAAATCCGAGGTTTTGGACTATATCGTTTCTAAATTCGGACGCTTTGTTACCAATAAATTAATTAGAAATATCATTGGTCAAAGCACCTCCACGCTCAATCTGCGCGAAGTAATGGACAACAGAAAAATTCTTTTGATTAATCTTTCCAAAGGGCGCTTGGGGGAGGAAAACTCAAGTTTCTTGGGACTAATTCTTATTCCTAGAATTTTAATGGCTGCCTTGTCGCGCGCTGACGTTCCCGAGAATCAGCGTACAGATTTTTACATGTATGTTGACGAGTTCCAAAACTTTGCGACGCCTGACTTTGCCCAAATTCTTTCTGAGGCGCGCAAATTTAGACTTTCACTTTGTGTTGCCAACCAATTTATAGGACAGATGGACGAGGAGGTCAAAAACGCAGTCTTCGGCAATGTCGGAACATTAATGGCTTTCCGTGTGGGTGTGACAGACGCTAATTATTTGGCTCGCGAATTCCAGCCGGTTTTTGACGAAGACGATCTCTTAAATATCGAGCGCTTCAATGTCTACACGAAGACAATTGTGAATAACGAGCCTGTTCCTCCATTCTCAGTCGATCTAACGCGCGACATGGTTCAGGTGAATGCAAGTAAAAATGACCGGGTAGCCCAAATTATCAAAGAAATGTCCCGCCTCAAGTACGGCCGAGATAAGGCTTTGGTTGAGGCAGAAATTGGAAGACGGGCAAAACTATAAAAAATGGAAGTTTCTACTGCCCCAATTGAAAATCGAGAGCTTGAAAAGCCTGAATCTCCAAACTTAAAACTTCTTAAAAACGCGGTTGCTAATTATAAAGCGGCGGTTGAAACAAGAGTTAAAAACCCTTTATTAAGATTTGTACTTAAACCGGGAAATATTGTTCGAGAAGATGTTGACCTTGCGCTGTCTCCTTTCGGGGTAGCAAGTGCTGAGTTTATGCCGGTTCAGGGAGATCCTGTAAATACCGAGAAACTGCAATTATTTTTAGACAAACAAAATGAAGAAATATGGTCAAGGCGGCATAAATTTGATAGGGATGGAGTGGAAAATCCGGAAGAAGCATACAAAAGCACCCTTCAGGCATTTAGAGCAGTTGCAATGACACAGCACTTTTTGTTTTCGCCAAAACGCCGGGAAGAAAATTCTGAATTATATCAACGCATGGAGCAAGTAAAAGTGGAACTTCAGGAAATTTGTCTTGAAGCTTTAGGAAGATACGGTCGCGATTTGTTTGGCAAGGATATTGTAGGTAAGTTTCCTTACAAAGAAGGTTTGAAAATGGCAGAATCAATCAAAATATTAGCAACGGCAGTTTCAGACGATGACACCAAAAAAGCTTATCAAGCAACATTCGAGCAAATTACAAAACTACAGACAGATTATGAAAATAAGTCGAACCAGTTTACTTACTTTACACAACTTTTACCCGATTCGTTTCATGCTAAAGGTGAAGCAATATATAGGGTGATGAAAGATTTTCAGAAAGAAGAATGGGAAGCGATTAATCCAACTCCTGAACAAACAAGAGCTTTATATGATGTTGTTCACATAAAGTTCTTACAAGATCTCTTTAATGGGAGAGCAGAAAGTTGGGACGGAACGAGTGCAAGTCATTGTTTTTATCTTATGCGCGACCCTCGCGCAATACCGCACTTGATAGAATATCTTCGGCGTTTTCCGGGTGGGCATACAAGTAATTCAGTTGCCTATACAATAGATAAAATAGCTCAAAACCCGCTTACACAAGAAGATTTACATAAAGTCATAGAAGCTTCTTCTCCTCTTGATAAACGGATTATAACCGAGTGGTTGCTGAATCGCGACAGTGTTTATCAGCAATTTGATGGTTATGGTATGTCAGGTCTTCTCTCGCAAGCTCCAAAATATCTCGCGCTGGAAAAAATGACCCAAATTGCCAAAACTATTGGTAAACAACAAGGGGTAGATTTAACTGATACTGAATTGCGCGCATTTTTCTTTGCTGGTGGTTGGGCAGACACTACTAATAAAGTAGAAGACTTATTAATACAAAATATCGAGAGCGTTGCGCCGGTAGTTGCAGCCAGCGGTGTTGCGGATTGGAGAATTAACACACCTGACATTTTTAAAGCTCTTGTTCACCCTGAAAATGGCAATTACGCTTGGTTTCCTGAAATTGTTGCTCGCGAAGGAATTAAATTAGACGAAGCCTTAATTGCTAAGTTGCGCGAACTTTATAATACACGGGACTTGAAAGTGGGCATAATGGCCAGAAACGCCATGTCTGAGGGTCTGTTGATGTTGAGCGGAAAAGAAAACGGTAGGGAAATTGCAGAGTCTGTTTTGGGTTTTGTCACAGGTGCTAGGGAAGATTCGGCCAGAGTAAGGGAAGTTTTCCGGCTGTTACAAACGTTAGACGGATTGGGTAAATTTTCTTACGACCCCAAAGCTACGCTTCAGGAAACAATTGCCGATCTTAAAGAAAAAGTTGTTGCCGTTGTTGCAGAAAAGATGGAGTTGGGAGAAGCTGAGAAAGCTTTAGTTAATGAGAAACTTCCTTATTTAGTCGAGAGCAATATTGTTGAAATAATACCCAGTCTTCTATCTCAAATGAGTAAGTTATCCCGTTCAAGTGAAGAAGGGGTGGTGCGGGAAATAGGCAGGCATATTGTCTTTGGAGATTTTAAGGCGTGGAGAGAGGGCCTTGAGGCGTCTAAAGAACAGCTTAGTATTTTAGCAGAAGACAAGAGGAATGCTTGGCTCGAACCGGTACCAGAGGTAGTCTTGAGTGTTCAGGCGCAAAAAGGAGCGGAGGCGCGCCAAGCCACGGTTGACGCTATAAAACGCATTGTTGGTGAAGCGCGGGCTCATGTTCAGGATATATATAAAGTAGACTTTTCGCCGGACAGGGCTCGTCAGCTTGGAGAAATGCAAAAAACCCTGATCAGAGAGATAAAAGCAAATTCCCAAGAGGATGAGAAAAGAGAACTAGGTGTAAGAAAGCGGTCTGTTGACGCCGAACTGCGCTTAATTGAAGGGTTTATTCAGCTTGAATCGGCAAGCCCTGATTCGCTTAAACCTCAAGATATTTTATCAATCGCGGCAAAAACAAAGAGCGCTATGGGTGTACTGTCCGGTCTGGAACAGCCCATGCGGGATTTGGATCAAATAGAAAAAGTGTTTACTACCCAAGCAAAATTAGAGACTGTTGCTGTCTTGCGGGCATACGATTCGGACGACCCGGTAGCTTTATTGAAAGCGGGAATTGAGCCTCGGGAAACATGTCAGTCTTGGCGGGGTGGAGCATTCAACTATTGCTTGCCGGCTTATGTGGTGGACGCCAATAAGCGCGTTTTTAATGTGGAAAACGAGAGAAGAGAGGTGCTGGGTCGTGCAATGGCCAAATTGACTCACATTCAAACAAATGATGGGCAAAAACAACCGGCAATCTTGCTTGAGCCGGTCTACACCGCTTCCGAGACGCCAGATATTTACCGTGCTATAATTCGCCTTGCTTTGGAAAAAGCAGAAGCAATTGGCGCTGTGTTGGTTGTAGGAAGTGAAATAGTTGTCGCCACCGGCGCAGACAGTTCAAAGACGGTTTCACTTCTCCCCCAAGAAGCGGCAAAAGCAGGGTTTAATTCCGACAAGCGTACGGTAAGCGTATATTTGCCGCCAAGCAACAATACTTCTGAATACAGCGATACTTTGGGGGGTTTAATGAGTTGGTTTGGCGGATATCATGACTTAAACGCAGTAATCTTAAGCAAACAAACAGGAACTTTACTTTCTTAAAAAGTTTTCATTATATATTAGACTCAAAATTTTCCTTACCTTGACAATATTTCCTTGTTTTTATATAATTTCCTTACAATGTCAATGGCTACTATTACCAGTAAAAGACAACTTACAATTCCTGTAAAAGTCTTCAGAAAAGCAGGGCTTAAAGTGGGGGATAGAGTTGTAGTCAATGAAGACAATGGAATTTTAAAAGTCGAGTCTGCGGTTGCTTTAGTTAAACGTCTTGCAGGGTCTGTAAAGAAGCCAAAGAGATTTAGAGGAATGAGCGATGATGAGATTATAGAATTGGCAATTAAAGAACATTATTCTGCAAAATACGAAAAATGATCTTTATTGATACTAATTTATTCTTGCGCTTTCTTCTAAAAGATAATCTTTCTCAACATAAACAAGCAGAAAAACTTCTTTTAAGGGGGGCGAAAGAAGAAGTTAAACTTTTTACTTCTGTTATTGTAATTTTTGAAGTTTATTGGGTGTTGAAAAGCGTCTATAAAAAAGACAGAAGGGAATTAGTGAAAGAATTGAGACAAATTTTAGACCTAAAGTTTATTCAACTTGATTATAGAGAGTCACTAACTCTGGCTGTTGAGCACTATTCTACAACAAGATTTAATTTACCAGATTCCTTCAATCTTTTTTATGCAAAGAAAAACAATGCAGATAAATTTGCAACATTCGATGAAAAACTTCAGAAAGCCTTTGCGAAGCTAGAATCTAATGGCATGGAGTGATATAATTGCAGGCACGGGCCCGTAGCTCAGTGGTGGTAGCGCGAAGCTCTAATTGACATTACCCCCAATTATTCGTACACTAAATTAGTAGTTTCTTATTTAGTATTTACTGGTTTATATGGTTGCTCCACTGACTGAGAAGAGACTTCAAGCCTTAGAATTAAGGAAGCAAGGTTTTAGCTATTCATATATAAAAGAACAACTTCAAGTAAGTAAAAGCAGTCTTAGTTTGTGGCTTCGCGGATATCCTCTAAGTAGAGAGCAAATAAATAAACTGAGGGCAAATAGCGAAAAACGTATTGAGAGATTTAGAGAGACATGGAGAATAAAAACTACTACTAGACGGAAAGCTGTATATGACCACCAAAAGAAATTATTACTGCCCTTAACGAAGCGAGAACTGTTAATTGCAGGACTATTTCTTTATTGGGGTGAGGGAGCAAAGACTACGCCATTTGCAACGAGTTTGAGTAACACTAATCCTAAAGTAGTAAAATTTTTTCTTTACTGGCTAATTAAAATTCTTAAAGTTCCAAAAGATAAAATAACTATTAGGTTGCATCTATATAAAGATATGGATCAAAAGATGGAAATTGCATTTTGGAGTAAGGAGCTAAGGATTCCTGAGGGCAAATTTATAAAACCTTATATAAAAGAAACAACACTACGAGGCTTAACTTATAAGGGTATCGGTCACGGCACTTGTAATTTGATAGTAAACGGCAGGGATCTGATCGAGAAGATTTTAATGAGCATAGAGGTTGTATCTGACGAATATGTCAGGAGACTTCGGACTTGAAATATGATAAAATAGCCATGGTTGGGGCCCATAGCTCAATTGGCCAGAGCGTCTAGCTTATACCTAGAAGGTTTTGTTGGTTCGAGTCCAACTGGGCCCACCTTTCGGTTTCACTCAGGGTAAACTATGCCTAATTATCGTCCCAAGAGAACAACAATTAAGGAAATTATAGCTTTGCGTAAAATGGCGCCGGGTAAAAGAATTAAGGAGCTTGAAAAGAAAAGAGTGGAAGCTGAGGCAGAACTCACAGAGCGTTACAAGTATTTTCATGGCGTCAGGCACGAAAACGCATCTTCTGAAATAAAATACTCACAGATTAAGGTTTTGGAAGGATATATACATACATTAGACGAGGAGATAACCTCATTAAGGACACAAAAATAATGGCAAAGGTTGGTATTATTGGTTGGGGAGTTGTAGGACAAGCAACAGGTAAGGGTTTTCAAAGCTCACACGAGGTTGCGTGGCACGACCCATATAAAGAAGGCGGGCTAAGTGTCGAAGAATTGGTCGAGGCTTCAGATTTTCTATTTGTCTGTGTCCCCACACCTATGTTTTCTGATTATTCCGGAACAGATATTTCTGTAGTAGAGGAGGCAGTCAGTAATTTTGCTCCACTTTTGGTTAATACGGAAAAAGTATTAATTATCAAATCAACAGTTATCCCCGGAACAACTAAAAGTTTCAGCGAAAAATATTCTAATGTAAATTTTGCCTTCAACCCCGAATTTTTAACTGAAAAACAGCCAGAAAATGACTTTTTACACCCAGACAGAACCTTGATAGGAGCTCTTGATAAAAGTATCGCTGAAAGAATCAAGGCTTTATACGAGGCAATTTACCCCCAGGACGCGAAATATTTCTTAAGTGATCCAACGACTGTTGAACTTGCAAAATTTGCTTCCAACGCGCTATTGTCCGCCAAAATTATTTTGGCAAATGAAATACATGGTTTAGCAGATAAATTAAAAGTAAATTATGACGATGTCCGCGAAATGGTACAGGCAGACCCGAGAATTGGAGGGCATTTGAAAGTTCCCGGCCCGGACGGGGATATGGGATTTGGCGGGAAATGTTTACATCCTGAAACAAAAGTCTATGTAAACGGAGGAATAAAATTCGTTCGAGAAGTAGAATTTGGCGATTCTGTTCTAACAATAGATGGAAGTTGTCAAAAAGTTTTAGAAAGGCACGAAAGAGAGGTAAATGAGAAACTTATTTTTATAAGAGGACAGGGGTTGCAGGGATTTACCCTTACAAGTGAACATCCTGTATATGCTGTAAAAACCGGAAGAAAATATAATGGAATTAAAAGACAAAAGCTTACTAATTATAACGGCAATCTTAATTTAGAGTGGGTACCAGCTCGAGAATTACAAAAAGGAGATTTTATAGTTTTACCTAAAGTTAAAAATGGTACGAAAAATTTTAATAATAGTGTTATGCGGCTCTTTGGATATTATGTAGCAGAGGGACACATAGGTGTGAAAAACAGAATAACATTTGGGTTCCACAAAAACGAATCTACTTATGTAGAGGATATTGAGAAAATATTGAAGCTGAATTTCAGCTTAGTTACACACAGAAGAGGGGTAGGAAATGCACTTAATCTACGGTGTAGTTCACAGAAACTAGCTAACTTACTTGAGGAAAATTGCGGTAAAATGAGTGCGAAAAAACGTCTAAGTGTAAAAATTTTATCATCAAACAGAAAGGGTTTAACTGAGTTTATGAAAGGTTATTTTAGAGGTGACGGTAGCAAATCAACCGGAGTTTATAGTATGGCGACTATTTCTCAGGATTTATTTTATCAATTAAAATTGATTTTACTAAGCTTGGAAATTGGTTTTTCTACCAGGATCGCACAAGAGAGAACAGGTAGGGATGGAGTAAATCATAAGACAGCCTACTTTATTAGGATTAGGAATTATTCCGATATTCAGAAATTTAGTCAGATTATCGACGACAAACTAGAAAAAGACCTTAAACTTCTACGTAAGACTTCTTTTTTCGAGAAAGACTTCTTTTTTATACCTATTAAAGAAATTACTGAGGTTGATTATGAAGGAAAAGTTTATAACTTTGAGGTTAGTAAAAATCACACATACGTCTTAGCAGATGCAGTTGTCCATAACTGTTTTCCTAAAGACCTTGTTGGTTTTTTGGGCTTAGCTCGAGCTTTACAAGTGGATTTATCTGTATTTGAGTCTATTTGGAACAAGAACTTAAAAGTAAGGAAGAATCGCGATTGGGAAAAAATCCCCGGAGCAGTAAGCCAAAAGAGAACGGAATAATTCGTCGAGCTTTGCGCCGCTTTTAATTGATGGTAAACTAGTCTACTGTCTTATGCCAGAAGTAGCTGAAACATTAACTGCTTCACAAAGTGAATTAATTAAGCCGTCAGAACCTCCGAAAGAATATCCTTTCCAAAGAAGAGAAGGGGTTGACGAGGAGGGAAGAGCGATTTATGCTTACGAATTTACAACGAAACAGGGGCAAAAAGTCGAAGCTATATTTTTTAGCCGCGGTGAACCGACCAGTGGCGGGGATTTGGTAAAAGATAGATTGGTTGTACCCGTAGGAAGCTTAAAAACCCGTGAAGGACAAGAAAAAGTACCCCAAGCTGCCAGAATAATTAAAAGCGAACAAACAAGCGGATCGAGCGGTCCTGAATACCAAAAAGCTTTAAACGACGGAAAAGCGACTTTTCTTGTTGAATCAAGCCCTCAGGGTTTACTGGATTTATATTTCCATTTGGGCGGGAATGATTCTCAAATTAGAGAAGCAAGAAAATTAACAGTGGTTAATTGGAAGTTTACCCCGCAAGTTAGAGATTTAATTGATAGGGTAGTAGCTGGAAATATTGTTGATACAAACGGAGTTGCGGCTAATAAGGAAAACAAAAGAGAAGGCGAGGTTTTAGCAGTGCTTTTGTTAATAGGTGATGAAGCTGCGAAAACTTTATCTTCTGAAAAGTTGGCTCAGCTAGAAAAACATGACCAAGAAAGAGACGCCCAAGCAAATGAAAAACTTCTCGAGCACTCCAAAAATTTTCCAGTCACCCAGGAAGCCTTAAAAGTAGAGGAGTTGGTTTGTGTGCACTTGACAAGGTTTAAACCAGTAATGAATCCTGAAACTGGGCGATATGAAATTCGCTCTACCTTTGATTCAACAAGAGGTTTATCTCCTCGCACAACACTACATTTTTCAATGAACCACCCGGTTGTGTCTCATATGTATGGTTCCTGGGAAGGAGCTGGATATGCTGTTATTATCCCTTTTAAGTCAGCTTTGGAAGCCAACGGTAAACCAACCCAGCTTAATACAGTTGATTCCTTTTGGGAACTGCCCGTTGGTGGAAGTTTTGAAATGCCAGAAGGAAGCGTATTTGTTGAAGGTGGAAAAACTCAAAGTTTACAAGGAGAGGAATTACAAGAAGAGAGAATAACCAGAATTAAGTATGACCAGTCTCTTTCACCGGTGACGATTAATCAGCTATTTGAAAGAGTTAAAGACGACAAGTCTAGTTTTGTGCAATACATGAAGAGGGAAATAGGAGATGGATTGTTTGATCGAATAAGATATCAAAAAGGTCTTGAGGTATACGACACAAAAAATAATGCTCTCTGGGAAAGCATATGGAATCTTTGGGAGGGAATAGACCTTCAAGAGTACTTTAAGAACCATACAATTCAGGATTTAGCGTCAGAGGCTTACAGTCTTTTTCCTGCAGGGGTTGTTAGTGCGACTGAGTTTAATAACGGTTTGCAATCTATCAGGGAGGTTCTTGCTTCAAAAGTTCGAGATGTTGCAGTTGTGGATACATTAAAGAGGTTAGGTTTTCGAATCCACACGGGAGGGATGTGGGCTTGGGATAGAGATAGTTGGGAGGCTACATGGCAAACTGTTAAATTAGCAATTGAGTTGGGAACTCGCTCGGGAAATCATACCGATCACCCCACTAATAGGGCGGAAGATCATGGGATTCGGTACATGTATTCTAATGGTTATTCTATGGGAGGGCAGACTTATTCTAAAGAAGAAGTTCGGTCAATTGAAAAATCATTTATTTGGGGTAATATGGATCAATATAGCCAAAACCAAAGAAGAGCGCTATATCTATGCGGAATTATTTAGAGCTCGTCTAGTTTTGCTCCGCGGCGGGACTCTTTTCTTTCAACAAACTGAAGATAGTGCTCTGTGGTTGAGAGTCTTCTGTGCCCGGCAATTTTGGAGACCGTGACAATATCGACACCCGACTTTAGTTGGTGGGCGATAAAGGTGTTGCGCATGTCGTTTACTTTGGCGTCTTCTATGCCGGCTTCTTTAAAATAGCGGTCAATAGCACTCCTTATGTTGCGGACGAGTAGCGGACGGCCTGTTTTAGTCACAAAGACGTGAGTAGTTTGTGCCTTGGGGCGGATTGCTAAGTATTGATGTAAAGCTTGTTTTGCCGGCTCGTTTAAGGGAATCTCGCGTTCTGGTTGAGATTCATACGCCTTGATTAAAATTTTATCTCCTTGGACGTCCTCTAGTCTTAGATTGGAAACCTCGCCAATACGGATTCCGGTTTGCAGCATTGACTCGATAATAGCGCTAATGCGCAAATCTCCGCGGGCGGCGTCACGCAAAGCCCTGTACTCCATGCGGGTAAGAATTCTTGGGGGTGGATTCTCGTAGCGGGGGTGGGCAACGGGCGCTGCTGGGTCATTTTCTAAAATTTTCTGGGTTACCAGCCAGCCAAAGAAAGTTTTGACCGCGTTTAGCTTGCGGGAGACTGATTTGTCAGTATAATTTTGGCTCCTTAAGGAATCACGAAAAGCCTCGATGTCGAGAGGTCTGATAGGCTCAATGGTGTTTTTCCCTTGTTTTTCTAAATACTCAATAAGTTGCTCAAGGTCTTTTCTGTAAGCTAGAATGGTAGCTGAGGCACGTCCTGTATTTTCAAGATTACGAACAAAGTCCAGTTTTAAATCGGTTAATGTTTTAGTTGTAGCCATAATTAGTAGCCTAAATTCCTTTTAGGAATTGGTTATCCTTTAGGATAACCTATATTATCAAAAAATAGACATGACTGCAAGGGGTATTTGAAGATAGATGAAGAAATATACACATTGGATAGTTTTGGCATTATCGCTCTTTTTGATAGTTTCTATGGGGCGTTCGACATTTCAGCTCTTGGGGCGGGGTGACGCGACTAAAGAGGCTGAAGTTAGAGTCCGCGAGTTAGAGGCAGAACAGGCTCGTCTTTTGGAAGTTAAAGAACAAGTAGAATCCCAAGAATTTATGGAAAAAGAGGCTCGGGAGAAGCTAGGCTTAGCCAAACCCGGGGAAGTGGTTGTGGTTTTGCCGGCAGATGAGGTTTTGCGGCGTCTTGCTCCGGAGTTTGACCAGGAGCATTTTGCTGAAGAAGAGCCAATATACCAACGCTGGATGAGACTATTTTTTTAATGCAAGTACTTGTTTTTTAAGTGTTTAGCAAGTATTGCGAGGTAAAAAATTGAAAAGTAAACACCGCTTAATAAAAAAGTTGAACCTCTAATAATCGAAGGAAGAAATTTACTAACCTCGTTTAAGCGTTCGCTCAAGCTACAATTATGGTAATAGTCAATATCCAACCCGCAAACATAGAAGGCTTGTGCAGATAGCGCAATTGGTGCCAAAACCAAGCTAATAATTACCAAATATACAAACCTTTCGTTCCCGATTTTTTGGGTCAGTAATCCGTAAATAAAAATTGTGGCAAAGGAAAGAAGTATTGGCCAAAACCAGAAGAGAGCTATTAGAACCAGAGCCACACTTTATTATAGCAAAGTATTATTTGAAGTTCTTACCAATGCTATCCATTTAAGTATTTTTATGAACAATCTGCCTTGGTTTATGGCACGCACTCTTATAACTCCATGGTATAAGTTTGGATCAGGAAATTCTTTTTTCCATATAAATTTTTGAAAAAAGGGCTTCTGAAATTGAGAAAGGGGGATGTTGGTTTGTTTAGACCAATATTTTTCTATAACCTTAACTCTCTTTTTGTGGCTAATATTTATCCCAACTCTTAAACGGATACTATTTTTTGGTACTCCCAAGGTATAAAGCCATTTTAAGAATAACTTGACCATTTGTGGGTCGGAATTTGCAAATCCTAACCGATTATCTTTTTTAAAACCCTCTGTCCAATATAGGATAATTCCGGCAATAAAAAGGTCTCTTTTTGAGAGTTTTCCGAGTTGTAGTACGGCTTCGGCAGAGATTTCTCTTTTGAGATTGTCTCTTAATTGTTTTTGAACCTCCTGGGCGATAATCCTACCTTTCTGTAGGGTAGTAAACACCTTATTTTCAAGCCGTTTTTTCTGCTCAGTTGTTAAAGTAATATTTCTTACCCACAAGCTAACTGTTGAGGTTGAAATTCCAAGTTCTTGTGCTATTTCTCCGATACTCTTGCCTTGCTTTCGTAGCTCTTGAGCTTTTTGTTTTTCTAGGGGTTTCCTGATCAATGTATAAAGTTATGTGGTTTAACTATCACCATAACAGCTATTCTATTGGTAGTCAAGAGGCTTTTAATTCGAGCCTGCATCTGTTATAATTCAGTTGGTAAGAGACATGCGGGGTAGTGTAGAGTTGCACAGGAGGCTCAAATTGGGCACATTTAACAGTAATGTTTCTTGATAACTTGGCTATATCGGTGAAACCCTACTCTTATAGAGGGTAATACCGAGGGAACCCTCCTTCACTAAAGTTTCGGAGGGACACCGTAGAGACTACACGCCGAGCCCCCGATTTAATCGGGGTGAAGATATAGTCCGACACTCTGAGTAATTAGAGATTACAGATGCATAATCTCCTAGGCCGGGCGCGACTCCCGGCCCCGCAACAGAGTAGGATTGGAGGCAAAATATGTCTCCATTTGGTGCGTATATTCAGGCTGATTTCCAGGTGCGACCCGTTCTGCGATAATCGGCTCAGCTTCTTTCATTTTTTCGATCGTATAAATGTATTTTGGTGCTATAATTCCGACTGTTTTATTTTGCAAAGTTAGGTGCGACCCAAGTCCCAAAAAAATATCTCGTTTTATTTTCAAATCATCAGTTGCAAACCTTTCTTTTGCTCTGGCAACAAAAGTAAACGCTTTTACAGTCTCTTCATTTGCCTGCAACATTCTGTCGTCAGTATTAACAAGTTGTTTTTCTACTCCTTTTAACTCTATTTCTAATTTATCCTTTTCTTCCTTGTATTTCTCGTCGCTGATAAGGCCACCATCGCTATTTGCAGGTGAAATTTTAAGTTGCAGTAAGTTAGTAAGCTTTGCCCTGCATCCGTCATGGGCTCGTTTAATGCTCTCTATGGCTTCTTCTGTAAAATCTTTATTACTATCATTCATCTTGTGGATTTGGCGTATTGCCCAGTCCATAAACAAGGGTGAGATTTCAATTTGAGAGAGTTTTTCATCAATTTGCTTCTCAAGCCTATCAACTCTTTCTGCACGCTCCCTACAATTCGGATTCTTTTTCCGTCCGCAACGATAATAGACATAGTGGAGAATAGTTGGGTCGGACATATTCTTGATAAGAGTCCCACAACCAGTACACCTTTCTTTATTTTTCTTGGTAAGCGAGAATTTTAGCTTGCACTTGGTACAAATACACTGCCATTTTTGCTCGGCTACTATGCTTGAATTACACGAACCACAGCGAACCATACTACCTGTATAGGCAAAGTTGTGATGTTGGAGCTTGTATTGGCTTCTGCGGCCTAATTTGACCTGTATTTCGTCAAATATCTTTTGGTCTACTGCTGGTTCGTGTGCGCCTTCGTACCATTTGCCGCTTCCTTCTGGATACTCAAACTTTCCGCAATAAAAAGGGTTAGTCAACATCTTATAAATCATGCTCAAAGAAAGCGGTATACCACCGCTTCGTTTCTTTTGTCTTGAGAGAAATTTCCATTCGTCTTTGGCAATTCTGTGGATTTCAACTACAGAAGTTCCATTGGAAAAAAGCTCAAAGATTTTCTTAATAAAGGACAACCTTTCAGGGTCAGTCAGTATCTTTCTAAAGCCACTCTCTGTTGTTTTATCATTCAAGTATCCTTGTGGAGCAACACCTGGCCTCCAGCCGTCCCTTGCTTTCTTTTCCAAACCTCTTTCAACAACAATGCTTTTATCGTCCGAGTCTTTTTTGGACATACCAAATTCAAGGGTCAACATAAATTTGTCTTCTGGGGTATTTCGATATGTCCGCGAAGGTGTGCGAATTTCGACTAATTTATCTTCGTCCATGAGATAAAGAAGTTGTCCAGCATCAAGTGCGTTACGGCAAAGCCTGTTGGGGTGCCAGGTTAAAATTGCGTTTGCTTCACTGCTCTCTATTCGGGCAAGCATATTGTTAAAGATTTCCCGCCCAGGCTTGTGTGCCGATTTTGATTCTTGGAGAGTATCAACGAGAGTTAAGTTGTGTTTTGCTTTAATTCCTTCGAGTACATATAACTGCTCGGGGAGGGAAGCGGCTTGTCGCTCCTTGTTATCTTCTGAACTCTTGCGAACATACCCCAAATAGCGAAGATAGATTTGTTTTTCTTCCATAAAATCTTTAAAGGCCGCCCTGGTTGTACTCAAACTGATTGCTCAGGTTGTCCAAGACGGCCATCAAAAAAAGCAATCAGCCGTTTGAGTACCCTTTAATTATTCTCTTTCTTGTTATCCTTGTCAATAAAATTCACTTTTGGCAAATTCTTGCCATAAACAGCTTTTACTAGTCCTACAAGCCTTGTTCCATAATCAAGTGCCTGCTCGTCAGTAAGTTTTACTTTGTACTCCTGAAAATACAACTCTTTGAATTCCACAATGGCTTCCTGACTAATCATGGATCGACTCCTTAATCGTTGCTCCCAGAAAGATTTTCAGTAATTCTCCGTCTGTTAACTGGTCAGAAGTTTTATTGGAGGAAACAACTGTCTCTTGTGGAGTTTGTGTCTCGGTTGGTGGGTGGGACATAAACTCCGTACTGCTATAAAGTAAGGATTCAAAGACAGGCTTAATTCTATATATATGAGCTAATCCCAGCCCTCCCTCGCTCTTAACTACTACCTTGAGGGAAACTAACTCGTCTAGTTGCCGGAGTGCCGTCTTATGAGAAATACCCAAGTTATCTGCAATTTCCTTAGCAGTCCAGTCTTTGTTTTCTCTGGCAATAACAGAAAGTAGCAGTGAGCGGTCTGCTGGCATGGAAGATAGAGCCACCTGTTTAACCAAATCCATCTCAGAGAACGCTACAGAGCTCTTACCTTTAACCGTAGCTAACGACCTGGCCAAAACTCTTAATTGCAACAACGCTCTATATGGGTCTTCAATCTGTATCTCTACCGGCTCATAAAAAGAAATCGTCTCGCCTTCTTTATTTACAAACTCTGCATTTCTGGTTAAAACCATCCCTCTAGCTCTTGCTATAAATTTGGCAAGATTATTCAAGTAGCTAATAACTTCTTTGCTCTCCTTTTCTAGCCGTTTCTCTGAAACCGATTCTTCAATATAGTTACAATAAGAGGAGACTTTCTCTTGTGCCTCGCGGACTCTAGACCGGCTATCTTCTGAAGACCACAAAACTTCCAATCCTTTATTTACCTCCTCCTCTATACTGGCCGGTACTCTGTAAAACAAAAATCTTGGGCCAATCTGATTCATATACCTTTGATGACGATTTAGAGCCTGCGGTGTTACGCAACACAAAAGGGAGAAGAAAGCGTGGTATTCTATCGTGCCTCTTACAGGTGAATGTTTAGCAAAAGAATCATCGTATATTGAGGTTAAATCGCCAAGTATCTTCCTTACAGACTCTTCTCTCTGGGACAAAGTTGTAGTGAAGTCTTTAATAACAAAGCACTTATCATCTAAAAGTGGTAATAAATCTTTGGGCTCTTCGCCAGTTTTAGTTTTAGAGCCACTAACAAAAGCATTTTCGGTTAAGCTATCAAGAAAATATATACAGAGAGCATAAGTAAGCATGCGAGCAATTTCTGTTTTTGCACTTGAGGGAACACCAACGAACATAAGCCATAAAGGGGTTTTCAGATCAACCAAGCGACTTATATAAACAGCCATTGCCAAAAGAGCCATATCTCTCTTACCTGGTAACGCTCTCTCGACAGCTTCCAGCGCTTCTTCAAGCGAAGTACACTGTGGAGTTTGCGTCTCGGTTATCGGGTTCCTATCGAACCATCTTTTGATTTCCTTATTAGTTTTATTGTCCATTTTTTCTAAATAAAAACTCTCGTCCTGGGTAGAGACCCTAACGAGGGCTTTTAACTCCCATCCAGAAAAAAGCCACAAAAAAACCGCCCAGCGACTGTTTCTGTTCGCTTGGCGGCATACCTTCCGTAAATACGGGGTTACTCCGGACAACCTAAAAATACCTAAATATAAACCTAATTAACCTAAAACTTTGCTCCCTGCGACCACATTATCTGGCCTTACTTCAGAAGCGGTAATAAACTGACTATACGTCTCCTCTGGTATCCTGTACTGATCGCCAATCCTAATAGCTCGAATTTTTCCTTGCTTTATAAGATTAATAACTGTATTTCTATGAACATTTAGTTTTTCGGCTACCTGATCTACTGTTAGCATAGATGTAGTATAAAACATATTTGGGGTATTTGTCAACACTCCTAATTTTGGCTCAGTGGGGGAAATACTATCCAAACAGCTCTTTTACAAGAATTTTAAGTGCTTTAGCCAGCTTATGAACATTATCAACCGATACATTTTGTTCGCTTCTTTCAATAGCCCCAATGTATGTCCTGTGTAGTCCTGCACGGAATCCAAGTTCTTCCTGTGATAAACCCGCCTTCTTTCTTAACTCTCTTAACTTTTTACCGAGCTGTTTTCTTGTAGGAGTGGCTAACATAGTAGCTAAAACTGTAGCTAAATGTAGTCAATAGCTCTACAGACAATAACTAGCATTTTATATCTTTTTGAGCTATATTTAGATCAGAACTATGAGTAAATATTTATTTATAACGGTTGTTGTGGTACTAATAGGGATTTTATTTCTAAATAGAAATTTGAATAATCAGTTTTCAAATAATGATTATCAAAATTCGCAGGAGACTGTAAAGATTGTTACACCGCCACCAATGACCCCCGAAAGGAAGATAGAACTCAATAAACTCAATTGCCTTATGGTTCAGGATGAAGAAGACATGGATTGCTCTGATTTTCCCGATAAAGATACTGCTAAAGGATTCTACAAGGCAGAGATAGATTGCTTCGGTTATGATAAATTTGGACTTGATCGTGATTCTGATGGTATTGCCTGCGAATCTTTACCTGAGCGTTCTGACTGAACCGAAGATAATTAAGAGTATAATTGACCATAATGACTAATCAAAAAGGTATTGCTTTTATACCTATCTTAATTTGGACTGTTATTCTTTTATTTGTCGGAACTGCTGCTGTAAAAAATGGTGTTGTAAAAATTAACTTGAGTGGTAATCAACCTTTAATTCAAAAAGTTGACGTAACATCTACGCCGTCACCAACTCTAATTCCAACTACAATACCCACCTCTATAAAAAATCCTCAAGGTTCTAAAACTATTGATATTCCTACCTCCAAATCAACACCGCAACCGGTTACCCCACAAAAAGTACCGGTAGTGTTATCTCATAATGGGCTCACTTATTATTGCGATCCTTCAGTAGTTCAATCTGTAAAGGACGCTTCTACTGCTGTAAAGAGCTCAACAAATGACTATATTCAATGCCAAGATAGCCAACAGGCCAATACTCAAAATTGCGTCAATGGTTGTAAAAATATCACTCTAGATATTTGCAATTACGAAATGACAAGAACCTCGTATGGTTATTCAAGCTATGATGATTGTGTAACAAGAAGAGGACAAGAGTCACTAGATTGTATTGATAAATGTTATAACGGCGATCTTGCTAAATTAGGACGACAAGTGTGTGAAATTGGCTCATCAAATGCTACAAATAGCTTAAATGGCTTACTTGATAAGTATTGTCGATAAATTCTAGACAAAGCCAATTTTAAGATCCTAAATGGTTCAGTTTCTCGTGTGAAAAGTAATATGAGCGATATTTCTGTTAAGAAAGTTTTATGGGTTATAGGAATTGCTGCTTTTTTTCTTTTAATTTTTTCTTTATTTAATTCCTCGTCAAATTCTGGCACCACAACAAATGATAGGTCAGCCACCCCTATAGTTGATTCCACTACTTCTTCTAATGAAAATATTGAACTCAATCAAGCAGAAGAAGATGTTAATATAAATTCTGACCCACCACTATTTAATGGGTACCCCTGCACTGTTGATTGTAGTGGACACGAAGCGGGATATAAATGGGCAGAAGAACGTGGCATAACACAAGACGATGTTGACAACTATTCAGGTAATTCCAATTCCTTCATGGAAGGCATGCAATCATATGTTGACGATAATGAGTAATAAATAGTTTCTGCACGGGATTATTATGTAGGATACTTCCGTGATATAATCAGACCGTGAAAAAGATTATTTTTAGTTTAGTTGCTTTGTTCTTGATATTCTCATTTTCTCTAGCTACAGCTTCAAAAGCTGAAGCACTACAAAGAGTAGGAGGCTACACAAAAAAGAGTGGTACTTACGTTGCACCTCACTATAAATCATCACCAAATAAATCGAAGTTTGATAATTTTTCTGCGAAAGGGAATATAAATCCTTTCACCGGTAAAAAGGGAACTGTTAATCCTTTTAAAATAACTCCTAAAAAATATAAGTACTAGGGATTTATGAGGTCTAATTTTTCTTCTATTTCATCTAACCTTTTAATTACATCCGAAGCCTCATAAGCATCTAACCAGCATCTTGTTAAAAAGCCCATCGAGCTACCTACTTGTACCGGCACACCCTCTGACCAAACAGCATTTATAACTTGTCCTAAAAATCTTTTAACATCATCTGGGTTTTTCAGTGTAATAGGTTCACCATAAACCCCTTGTAGTGCTCTATTTTCTCCACCTTTGCGTGATGCATTAAGTGCCATGCTTACCTTGTCTGGATCATGCCTGAAGCATAAGTTTCCATTTATTAATGTTTTAGCCTTGCATGGTAAACCGTTAGTTCTGATAAACAAACATGATTTTTTCATTGCGCAATTATATCTCTATTGCTACTTTCACCATTAATCATTCGATCTAAATCTTCTTCCTTAAGCTCACTATATTTAGTAGTATAGTTGATACCATACTTTATTGCCGTAAGGATCGGTATGACACGATCTTCCGTTGCTTTTCTGCGCTCAAGTAACTGGTTAATTTTTTTATTGAGTTGCTTGATTTGTGCTTTATTCATAACTTAGTTATAGGTGTACCCTCGTTATAATTGTCTCTAAAATGAATATTTCTAGTTGTTATTATATCTTCCAAGCCTAATAGACCTACTCTTATTTTACCAAATTATGTATATAGTAGAATGAATATATATCATGAGGCTTCTGATTCTTGTGACCGGTATTATCATCGGTTTTTTGGTAGCAAACTATTTGCCCACTAATAACCAACAGGTTCAACCTGAGCAAGCGACAAAGTCTGAAGAAATATCGAAGCTAGACTTGGAACTTCAGTTTGAATACTCAAAAACTTTTGTGAGCGAAGCTGAGGCAATCTCTATATTATCAACCATTAGGACGTTCGAAATATACCAAGCTAAAAGAGATGGTAAGGAAGTTCTTAATATGTTTACGGCTCCTTCAAGCGACAAAGAACAACAGGGATACAACTTTTTAACAGGAAAAGACTTAACTCAACCGACATCTCTGCGAATGTATGGAACTGCAGGTCTAGACTTCAAACTCAATTGGTACTATGTTATCGACATAACAAAAAAAGCCGATGTTTATGTTGTACTAGTTAAAGAGTTAAGAACAGCACGCGACAATTCTACTCCTGACTATTTTGCAAGTATAGATGATTTAATCTTTGAGCTTGTAAAGATCTCCCCAAGCGAATACAAAATTGACAAATATTATTATAGAAAAGATCGACTAGAAACTGTTTCTAATTTAACAAAAAAATATAATGGCTTCTATTAAGAATATTTCTATGGGGTGCGTTAAATACATGCTTCTGTGTGCAAAGCCACTAGCTTCAAATATGATAAAATATACTTATGAATGCCACTCTTTTAGATACTTCTGATCCAAAAACAAAAGAGTTTCTTTCTAAAATTGGTGAAGTGGTTGTACTATCGCGACATTTAGAATCGATCCTTGAATTTTTTATGGGAGATCTTATTAATCCAGAAGGTGAATCAATAGTAAAGCAAAATGTTACTAATTCCATTGCAAAAAATATGGAATTTTTAGAAAAATTAGATTTAGTACGTGATCTTATTGTACAAAGAATTGGGGTAGAATCACAAAAAAGATTCTTGCCCACTTATAATTTGGTCAAAGAGTGCATAGAAGGAAGAAATGACGTAGCACATTCACAGTGGTTTATCCAGTATGGCAATATCGAGGAGGGTATTCCTCCATCAACTCAAAAAATTAATGTTAGGCGCGGATATTCAAGAGGGCATTATTTCGACTTCTCGAAAGCAATTACAAATGTAGAGTTAAGTACACTGGATGACTTGGTAAATAAAAACAACAAAGCCATTACTGATATCGTAAGTTATATGGCAAGTCATGGACAGTAGTAATAAGTTCCAACACAGTCAACTAATCCCTGGTAAAATCAGCGTAAATCTGGTATAAATACAGGGTCAGGCGAGGCTAGGAAGTAGGTTCTTATTTCTTGTATCCCTCGCAACTGAGGGTATCAAATTCAAAAGCCACCGGTAGGGTGGCTTTTTTCATTCCACCCTCATGGGGTTGGTGTGAACGAAGTTCACATAATAACCCCAACAGGGCCTTTTTTCTTCCGACCTCGTGGGGGTGGTGTCGGGATATTATGTGCACTTTGTGCACACCACCCTGACATAATACCCCTAAGGGTATAAAATCAATTGAGTGTACTATGTTTATGTTTTACAATCTTTGAAAAAGACGGGATGGTTTTATAAAGGTTCAACTTCTGATCTTAGGAAAAGGGTAAAAGAACATAATGCAGGAAATAATTTCTCGACTGCTCCCTACAAACCCCTAAAACTTATTTACTATGAAGCTTATCTATTGAAGAAAGATACTGAAGCAAGAGAAAAATACCTAAAAACTTCAATGGGGAAACGGGTTTTAAAAAAACAACTCAAATACTTTCTTCTCAAAATCAAATCTGATTAATTTAAGGTCTGGCGAGGCTAGGAAAAAATTATTTGGAAGCTAATCTTTCTTCTAAATTTTCTAGAGGGTCTTTGAGAGTACTAAAATCATAAATTCTACCAACATAAAGGTCGGGGTACGCTTCTTTTAAGGCTTCGTTTGGCTCCTTGTCTGAAGAACCACCAATTAAGTAAGGCATAGTCCAACCATTTTCTTTACACAATTCATCAATTCGCTTTATTACATCCATACCAATTCTGTATTTAGGATTGTGATCTCCACCATTAACAAGGTTGTTATCTAAATAAACAACGATTGGAAGGTCAACTGGAGCCTGTTGTTTGAATGCTTTGAAGAATTGTATTGCTTCTTCCCCATCATATTTATAACCTACAACATAACCGAAACCGCTTTTTTGGGCATGTTTTTCGACAAAATCACTTTTAATATAGTGTGTCTTTTCGATTGAGTTGTCGATAATGAATACCAAAACAGTCTTTTCTCCTTTTTGTTTTAATTTTTCCAGTAAACCTTTTACCTCTCTTTCTGTATTAGACGAAAACACCTCTCGTGAATCGTTTGTTATTTTTCTGCGATTTTGTTCTTTTTGAGTTGGTTTTGCATTCGCAATAAGTTCTGAAAGCATGCCTATTTCTTTGGTAGTAGCTTTTGTTCGAGGGGTGTGTGTTTTGCCTTTCAACTTGTCCCAAAAACTTAGCTCAGGTTGTGGAGTTTTGTCATGCATAGTGACAATAAAAGGGTTTCTAGGGTCTAGGTAGAAATCGGCCTCAGGAAGTTTGACAATAAGGGGTGTTTGTTTCTTTCCAGAATAACGTTGGGTAATTTCAAAACTTCTTACCTCGGCTTGTCCAGGAATCTCTGTTTCAAACCTACCAGATTCAAAACCACCCAATAAATTTTCCGCCTTTTTATAGGCATCTAGAACTTGACGAGAGGCTTCGTTGGAGTTTACTAACTCGTCCATAAGAATATTATAAGCCTGAATTGCTTAATTTTCCAATCGAATGCGAGTTTAATAAACAATCTACCTTCAATCTGGTATAAGCGAACCTTGTTTCTCGCAAGCTCGAAATAAGCGTAGCCTTTTTATCGCTTGACATACGTAATACGTATGATAATATAGAGATATGCAAAGAATAAGCGTACATATTTCTGATGAAACTAAGCAAAGGATTGACCTAGCTGCAAAAGCCAAGCGAAAAATTGAATCCGAGTTAATCCGGGAAGCTCTAAATACCGGTCTGGATGTCATTTACCCTAAATCTAGTTCTGTAAAAGCTTTAGTTGAACTTGCGAGCTTTGCAGAGAAATTGCCGTCTAACTCCAATACTCCAAGTGATATATCTGAAAATCATGACTATTATGCTTGGGGTGGGGAAAAGAGGAGTAATGGCAAAAAGTAAAATAGCAGTCGGTGATACGGACTCCCTCATCGCTTTAGTGTGTAAAGAGGATGCTAACCATATTAAAGCTAAAAATATTAGTAAATGGCTACTTTCTCAGGGGTATGAGGTTGTTTATCCAAACACCGCTATTTTAGAAACAATCACAACTCTAAAAAGAGCTTTAAATTTACCTGACAAAGCCGAACTTGTTAATACACGTTACTTGCAAGGGACTTTAAGTATTGAGTATATAGATGAAAAAATACAAAAATTAGCTAGTCAAAGGTTTAGTCGTACAAATTCTAAGAAAAACACCATTTTTGATGCAATTGTTGCTGAAACAGCAGTTGAGCTTGGAGCAGAGTATATTTTCTCATTTGACAGTTGGTATTCTAAAGAGGGATTCAAGTTAGTCGTAGCAAACTTAGATTGAGCTTCGAAGTTACATCTTGACAAATTCGGGTTAAATTTGGGAAACTTAGTTGTGGCTAAATCTGCGCTTAGACTAAAAGCCCGAGAACTTCGTTCCCAGGGAAAAAGTGTTAAAGATATTGCTGTTAAATTGGCTGTTTCAAAGGGTACTGCAAGTATCTGGGTTCGGGACATTATTTTATCGATAGAACAATTAGAAGTACTTAGACAAAAAGAAATAAAAGGTCGCGAACGGGGAAATCTAATACATTCATTATTTTTAAAAAATCAAAGGCTTGACATTATACAAAAATTTGAAAATTTAGGAAAATCCAGTTTAAAAACTTTAAACGAAAGAGAGTTGTTGATTGCTGGACTTGCGCTTTATTGGGGAGAAGGAAGCAAAAAAATGGGTAGATTAGAAATTAGTAATTCAGACCCAAAACTAATTAGCTTTGCCCTATATTGGCTCAAAAAGTGTTTCAAAATAGACGAAACTCTTATTAGTTGTTATATTGGAATTAATGAGATACATCGTTCAAGAGAACAAAAAGTTAAGGATTATTGGGCTGAATTAACTGGAATACCTCAATCAAATTTCCAAAAAACAAACTTTAAAATCTCGAAATTATATAAATTTTATGAGAATTTTGAACAACATTTCGGAACATTAACTCTTCGTCCACAAAAAACTACTTATCTACATTATAAGATCATGGGATTAATTGAAGGTTTAAAACAGCACAATTAAATTCTTTAGAGGTTGATATGTTATAATTCACCTTATTGGCTGGGTAGCTCAACTGGCTAGAGCAGCGACTTCATACGTCGAAGGTTTGTGGGTTCGACTCCCACCCTAGCCACCTTTCAACTCTGTTCAGAGTAAACGGCCACCTTTTTGGTGGTTTTTTGTTAGAATATACACATATGCAAAAACGAGTACTATCAGGAATCAGAGCCACAGGACGATTGCATTTGGGAAATTATCTTGGGGCGGTGAAGGGTATGCTGGAACTGCAAAGCGACCCGAATTACGAAACCTTTTATATGGTGGCGGATTTGCATGCCATAACAACTCCATATGATCCTAAAACTTTGGCTTCAAACACCCGAGAAGTGATTATTGATTATTTAGCCATAGGCATAGATCCTGAAAAATCTACGATTTTCATCCAATCCCAAATTCCAGAACACACAGAACTGTCTTACCTTTTTTCAACCGCAGTAACGGTTGCACGCATGCAGCATTTGCCGACATTCAAAGAAAAGGTAAAACAACACCCTGAAAATGTTTCCATGGCGCTTTTGTACTATCCGGTTTTGATGGCTGCAGACATTTTAATTTACAAGGCTAGTTTGGTTCCGGTTGGGGTTGATCAGGAGCCGCATCTTGAGGTCTCCCGAGAGATTGCCGGAAAACTTAACGAAAGATTTAAATTAGATTTTCCCGAACCCCAACGTTTTGCCACAAAAGGGGAATACATACCTTCTTTGGTTGGTGAAGGTAAGATGAGCAAATCGGTTGAGGGGAGTTTTATCAACCTAAACGATGATTTAGAAACGATTAAGAAACGCTTGGCGGCGGCGCCTACAGACTCGGGTCAAGGTGAGAGTGTCCCTTCAAAAGGAGGAGTAGCAACTTTACTGAAGTTTGTGGAGCTATTCCAAGGTGCTGGCAAGTGCGCAGAATACGAAAAAGCATACACAGGAGATGGAATCAGGTACGGAGACCTTAAAAACGGGCTCGCACAAGCAATTTTTGAGGAATTAACGCCTATCCAAGAAAAAAGGAAAGAATTAGAAGCCAATCCTGAGTATGTTGATAAAGTAATTACTGAAGGAGCCCAAAAAGCCCGTCAGGTTGCCTCGCAAACTCTCCAAGAGGTAAAAACCGCAATGGGTCTGGGTCGGTAATTAGTCCGCCTACGCTAAAGCTGCGGCGGATTTCCGCCTCAGCAAGACGGACGTAGACCTGAGCATGTGCGTAGATCGTCAACTTCAAAACAGCCTCAGTGTGTGATATACTTTGAACCTGTGAAGGCAACAATCGGAATCGAGGATTTTGCGCAAATTGACCTTAGGGTAGGAAAAGTAACCGTGACCTCTGAGGTTAGTGGAAGTAGCAAACTAATAAAACTAAGTGTAGACTTCGGAGAAGAACAAAGAACTATTTTTACAGGATTAGCAAAATGGTATGAATCAGAACATTTTCTCGGCAAGCTGTTTGTCTTTGTTTACAATCTAGAACCGAAACCAATGGTCGGTGAAGAATCGCAAGGAATGTTGTTAGCGGTTGGTGGCGAAGATAAACCCTTGCCTGTTGAAGCGCCCGTTGGGTCTGATCCTGGAGATAAATTGAGTTAATAAATCTAAATTTAAAACATTAAATATTGATTAAAAATTGAAAATTATAAATTAAAAATTAATTGCTATGGCCATAAAAAACTTACCAAAACTACCTAAAATTCTGGGAAACGGGAAAAACACCCGGAAAAAACTACAGCTTAAATTCAAATTTAATTTGAAAAATCTCTTACTGCTTTCTTTGGCTCTTCTTTTTATCGGCCCCTTTCTTTTATCTTTCTCAAGTTATCGATCGGGTCAAGAAAATATTCCCCTCTCTCAAGTTTTGGCAGATATTAAAGAAAACAAAGTTGAAAAGGTGGGTATTTCTGAAGAACGCCTGACGGTTAAATATAAAGACGGAGGAGAGAAGACTTCGATTAAAGAGTCGGGCGAGTCATTTTCTACAATTCTTAAGAATTCAGGGATAGACCCTTCGGTCACGTCGTTTGCTATAGAAGATAAGCTCCTTTCCCGTGTCTGGTTAGATATTTTAGGTATTCTTTTGCCTGTAGGGTTAATGGCCCTTTTCTTCCTTTTTATTTTTAGACAAGCCCGAGGGGCACAAGACTCGGTTTTTTCCTTTGGTAAATCCGGGGCAAAAGTCTTTGCCAAGGGTAAACAAAATGTAACCTTTAAAGATGTTGCCGGAGTGGACGAGGCAAAGCGGGAACTGGAAGAGATTGTCGATTTCTTAAAAAATCCAGGCAAATACAAAGCGCTCGGCGCACGCACGCCAAAAGGAGTTCTTCTTGTCGGTCCGGCAGGAACCGGAAAAACACTTTTGTCCCGCGCCGTTGCAGGAGAGGCGGCAGTCCCTTTCTTCTCCATGGCAGGGAGCGAATTTATGGAAATGCTCGTGGGTGTTGGGGCGTCAAGAGTTCGTGATCTCTTTTCTACTGCCAAAAAGGCGGCTCCTTCAATTATCTTTATCGATGAAATTGACGCTATTGGGCGCCAGCGCGGACACGGACTTGCCGGGGGGCATGACGAACGCGAGCAAACTTTAAACCAAATCTTGGTTGAAATGGATGGGTTTACTCCAAACGATAACGTCATAGTTCTCGCGGCCACTAACCGCCGCGATCTGTTAGACAGCGCTCTTGTCCGTCCCGGCCGCTTTGACCGCGAAGTAACACTTGATATGCCGGACCGCGAGGGTCGCCTCGCTATTCTAAAGATTCATTCCAAGGGTAAAAAATTTGCTCATGGCATTTCTTGGGAAAGAATAGCTTCGCGTACTGTCGGATTTTCCGGCGCGGATTTAGAAAACATGCTTAACGAGGCGGCAATTTTTGCCGCACGTGAGAACGCAAAGGAAATAAGTTTTCTTCATACCGAAGAGGCGGCGACTAAAGTAAAACTTGGGCCTGCAAAACACCGTTTACAGACCAAAGAAGACCGTGAGATTACCGCTTTCCACGAAGCGGGACACGCTATGGTTGCACATGTCTTGCCGCACGTTGATCCTGTCCATTCAATTTCGATTGTTGCCCGCTCAAAAAGCTTAGGTCACACTTATATTCCGTCAGAAATGGATCGCATCCACGAAACAAAAACCCGGCTTTTGCAAATGATTACCGTAATGATGGGTGGAAGAGCGGCCGAAACCTTGGTTTTTAACGAAATGACGGCAGGAGCTGCTTCTGATATTCAGAAGGCAACCGATGTTGCCCGCAGTATGGTTTTAGAACTAGGAATGAGTAAGCTTGGTCCGGTTAACTGGAGTCCGCAGATTGACGAGCGCATGCGTTTTATGGAACCAATTAATGTTTCTCCTTCGATGCAGGATAAAATTGACCGCGAAGTGTCTGAGATTGTTGAGACCTGCCACAAGCAAGCAATAAAAATCCTTAAGTCGCTAAGGTCAAAATTGAAAGAAGTTGCCGAGGCTTTGATAAAAAACGAGACCTTAGACCGTGATGAATTTGAGAAGATAGTAGGAGAAAAAATTCGTCTAAATAAAGAGGCCAAGGCGGCGCTTGCCGTGGTTGGTGCTTGACACTTCTGTATATTAAGAACCCCGGAGAAAAAGAATTAGTAAAACAGCCGAAAGTACAGTTATGCACTGGAAAAGGACTTGGCCGAGGATAAAACACTTTTGGTCAGAGATGTCTCCCAAGATACTCCTCAAAGCCTTAAAATGAGCATGAAGTCTGTGCGGATAGGGGGGAAGCGAGTTAAATTGCTGAAGAAAGTAATAAATTGTTTCACCAAACGCACGGACGATAAAGAAAACAAGCAGGAAGATAATTCCTATCTTAATATCACCAAGAATGTAAACAACAAAAGCAAAGAAAACGTTAAAAAGGCTAAGAACCAAAAGATCTTCCCAAACAAACGCTCCGAAGATAAATGCCCATGCGTAAATAAACTCCAATTTCTCTTTGCTTTTAAAGACTTTGTAAAAAGAGAGAGCAAAAAGAAATAGATGAAGTACTAAGTAAAAAAGGACAAAAGAAGACATGAGTTAGTATAAGCAAAGCTTGATACTCGTACAAGCTCGTATTAAGCAAAACTTGAAGCGTTTGCACGCTATAGCAGGTTAATTTTTTCACTTCACAAGAGTAGGCGTGTTACAATTAGCCTCAGTTAAATGAAAAGATTAGTTTTAATAGATGGCCATGCGATGGTTTACCGGGCGTATTATGCATATCCTGCGCTGTCTTCACCTTCTGGCAAGTTAGTCAATGCAGTATATGGCTTCACCGCCTTACTTTTAAAAACCATAGATGAATTAAAACCTGACTATTTAGCGGTTGCCTTCGACCTTCCGTTTCCGACGTTTCGCCACGCGGCTTATATTGCTTATCAAGCAAAAAGAAAATCCATGGATCTTGAGATGAAAGACCAAATATCTATAGTGCAGGAAGTAGTAGAGGCGGCAGACATTCCTATTTTTACAGCCCCGGGTTTTGAAGCAGACGATGTGATTGCCACTGTTGCGCGCCAAGCCATAGAGCACAAAGATGTAAACGAGGTAATTGTGGTTACTGGAGACAGGGACATGCTGCAGCTGGTTGGCGAAGGCGTTAAGATTTGTATGCCAGCCAAAGGTATTAGCCAGACGCGTATTTTTGATAGTGCGGGGGTGCGGGAGTATTTGGGTGTGACTCCGGGTCAAGTAGTTGATTACAAAGCTTTAACTGGCGATCCGTCAGATAATTACCCGGGTGTTCCCGGAATTGGCCCAAAGACGGCTGTTACGCTTATTGAAGAATATGGCACGCTGGAAAATATCTACAAGAGGTTAGAGGCTAGAGATTGGAAGTTGGGCAAGAATATCGCAAAGAAACTAGTAGAAGGACAGGAGAGCGGGGTGCTGTCAAAAGAATTAGCAACAATAAGAGACGACGTGCCGTTGGAGTTTGATTTAGAACGAGCCAAACTTAATGGATTTAAAGAGAACAAAAGATTAATTAACAAGCTCAAAGAACTGGGATTTCGCAGTCTTATTGTAAGAGTTACCGGCAATGCCACTGCTGAAATTAACTCAAAATCTGTAAAGAAAAATCCCAGAGCAGGTAACGGCAGTGGTGGTCAAATTGGATTGATTTAGAATTTATGAAAATAGCGCTTGTTCACGATTATTTTTCGGAATTTGGAGGCGCAGAACGCGTTTTACGCGTTTTGTCTGATATGTTTCCGGACGCTCCTATCTATATCGCGTTTAAAGTAAAAGGTTCTCTGATGGATAAATCCTTTGCAGACCGGGAAATCCGCGAAAGTTTTTTAGCGCCAATTTTGCGGGTAGGAAAACTTTACAGCCCTTTACGTTTTTTGGCTCCTTTTGTTTGGAGTAGTTTTGATTTTTCAGAATACGATTTAGTTATCGCCTCATCAAGTTGGTTTATAACCAAAGGTTTCAACATAACCCGCGGTTTTAAGGTAGGAAAATATACGAAAGTTATTTGTTATTGTCACACTCCGCCGCGTTATCTTTATGGTTACGAAACAAGTATTAACGTCATGAAATACTGGCCGGTTAAAGTGTATGCGGCCATTGTTAACCACTTTTTGCGGATGTATGATTTTTGGTCTGCGCAAAAGGTTGATCAATTTATTGCTAATTCTGAAGAAGTTCGCGCACGAATTCAAAAATTTTATAGGAAGGAAGCAATTGTTATTTATCCTCCTGTTGAAGTTAAAAAGATTATTGAAACAACACGCCGCACAAAGAAAGACGACTTCTTTTTGCTTGTTTCGAGATTGGTGGGCGGCAAGGGAATAGAAGAAGCGGCAGAAGCGGCAAATAAGATAGGGTTTAAGTTGCGAGTTGTGGGGGAAGCGGCTGGGTTTTCCAAAGTAAGAGATAGAGTAAGAGGGGGAAACAATTTGGAATTATTAGGGAGGGTAAACGATGAAGAACTTTACCAGTTATACGCCCGTGCAAAAGGGTTTCTCGCATTCGCTCGAAACGAAGATTTTGGGATGACGGTAGTCGAAGCACAAGCCGCAGGGACTCCTGTAATCGCTTACAACGGCGGAGGATTCCGTGAAACGGTTGTTGACGGTTCAACGGGGCTTTTAATAGATGATACAAGCCTAGAAGGTCTAAAAAGAGCTTTCGGCAAATTTGAGAGAATTAAGTGGCAAAAAGAAGAAATTCAGGAAAATGCCAAGCGTTTTTCCAGGGAAAATTTTGAGAAGAAAATTACAAAATTGATAAGTGATGTAATTTAAAGACAATATTATGCTAAACACAAAAGAGCGGGAAAGAGAAGTGGTTGTGTTTTCCGGACCAGACTATAGTTTTATTCTTGATCCCGGTCTTCGCCGGGTCATGGAAAGCGTTGAAATGAGGGTAATTTCAAATATAAAAGATGGCCGGATGAGGATAAGTCAGCTTCCTGGTAATCAAGCATTTCTTAAAATTCTTCACACTAATTCCAGCGAAACAAGGGGAGTTTTTAAAGAAGCTGTAGATTGGGGAATTATGGTTCCTTTGGTGGAGACAGCAAGGGGCAGAGATAGAATAATGGTTCGAAAGTATCTTGACCCAGAGAAACTAAGAAGGTTTGCTTTGTATTTTGAGATTTGGAACAGGTGCAAGCAACATAATCCAGATTCAGTCTGGCCGTGGTTAGTTCTTCAGGAGGTAAGGCGGAAAATCGGAACAAATTCCCCATTAGAAGAGTTAAGATTTTAATTAAATGCCTGAACTTCCCGAAGTTGACCACAGTAAAATGCTTACTTGTTCCCGAGGTTTACATCCTCGCGTCACAAGAGCGCATTTACGTGGCAAGAACAATTAATTATGCCAGAATTACCTGAAGTTGAGACAATTAGACTGGGTTTGGAAAGATATGTCGTCGGCAAGAAAATTGTCGAAGTTGAAGTGCGCCTCAAGAAAATTCTTCAGGGAGATATTACAAAAATAACAGGTGCTAAATTTAAAAAAATCCGAAGGTTTGGAAAAGCTTTAAGTTTAGACTTAGACAATAATTACTCAATAGCTATACATGTCAAAATGACGGGACAATTAATTTGGGTATCAGATGAATCAAAAGTATCAAGAGTATCAAAGGCAGTAGGACAACTGCCAAACAAGTTTACGCATGTGATTTTTAAGTTAGATAAGGGTAGTTTGTATTACAACGATATAAGGCAGTTTGGGTGGCTGAAAATAATATCCACATCTGATGTGGAACAGATGCCATTTGTCCGCGAACTCGGCCCAGAGCCCCCGATTGGAAACAGAGACGGAGAAAGAGAAATTCTTACCCCGGAGAAATTTAAGCAAATCGTTTCTGGGAAAAATACAAAAATTAAAGTGCTTTTAATGGATCAGAAAAGAATTGGGGGAGTAGGGAATATTTATGCCAACGATGCCCTTTTCTTGGCCGGTATTGATCCAAGGAGGCAGGCAAAATCACTGTCAACTAATGAAACCAAAAAGTTATATCAATCTATAGAAGAAGTGCTCAAACAAGGTCTGAAATACGGCGGATCTTCGGAATTCACTTACGTTAACGTTCTAGGAGAAACGGGTGAATACCAAAAATATTTTCTAGTCTATGGTTTTTACAAAAAGCCTTGTTCAAGGTGTGGTGGAAAAATTTCTACAATGAAAATTGGCGGCCGCGGTACTTTTTTCTGCCCCCACTGCCAGATATAGCTTTGTATTATACACTCCTACATAGGGGTGTATAATTTTAAATCCAAATGTTAATTAAAAATCTTGTATTACAAAACTTTAGGAGTTTTGGGAAAAAAGAATTTACGTTCTCGGAAGAAACAACCATTATTGTTGGGCCAAATACTGCCGGGAAAACAAACATTTTAGAGGCAATTTCTTTACTTTCAACCGGGAAATCTTTTCGGGCAAGTGTCGAAGCGGAGATGATTAAAAGTACCGAAGAAGTGGGACGTGTGATGTGTGAAGCTGGAGGGGGAGATGAAGGGGAAGTGGGATTGGAAGTAGTGGTAACAAGGGGGGAGTTGAATGGCGAGAAAATCCCCAGAAAGAAATTAATGATTAACGAAACACCAAAGCGTTTCTATGACTTTGTCGGAACTTTAAAAACTGTGCTTTTTGGTCCTTGGGATGTTGATTTGGTTACCGGCTCTCCGTCTGCAAGGCGCAGATTTTTGGATTCCGTTTGTTCGCAGGTTGACCGCGAATACCGCCGTTCTCTTTTGTCTTACGAAAAAGGAGTAAGACAAAGAAACAAACTTTTACAGCGCATTCGGGAAGGAGAAGCCAAACGTTCGCAATTAATGTTTTGGGATCAGCTTTTAATTAAGAATGGCGAATATTTAACTCATGTAAGAGAAGAATTTATTGATTTTGTGAATATGACCGAGCCTTTAGATAGTGAGGAATTATCTTTGGAGTATGACCGCAGTACGATTTCTCCGGCGAGGATTAAAGAATACGAAGCAGAAGAGGTCGCGGCCGGAGCGACATTGGTTGGACCGCATAGGGATGATTTTGGTTTTAGGGCACAGGGCATAGGGAACAGCGCACAGGAAAAAAGAAACCTGGCGATATACGGCTCACGGGGCGAGCAAAGAATGGTTGTTTTATGGCTAAAATTGGCAGAGCTTGCCTTTATCGACGGAAAAAGCGGCTCGCGCCCGGTACTTTTGCTGGATGATGTTTTTTCCGAATTGGATCACAAACACAGGGAAGAAGTAATGAAAACAATTGGTCGACAACAAACGATTATTACGACAGCCGACCCGCATACGATAGAAGAATGGCGCAAATCCGCACAAATTATCGAGTTGTGATTTTAGGTTCGCAGGGTCTCACCTTTTGAGGCTGGTTTTACTGCACTTTGAGGAAACGATGTTTGCCGATGCGGAGGGTGCCTGAGGCATCTAAGTTTATAGTCGGGTCTGTAACTTTGGTTCCGTCTAGCTCAATTCCACCCTGTTCGATTAAGCGCCTGGCTTCTGATTTACTTGAAACTGTTCCTGAATTGACGAGAATATCAACAACATTCTCTTCTCCGTTTAATTTATGGGTTGGAATATCAGTCGGAACCTCGCCTTTTTGGAATGTTGATTCCCATATACTTTTCGCTTCTTGAGCTTTTTCCTCTCCGTGGAATTGTTTTGCAACATCAAAAGCTAATACTTTTTTAGCTTCCATTGGGTGCAGATCTTTAGTGCTATCGATTGGAAGATCGGTAACTAACTCAATATAACTTGCAACATGTTCATCAGGAAGAGCCATTAGTTTTCCAAACATATCTTCTGCCGTGTCGTCGAGCCATACGGCATTGCCTCGCGTCTTACTCATTTGTTGACCGTCGGTACCGAGGATCATAGGAGTTGTTAAAACGAATTTTTCTTTACCCTTAATTTTTCTCATTAGTTCGCGCCCAATGAGCATGTTAAATTCTTGATCAGTGCCCCCGATTTCAAGGTCAACATCCATAACTACAGAATCATATCCCTGGAGCATGGGATAGAAAGTTTCGGCAAACGAGACGGTGTCGCCGTTTTCTATTCTGCGCTGGAACATTTCCCGCTTGAACAACTGAACCGCCGAGAGGTGGGATGCAACACTTAGAATATCTTTTAAAGATAATGGTACTAACCAATCACCGTTTTGTTTAATTGAGACCTTGTCCCAGTCGACAAGCGGGGCAACTTGATCCTTCCACCCTTTAATGTTTTCGTCAATTTCTTCCTGGGTGATCATTTTCCGTCCGGTCTCGCGCCCAGAAGGGTCACCTCCGCCGGCGAGTACTGTTCCTGTGCCGAAAAGAAAAATGACTTCGTGACCCGCGTTCGCAAAATCCATCAGTTTGCGGATGCCGACCGAATGTCCAAGATGAAGCCTTGTTCCTGTTGGGTCAAAACCCTGATAGAGACGGATTTTTTTCTTACCCATCAAATCCGCCAAACCATCTTTTGACGGCAAAACATTGGCAACGCGCCGGTCGAGTAAATCTTTACCTTGCATGGCTTGATTGTATAGGTTTGAAGCTTGCTCGTCAAAAATTCTACTTAGTGTCAAAGGTTACTTTGAGCTTTTGCTTGTGAATTTGCGTTTGAGGACTGTGAGCTGATAGGTGATAGTAACAGCAAGGAGGGTGATGATGACAGCATAAATAATTTGGGAAACTAAGCCAGACCCTGGAGTGTAAGGTTTAACATAATCCTCAATAAAAGTTTTGACAGCCTCGTTCCATGCCAAGGCGGCAACCAAGCCAAACCCGGTCGTTGAGAGTTTGAGCATTTCGTTGGTGATTGAACCCAAGAAACCTCTGTGGGTCTGCGACTTAGTTTTTTTTGTTGGCATTTAACGCAATATTACCGTAAGATATATTCAGACACCCAGATTATCAGATGATCAGATTTTCAGATCTGGCAGTCTGGCAATCCGAAATCTGGCGACCTGATTATCTGAACTATGTATTCTCCTAAATATACTATCACAAATAACATCCTGAAAAATATCGGGACGATAGAAGCCTGCCGCGAAGTGGTGGAAAACGCGCCGATTATCCCGGGCTACGAGCGGCAGTTTAGAGAAGATGCTTTAATCCGGACTGTTCACCACGGAACTCACATCGAAGGCAATGATTTATCGCTAGATCAGGCAGGAAAAGTTATGGCAGGGGCTGGGAGCGAAACACAGGCCGAAGTGGTGGCGGAAAAGGTAAATGTTGTGGCTCGCGAGCGCGATATCCAGGAAATTATTAATTACCGGGCAGTAATGCTCCTTGTCGATAAGCTTTTTCAGGATCACAGGGGACAAGATTTGAAATATACAGAAGCACAAGTAAAAGAACTGCACAAACAGGCAGTCCACAGAATTGTCGCCGAAGAATTAGCCGGTGAATACAGAAAGACTCAGGTTGTCCTGCGCGATTCGCGAACAAACGAAATAACTTTCCGCCCTCCTCCAGCCCTCGAAGTGCCTTACTTGATGGAAGATTTTCTCTCTTGGCTGAACAACAATCAAGCTCGCGATATTCACCCCGTAATCCGTGCCGCGGTTGCCCATTATGCCTTGGCCGCCATCCACCCTTTTGTTGAGGGCAACGGCCGTACAGCCCGCGCATACGCTACCTTAGTCATGTTTATCGAGGGCTATGACATTAAACGCCTTTTTGCCTTAGAAGAGTATTTTGACCGGGACGCAGAAAGTTATTACACGGCTTTAATTCAAACTTCTAACCAGTCTCGGGAATTAAACGAACGGGATCTTACCGGCTGGATAGAGTATTTTACCCATGGATTATCTATAGAATTGGTAAGAGTAAGAGACAAAGTAAGAAAGTTGTCGGTGGACGCGCGGATTAAAACAAAACGCGGACAGCAAGTGCTCTTGTCAGACCGCCAAATTAGAATAGCCGAGTATTTGTCAGACAACCAAAGAGCGTCAATGTCTGACTTGCGTTCTGTTTTTTCGATGATTTCTGAAGATACGGTTTTGCGCGAACTGCAGGATTTGGTTAAAAAGAAAATTCTTAGGAAAAAAGGAAAGACTAAAGGGGCATATTACGAATTAGTTACCTAATTCGTAAAAATTGCCCTAATTGTTCTAATTGACCTAAATATTTAGGAAATTGGTACTTGGGATTTTTTTAGAAATTAGGTTAATTAGTAATTAGAAATTTAAGTATATGTCAGCATCTGATCCGCAGTTTCTTTATAACATTTATGTTTCAAAGAAATTGCTCTTTATAAATATATGACACCTAACGACCCGCAGTTTCTTTACATGATTTTGATTTTACCCAGTCTTTTTGGCTTGACTTTAATCGGCGAGGGTTTGACTAAAATTCTGCACGAAGACAAAGGAGGCTGGCTGAGCATTGTTTTTGGCTTGATGTTTATAGGAGTCGTTGTTTTTGCTTATTTTTTCTTTTCTAGCATGATTAAAAGCTAGGTTTCGAGGGCTATCCACTTTTCTTCACTAATCTTTTTTCTAATTTGATCGTGGATTTCCCAACAGTAATCTTGGAGACAGTTCTCTCTGGCTGCCTCTTGCGGAACCCCTTGTTTTTTGTGATCCATTTTGGCATAAGTTTCGGTAAAACCGGCTGCGGCATCAAGCGTTCTGTCTGCTAGTTTGGGGAATAACTGAAAAAAACGGGCTCTAATTTCATTAGAAGCTCGGTTTTCTAAGATCATCGCAAAGCAAATCCAAAAAGGGGAAGTAGATTCTAAATGCGGGTAAAGGTCGGCCCATGTTCTGTATTTTTTTAATAACTCATCAGCCTGTTCGTATCCCGGGTTGTAAATCCATCTGTTAATGATGATATCAGCAACCAGCCATGGCTCAGTGACGTGAGCAACGTTTTCTTGGGCAACATCACATCTTAGACCATCTAAAAAATCAAGGCTCTTAACAAGAGCAATTTTCCGTGTGTCTTTATCTAAATTAGGATAAATATGCCCCATGATTTTAAGTATGGGTCCTGTCCAGTCGGGGTTTGGACCGGTAGCTATCGCTTCTACCAGTGCTCGCTTGGGGTTTGCATTTCTTACCACTTCAAGAGCTGAAGAAAATCTTTGAAGTGCTGCAGTCGGGGAGGTTGTGGCCAAATCGTGGTAAAAAGAAACTGCGCTTGCCGCTTGTGTGTTGAAACCTTTCAGCTCGCTAGCAATTTTACTATCCCATGGCTCACCGAAGAGGGGAAACTCTATCATGCGACACACGATACTCTTAAATACGAAAAATTTCAAGTTAGGTTCAGAATTGTGATATAGTTTGGACATATACTCTTTAGCCAACTTGCCCAGTATCCTCAACGCTTAAAACTTAATATTGTGATACATTAATTGAATGCGAAAACCTATACAGTTTGAATTTGCAGGAGAGAGATACTCAATTGGGTTTGGATCAGAGGGTATTAATAGAGGTTGTTTGACTCCACAAGAACATTGTTTGTTAGGTAGCGAATTAGATCTTCCAGAGAATACTCAACCGAGAGATTGGCTTAAGCCTTACGGTTTATTAACAAGGACAAAGGAGTTGGGCGAAATTACCCTAGAAAGAGAAAAACATAGCGTTCTTGCGAGCGCGCTAATGGCTGGTTTAACTGATTTAGATTTCAACTCCATGGTGCTTGTTTTTAAGCTTTCTCCGTTAAACAAAAACGGAGAAGCGGAGTCGCTTCCCAAGATCGTTGGGAGTTTTAACACCGAAACACAGGAGTTTATGCCTTACACTAACGCTGAAGCAGAGCGGACAATGGAACTTTTTTTAAGAAACCTTGAAGAAGAAGACGAAGGGGAAGGGAGAGATTTTTTTGAAAGCTTAAAATGCTATCAAGATAACCCGCGTTCTGGAGTAGAAAAAGAGTAAGTAAAACAGCTTCATTTGTGATATATTTAGCACGAGATATGTCTTTCCAAGAATTTTCCGAATTTCTCAGTCGGTTAGAAAAAACCGCTTCAAGAAACGAAATAACCCAAATACTGGCTGAGTTGTTTAAAAAAGCCGATGCAAGGGAAATCGATAAAATTTGCTACCTCGTTTTAGGCAGAGTTGCTCCAAATTACGAAGGGTTAGAGTTTCAATTAGCAGAGAAGATGGTTGCGCGCGCAATTGCGCTTGCCTACAAGGTAGACATAGAGAAAGTGACGGAACAATATAAAAAAGCGGGAGATTTGGGAGACGTGGCAAGCGCTCTCGCAAACTCAAAAGTTAAAATTCAAAAGTCAAAACTTTCAGTCGGACAGGTATTTGAGCTCTTAAAAGAGATAGCTTTGGAGAGCGGAAAGGATAGCCAGGAAAGGAAGCTGACTAAAATGGCAAATCTTTTGAGCCGAATTGATCCACTTTCTGCAAAATACGTAACCAGAATTCCAACAGGAAAATTAAGGCTCGGATTTTCCGACATGACGATATTGGACGCTTTGTCTGTGTTGGAAAAGGGTGACAAAAGCGCAAGAAAACAAATAGAAGCAGCGTTTAGCGTAACAGCAGATATAGGGAAAATAGCCCAGAAGGTAAAAGTGGGGGGATTAGAAGGGATTAGAAGGATTAGAGCAGAGCCGGGAATTCCTATAAGGTGTGCCTTAGCAGAAAGACTGGCATCAGCAGAAAAGATAGCCGAAAAAATGGGGAGTAAATTCGCCGTTGAACCTAAATTTGATGGTTTTAGGACACAAATACACTTGTGGCCCCACTCCGCTAATGCTTCGCGGGGTAAAGAAGTCAGAATCTTCTCGAGGAACCTTGAGAATGTAACCCATATGTTCCCGGAGATTGTCTCGGCGGTAAAGAAACTTCCGGTTGAATCAGCTATCTTTGACTCAGAATCGATTGCTTATAATCCTGCAACTCAAAAACTTTTACCCTTCCAAGATACTGTTCAGCGGAAAAGAAAACACGGGATAGAACAGGCAGTAATAGATATCCCTTTAAAGTCATTTGTTTTTGACATTCTATATTTAGACGGAGAAACGCTTTTAGACCGACCCTTTTTTGAAAGGAGAAAACAGTTAGAAAAAATACTTGGTAAATCAGATACGAGAACGATTGTTTTAACCGATCAGGAAATAATTAGTAATGCAGAGGATTTGCGCTCAAAAGTTGATGAGTATCTTAAACAAGGTTTAGAAGGCGCAATGGTTAAAAAATTAGACGTTGCATACCAGCCCGGAGGGAGAGGGTTTCATTGGGTAAAGTTTAAGCGCCATACGGAAAACACTAAAGGCGAGGAGTCAAAGGTTACAGATACAATTGATACGGTTTTGATGGGAGCCTATGCAGGGCGCGGGAAAAGATCGACTTTTGGAATTGGCGGGGTTTTAATTGGAGTTCCGGGGGGTGATGGAAAGTATTATTCTCTGACAAATTTAGGGACAGGTTTGACTGACGAACAGTTTCGGGAGATGTTCAAAATAGTTGAGAAATTGAAAGTTGACAAACAGCCGTTTGAATATACTGTCGACAAAATTACCAAGCCTGATATTTGGGTTCGCCCAAAAGTTGTTTTAGAGGTACTTGCAGACGAAATAACGCCTTCACCGCGGCACACCGTAGGTTATTCACTGCGCTTCCCTAGGCTTATTAGGGTTAGGGATGATAAGAATCCTGAACAGGCAACTTCGGTTCATGAAATAAAAGAACTCTATAAAATGCAAACCGGTAAGTAATTTTAAATTTTCAATTTCTAATTTTTAATCAAATCTCAATTTTTTAATGTTTAAAACATTTGATCATTTAAATTTCATTTCAAATTTCAAATTTCAAATTAAAAATTAATTATGAATCCTCTCGTCACGATAGTAATTATTTTTCTCCTTTCTTTAGTCTTAATTAAAGCCGCAGATGGCGTTGTGGTTGCAATACGCCGTTTGACAAGAATCACTAACTTATCAGGGTATGCTGTCTCGGCACTAATTCTGGCTTTGGCAACATCTCTCCCTGAACTTTTTGTGGGTGTTACCTCGGCAATGAGTGGAGCTTCCAGTCTTTCGTTGGGAAATATAGTTGGAGCTAACATTGCCAATATTACTCTAATCGTCGGCTTGGCAGGGCTTTTTGGAGGGGCTATAAACATTAAAGACGAAAAATTTTTAAATCAAGAGCTTCCTTTAGCGCTGTTTGCCGGCCTTGCGCCGATAATTCTGCTTTGGGATCGGGAATTATCGCGCACCGACGGCTTAATTTTATTAATGTTATACGGGTTATACGCCTCAGGTCTTTTTCATCGCGGGTTTTTAGCTGTAGGCCGCCACCATCAAAAAGAAAGCGAGCTACACAAACTTTTTGTCGAAATAGAGGAAGACACAGGACATATTAGACATGAATTATTCAGGTTTTTCTTTTCCACTGCCGTGCTTTTAGTTTCAGCAGATTTTATAGTCCGGCTCTCCTCTGGTTTGGCATCAAGTATGGGGATACCGCTTTTTGTCGTTGGTTTACTGATTATTTCCTTGGGGACGACCCTGCCTGAGCTAGCTTTTTCCTACGAGACAATCCGGCGGGGACAGCCGGCCTTGCTTATCGGCAATTCTCTGGGATCAATTATTGCCAACGCGACATTTATCCTTGGTTTGGTAGCGGTTATTTCCCCTGTTTCCATTCCGTACAGGAGGGAATACCTGCTGACGACAATTATGTTTTTGGTTTCAATTCTTTTCTTCTGGTTTTTTGCGCATACAAAGAGGGGAATTGCGAGGTTGGAGTCGGGATTACTGCTGGGGATTTATCTTTTGTTCGTATACCTTCAGCTTTCAGGCTTTAATCCTTCAGTATGGTTGTTTAGATAGCGAATAAAAGATTCGATATGTCGTATTGCAGGTAAATTATTTATACCCAACATAAAATGCAGGTTATTGCTGATTTACATCTTCATTCTCCCTACGCGCGCGCGGTGTCGAAAAATATCACGCTGGAAAAAATGGCAGAGTGGGCGCAAAAAAAGGGGATAGATTTAATTACTCCTGCGGATTGGACACACCCGATTTGGTTGGCAGAGCTTAAAAATAATTTAATAGAAGTGAATGAAGGTATTTTTAAGTTGAGGCTAGAGACTGGAGGTCAGAGGCTAGACCAAGTAAGCGAACCACATTTTTTGTTATCAACAGAGGTGTCATGTGCTTACCACCAGGAGGGTCGGTATCATGCAGTTCACATTTTAATTTTTGCTCCTAATTTAGAAACTGTTGGTAAAATAAACAAGAAATTAAAAGAGTTGGGACAAAATTTACTATCTGATGGCCGACCGATACTAAATTTATCCTGTCGCGATCTTACTGCGCATGTTTTAGACATAGACGCAAACTGTCTCTTAATTCCAGCTCACGCCTGGACTCCTTGGTTTGGGTTTTACGGAGCACACGGCGGGTTTGATTCTCTGGACGATGCATTCAAAGATTATGCAAAATACATTTATGCGGTTGAAACGGGACTTGGGTCGGATCCAGCTATGAATTGGAGGATAAAAGAACTTGATAATAGAAACATTGTTTCTTTTTCAGACGCGCATTCTTTGCCAAAAATCGGCCGCGAAGCGACGGTGTTTGAGGTACCGGAATTGACGTATGGGAATGTTAGGGAGGCGATAGTTAACAAACCTGAGGCTGGAGGTCAGAGGTTAGAGACTAGAAAGAAAAATAATCCAGCCTCTAGTCTCCAGCCTCAAATCTCTTGCACATTCGAATTTTACCGGGAGGAGGGGAAGTATCACTACACAGGACATAGAAAATGCGGGGTGAGTTTTTCGCCATCAGAGACGAAAAAGGTTGGTTTGATTTGTCCGGTTTGCGGGAAGAAATTGACAGTCGGAGCGCTTCAGAGGACGGAAGACCTTTCGTCGCGGGAAGAGGCCGTGGAGCATAAATTGGATAAAAATAGTGTTCGATGGGTTTACTCCAAAAAAGGCTCCCGGCCGCCGTTTGTAAACTTAGTTCCTTTGCAAGAAATTTTGTCTGAAGTTTTGCAAGTTGGGGTAGGGAGTAAAAAAGTGCAAACAGAATATGAAAGGCTTACTTCGACTCTTGCCCCAGAGTTTCAAATTTTACTTAATGTTTCTTTAGAAGACATCGAAAAGGCTGGCGGAACAAGATTAAGGGAAGCGATAGGAAAAGTAAGGACTGGAGATATTTTTGTAAAACCCGGATATGACGGAACCTTTGGTACAGTCAAAATATGGAGGGAGGTTGAAAAACCTAGGCAAGAAAGTATATTCTAAGCACATGTCGCAGATTTTTATCTTCGGTGATAGTATTACTTTTGGCCAGTGGGATAAAGAGGGCGGTTGGGCAGAAAGGCTGAAAAACGACCTATCAAGCCGATCTATTACTTCAAATCAAGAAAATTACTACGAAGTTCACAATTTGGGTGTTCCTGGGGATACAACCCAAGATTTACTTGAGCGTTTTGAAGGAGAATATTTAGCAAGACGTGATGAGAACGAAGAGACAGTTTTTGTGTTCGCCGTAGGAATAAATGATTCTGCTCTTTTGACAAAAGATAAAACAAATAGTATTAGCAAAGAAGCATTTCGCCGAAATATAAAAGAACTTGCGGATTGTGCTCAAAAACACTCTGTGAAATTATTGTTTGCTGGATTAACTCCAGTTGATGAAACAAAAACTAACCCTTGGGGTCTGTTGCGTCAAAAGGCTTATTTAAACAGCGAAATCGAAGAATACAATCGGATTTTGATAGAGTTTTGTGAAGAGAACGGTTTACCATTTGCAGATACATTTGATAAATTCAGAACTGATTGTAAAGACTGTTTAGAAGACGGTTTGCACCCAAATTCTCAAGGTCACGAGTATATTTTTGAACGTGTTAGAAAAAAGTTAGAGGAAGTAAAAATTATATGAAACTCATAGTGGGACTCGGAAATCCAGGGGAAAAATATAGAAATAACCGGCACAATGCTGGGTATGTGGTCGTGGAGTATTTAGAGCGGATAGGTTTACCAGAAGGGATTGTGGCAAAAAAAACCGACACCTTCATGAACGACTCTGGAATTGCGGTTTCGAGATTAAAGAATTTTTACAAAGTTTCATTAAATGATTTATACATCGCTCATGACGATTTAGATATCCCTTTGGGACAGTACAAAATTCAGTTAGGGGTAGGACCGAAAGTGCACAACGGCCTGATTTCTGTTGAAGGGATTTTGAGTGATATAAACTTTTGGCGAGTGCGCATTGGGGTTGATAACCGTGATCCGCAAAACAGAGTTCCGGGCGAAGCATATGTTTTACAGGATTTTACCCCTGAAGAGCATAAGATTCTTGAGGAAGTTATCAAAAAAGCTTCTCAGGAAGTATTTTTTTCTGTATCTTCAGGCTAACACACTTTTCGCTATAGCGAAAAGTGTGTTGAAGCTCTTAATGTATAATTATTTATATGGAATTTCAGAAACTAGTTAAACAGTTAAAGGAATTAAACTTACCAGAAGACCAACATGTTGTCGTGGGATCTGGAGCTCTGGCCGCGCGGGGCATGAGAGAGGCAAATGATTTTGATGTTTTGGTTACAAAGCAATTATGGGACAGGTTGGCGTCTAATTATAAAGTTGAAATAACTCCTGAAGGAATAGAAAATATTAATCTTGGAGATATCCAGATTTTAGGGAAGGGATCGGTCTTTAGCGATGAAAATATTGCCGATCTTCAAACTTTAATTCAAACAGCAGAAGCAGTTGAGGGAGTATGTTTTATCAACTTACCTTACTTGAAAAAGTTTAAGCAAAAACTTGGGAGAGAAAAGGATTTGAAGGATATAGAGTTGATAGACAGGTATTTGGCTAACCATGGCTGATTTTGATTCAGTAAGAGGTGTTTTGAAGCAGTTTGACCCTACTGAGGATCGGTATATTTCTCGGGAGTTTCAAAAATATGCATATGACTTAGCTCTTGAACTTCGCGACACGGAGCACATGGCAATTTATATGCGCTTTGCCAAAACCGTTCCGCGCCATATTCTTGAACGCGCCCGCTCGTTTGTCAAAGACGCCAACACCGCAACTCCGGCAAGGCTCTTTATGTGGAAAGTCAAACAGCTCCGCGAGGAGCTTAAACTCAAAAGTCAAAATGCAAAAGGCAAAAGTACAAGTCAAAAGTGAAAATTACATAACAAAAGTGCACAACTTTGTGTGTAAAATTCCGAAAGGGAAAGTGATGACATATGGCGCGCTGGCACGAGAAATCAAAATTCAAAACTCAAAAGTCAAAATTGATGCAAGGATGGTGGGTTGGGCACTGCACCAAAACAAGTCAGATAAAGTGCCATGCCACAGGGTGGTAAACAAAGAAGGAAGAGTTGCCTCTGGATTTGCTTTCGGCGGACCAGTGGAGCAGAAAAGAAGGCTTGAAGCCGAGGGGGTAGTTTTTAAGAGCGATCTTGAGGTTGATCTGGAGAAATGTTTTGCTGATCTTCCGTAATTTTTCTTTGTTGTCGAAAAGGTATTCCACTAAGATTTGCCTCCATTACTCTGTGTTCGTTGAATCTTTCGGTATCTCTTATCACGTTCTCTCTTAATCTCGCGGCGGCGGCGCGATGGGCAATTACAAGAAGTGCTTTTTTCCTAGCTTCTGTTGCGCTGGCGAAACGAGCTAATGTTCTTGTGATGTTTACTTCACCTAAAGAACTGGTTGCAAATGCGGCTCGCGCGAAAGTAGAAGAGATAATTTTTCTAAAATTTTCTGCAGACACAACCTAAATTATACTGTTGTCGCACAGGAGTCAAGTAGAATCCACACGCGTTGCTTAAAAGCAAAAAGAAAGGTAAACTGATGCCGTGAAAGGCAGTTTTGTTTGGATAGTTTTAGCAATTTTAGTAATTGCCGGTATTGGTTGGATGTGGTACGGAGCCTCAAAACCGTTAACGGGAGAAGTTATGGCTGATTTGGGGCGTGAACACGTCCCTCTGGGAACAAAAGTTAATTATAATTCCAACCCGCCAACTTCAGGTAACCATTATGCGGATTGGGTTAAAAAAGGGGTTTATAGTGCTGTTAAGGAGGATGGATATTTAATTCACTCGCTAGAACACGGCTATATCATCATAAGCTACAACTGCGAAGTGCACCCGCAAAGCTTTAATCTTATTCCGCAAGCCCTTGCGCACACAGGAGAGGATGAGGCAACAGGTTCGGCTGAAAGTACGCCAAGCGCAACAATTTCCGGAGGAGATTGGGATTTACCGGAATGTAAAGAATTAGTCGCCAAACTTGCCGGGGTTTACAAGAAAAAAGGAGAAGACAGGTTAATTGTTGTCCCGCGACCTGCTTTAGACGCGCGCATTGCTTTGACTGCCTGGACGAGAATAGATAAGCTGGATGATTTTGACGAAGAACGGATTATAAAATTTATTGATGCTTTCCGCAACCAAGGTCCTGAAAAGACAAAGGAGTAGGGGGCTTGCAAGTCTTGCAGATTAGTATTAATATCTGCTCAAACACTAAAATGGGGTTAGAGCACGGGCGAAAATTATTTCAAACACCACGAGACACCGCGCCAAACGGCTCTTTTCCTTTCTATAAAGATCCAGAGTATCCAATTCCAGATCTGAGCGTCAGGGCTTATCTTAATTGCCTAAAGGATATAAAGACACCAAGAAATACGGTCGATGCCTACCGCAGTGATTTGTCTCAACTCGGCAGGTATTTGGATCTGAGAAAGGGTCCACATACCTGGAGTAGTGTTACTAAAGAAGATATGAGCGGATTTCTCTTATCGTTGGAGGAGCATAGATATGCTCCAGCAACCATCGCACGGAAAATTGCCTCGGCTAGAGCCTTTTTCCGTTGGGAAATCGAAGACGGGATAATGAGAACCAATCCCTTACTGGATATAGAAACACCTAAAACCTCCAGAGCTCTCCCTCGAGTTTTGAGTAAAAATGAAATTGCGGCTCTTCTGGCCGCGCCAGAAGCCAATAAAAGCCCTGAAGCAATGCGCGATTCGGCAATGTTGAGGTTATTCTATGCTACCGGTATGCGCGTTTCGGAAATGGCAAGTCTTAATAAAGATGACATAAACCTAGGAGTAGATTATGTGCGGTGTTTAAGATTGGGGCGTGAAAGACAAATTCCGTTTGATTTGAAAACTCACGAGGCAATCCAAAATTACCTAGAAGGCTCGCGCTCGGGTTTGTGGCACGCCGAAACAGACGCTCTTTTTGTCAGCCACCGTGAGGAAAGGTTAACCCGGCAAGGTATTTGGTTGATTTTTAAAGGTTATGTGAGAGCCGTGGGATTGCCTGAAGATATTACAACCCATACACTACGCCGCTCGTTTGCGGTTCATCTTCTTGCAGACCATGTTAGTCTTCGGGATGTCGGGTACCTCTTGGGTCTCAAACTTCCTAATACCCGAGTATACGATATTACTCGACATCGTATCCCAAAGGCTGGATAACTTTTTTTAATTCCTCTTTATCAATATTCTCGTCGACTTCCAGAGCTTGTTTGGGGTAACTGCAAGAGGCTTTAATTCCAACATCTTCGAGCTCTAGTTCTATCAATGAGGCGCAAGATGAACAATGCATACCTTTTATGGAGAAGGTTTTAGTCGGTAGTTTGTAGGTTGTAGAATCTAGCCTTTTCATATTACTTGAAAGCTTCCTGTAAACATGCCCATACTGCAAGTGTATGACAGGCGGCCGGCTTGAGTTGGCGTAAATTCGAGCATTTCCTTTCCTGTTTGCGGCAAGACGCGTGACATGTTTAAAGAAGGGATGGTGAACGCCCGTGTACAGCCCTGAACGTTGTTTGTAACGAGTGTGAGTTTAACCGGTATGCCTGCTTTTAAAGTGTCTACTTGGGTAGAATAGCCGCGGTCAGAAACGTTAATAGTAACCTCTTGTTTACCTTCTGAATTGATTTTTGCACGTGTCCCTTGGGCATAAGTCGTCAGCGTATCAGTTGTAGCCGCCAGCCAGTAGTTTTGCAGGGTGTGCACCGATCCGCGCAAAGCCTGTCCGCTGTTTACCGAACCTACCCCCAGTATGGCAACCAGTAAGGCGGCGGCATATGCAAAGGACTTGCGCTGGATAAGTTGGACCGCGCCTGCTCCCAAGGCATAGAAAATCGGGCTGGTACCAAGGGTAAAGGCAAACATAATTCCGGCTCCTGTTAGAGGGTCGCCCGAGGTGATTGCCAAAACCATCATTGCTTGTGTGACTCCGCAGGGGATAAATACTGTCATAAATCCCAAAATGCCTGGCGTAAAAAGAGATTCATTTTTGGTTATTTTACGCGCGGCGTAGAACGCCCATTTAGGGGGTTGGAGCGCGGTATAACGGAAAATTGGGTGTAAATCCAAGAGTCTAGCCGCAGTCGCCAGCATATAAAGTCCGGCTGCGATTTGCATCCATCCTTGAGTAGTCGGGGAAAGAGTTAAGACAGACCCGAGAGATCCCAGCCCAAAACCGAGCAGGGTATAGGCAAAAAGTTTAGTAAGTAAAAAAGTGCCCACCAAATACTTAGTCGAAATTCTATTTTTCTGGTCAACAGCCGAGGCTAAAAGGCCGCCTTGTACCGCCAGACAAGTTAGCCCGCCTGTGGTTAAACCGGTGATAAAAGCAAGCCAGATAATTTGCATAACGTTATTATAACAGCATTCAAGAAAACTCCCGGCTCACAGCCGGGAGATGAATTGAACGCTGATATGTCATCCTCCTTTAGAGGTGGAAACCCCGCTCGTCAGAGCGGGGAGGATGTCATATCGGTATTGCCAAAGACAAACCAGTAGTCTTGACTTAATCCCCATATGGGGGATATAATGAAGAAGTTTACATCGTGTGGAGGAAACGACGAGATGCCAAAAGGAATTCCCAGAGATTCATCGATAAAACAAGCGGTTCTTCACCGCTTAAAAATTGCCAGCGGACATTTAGCCAAGGTTATTCAAATGGTGGATAACGGAGATTATTGCCCAGACGTAATTCATCAATCGCGTGCCGTACAAAAGGCTATAAAAGAAGCAGACAGCGTTCTTCTTGATAACCACTTAAAAACCTGCGTCGCGGATCAAATAAAAAATGGGGAAACAGAAGAATCTTTGAAAGAAATCTTAAAGATTTTTAAAAACAAACAATGAACCTTAAACTGGTGTTTTGGCTTGTACTATCTTTAATAACTTTAGTTGCAGGTGCTGTTTGGTTCGCAACTGCCTTAACCGGAAAACCTGCTGTTTTGGAATCCTCGAGCAATGTAAAGGCTGTAACGCCGGAAATTTCCTTTGACTGGGGAACAATACCGTATGCTGGCGGCAACGCCCTAAAAACCTTTGTTATTAAAAATGAAGGCACAGAAACATTGAAACTGCTAAACATTAAAACTTCGTGCACTTGTACCAAAGCGCAAATTACAACTGAACAAGGACAAAGCCCGTATTTTAGTATGCACCCAACCTCTTCCTGGAGCGGCGAGGTGTCTCCCGGAAAAGAGGCGCAATTGACAGTAATTTACGACCCGACCTTTCATGGTCCGACCGGCGTCGGCCCTATTACGCGTTTAGTTTCTGTAGAAACTAATGATAAGATTAAACCAAAACTTGAATTTTCCTTAAAAGGAGTTGTAGTTAAATGAGCTTTAAAAAGATCAAAAAAATCCTCGCAAAATCTATTCCCCTTTGGGCAGTTATTTTAATTGTTTTAAATTCGGTTTTGTATACAGGCATAATTCAGTATTATCTCTCCCAAAAACAGCTCCAACTAAATTTTCTTGAACTTTCCAAGTCGACAAAAGACCCCGAGGAGCTGGTCAACATTCTCAAACAGGAAGTTTTGCCGCCTGACGGCTTTAGAACAGTGGTTTCTTGGGGAAATATCGGTAAACAGCTGATTGAGTCCGGGGTTATCTCTGAAGAGAAATACAAAAAGATATTTACCGATAACACTAATGGTGGAGACTATATGAAATACTTAGAAGAAGAGTCTGGGGACTATATGGTTATCAACGAAAAGAACGCGCATTTTATGGTGAATACTTTGTGGGCGTTGGGGCTTGTTAATAAAAGCGACGTTTTGACAAAAGGTCAAATGCAGAAAGATCCGAAACAAACGGCAAACTTTGCCTCAACAGGCGGCTGGACACTGGGGAAAAAGGATGCAATGAGTTATTACTCCTCAAAAGTAATTATTCCTCTAACTCAAGATCAGCAGGACTTGGTGACAAAGATAGCCGGAAATGTATACCGGCCTTGCTGCGGCAACAATACAGCCTTTCCCGATTGCAACCATGGCATGGCTGCTTTGGGATATATCCAGCTTGCGGTTTCTAAAGGTTTGCCCGAAGACCAGATATATAAAGACCTATTGGCTTTCAACTCTTTTTGGTTTCCGCAGACTTACGTCGAAATGGCGGCATATTTTAACAAAGAGGGTATTGATTGGAAAAAAGTGGACGCAAAGCTTGCTTTGTCGCAGGAATATTCTTCTGCAACTGGTGCCCAGCGCATAAAACAATCTGTTCAGGACATTCCCTCTTTCCAAAATAAAGGCGGATCCTGCGGAGCTTAAAATATGGGGGAAATGCTTTTCCAAACATCCTTAGTCGCAGCCTTTGTTGCGGGTATGGTTGCGCTATTTGCTCCCTGCTGTATAACTTTCCTGCTCCCGGCTTACCTCGGGTCTGTTTTTAAAGAAAAAGAAAAAGTAGTTTTCGCAACCTTAGTTTTTGCCGCCGGAATTTTCGTGGTTCTCTTACCGGCAGTTTTGGGAGTTGCTTTTATTTCGCAAGCCCTGTTCCGTTATCACAACGAAATTTACCTAAGCGGCGGAATAGTCATGCTTGTTGTTGCCGTCGTTACTTTCCTGGGAATTAAATTGCCCATGCCGAACCTAACAAGATCCGGGCAGCAAAAAACAGACATTTTATCTATCTTTACACTTGGAGTTTTTTCCGGAATAACGAGCGCCTGCTGTGCGCCGGTTTTAATTGGAATATTAACTCTAACGTTTTTATCTCCGAGCTTTTTGGGCGCTTTGGCAATTGGCGGCATGTATGTTTTGGGGATGGTGGTGCCGCTTTTGTTTATTTCTTTGTTTTTGGACGGAAAAGCCCAAAAATTGGCAGTTTTAAGGCGCTCTATCGGAATCTTGAATTTTTGGGGCAGAAGGTTTGTGGTGACTCTGGGCAATCTTATTGCCTCAAGTATTTTCTTTGTAACAGGAGTATTAATACTTAGCCTTGAAAGGGCGGGAAAATTGTCTATCGACAACATGGAAGGTTTTACAAAGATGATTACCGGTTCGGCAGAGTTGATTGATTCGTTTGTAGGGAACAATATCCTGATAAACATAATCCTCGTTGTTGGGTTAATATATCTATTAGGGCATATTTTTAAAAAAGTTTAACAGGAGGTGAAGTGCAAATGATGGGATGGAACTATGGAAACATGATGGGGTATCAAGGTTTTGGCGTAGGAACGCTCTTTGTTTTGGTCTTACTGGTAGATTTAACACTGCTTGGAATTTGGCTCTGGAAACAGATTAATAAAAAATAAGGAGGTGTTTTTTGTGAAAAAATATTTGACAATGTGGCAAATATGGGTCGCAGCTGTAGGAGTATTATTGCTGTTGCTCTTGTTGCAAAATACCAATGTTAATGCAGTGTTGCCTTTTGCGGTTTTGTTGATTTGTCCGATAATGATGATTTTTATGATGAAGGGTCACAAACACTAAAGGAGGTGAGAAAGATGTTAAAAACAACCGCTTTTGCGAACGCCGCCGCAGTAGTTACCGGAGTTATTTACATTGTCTGCTTAGTGCTAACTTGGGTTGCGCCTGATTTATTACTAAGCCTTTCAAACTCTTGGGTTCATGCTTTGAACCTTGAGTCTTTGAGAAGCGGGAAAGAAATAGGGATGGGGACTGTTGTTTGGGGCCTTGCAACCTCAACTGCTTTTTCCTGGACGGTCGGGTATGCGATTGCTTATTTCTACAACAAATTCTCAAAGTAATTTAAAATCATGGAATTAAAAGATCTATTGGTTATAGGTTTGGGTTTTGTCGGTATTATTTTTACCTATTGGTTTTTTTTGGGCAAAAAACCCTCCTTCGCTGAAGCTACGGGAGGGCAGGGGATAGATGTTGTTGTAGAAGGCGGCTATTCCCCTGAAGTTATTTCTATACCCAGAGGAAAAACTACAAAGATAAACTTTATCCGTAAAGATTCCAATTCGTGCTTAGAAGAGGTTGTTCTGCCTGATTTCAAGATCAAAAAGTATCTTCCTTTAAACCAAAAAGTTACGATTGAAATTACACCCCAAAAATCTGGTGAGTTTGGTTATTCATGCGGTATGAACATGTACCATGGAAAAATAATCGTGAGGTAAATATGGCACAAACTAAAACCTTTTCTATTCAAGGAATGCATTGTGCCTCTTGTGTGCGTATTTTGGAGAAATCTCTCGGAAAAGTTCCCGGCGTGGAGCGCGCAAGCGTCAATCTTGCAACCGGTAAAGCTACTGTGGTTTGCGGCGGACAAGTAACTGACGAAAAGCTGGCTTCTGCCGTTGCTAATGTTGGCTACAAAGCAATGGTGGGACATCAAGAACAGACGTTGGATGAAGAGAAAGAACAAAAAACTCGTGAACTAAAGGATCTAAGAACAAAAGTGCTGGTAAGTCTCGGGCTTGCGGCGCCGATTGTCTGGGGTAGTTTCCCGGGACTGATTCAGACCTCGCCTAGTTTTTTGCAAGACTTTATTGTCCAGTTTCTCCTTGCCCTGCCTGTTCAATTTTGGGCAGGACTCACGTTTTACCGGGCAACAATTCCCGCTTTGCGCCACAGAACGGCCAATATGGACACCTTAGTAGCTCTGGGTACATCTGTGGCATTTATCTATTCTACTGTTGTAACTTTTTTTCCTCAAATGGTCTCTCAAGCCGGAATTGAACCAATGCCTTACTTTGATGTGACGGCGGTAATTATTGGATTAATTCTCTTGGGGCGATATTTTGAAGCAAAAGCAAAGGCGGGAACGAGCGAGGCAATTAAAAAATTAATTGGTTTGCAGGCAAAAACTGCTCGGGTTGTGAGAGCGGGTAAAGAAATTGACATCTCTATTGACCAAGTACAGATAGGGGATATAATCCGTGTCCGGCCGGGTGAAAAGATTCCCGTAGACGGGGTAATTACCGAAGGAGAATCGTCGATTGACGAGTCGATGGTTACCGGAGAGAGTATTCCTGTTGATAAAACCAGAGGAGATAAGGTTATTGGGGCGACAATGAATAAGTCCGGCTCTTTTCTTTATAAAGCAGAAAAAGTTGGACAAGAAACCTTACTCGCCCAAATTATAAAACTGGTTGAGGAAGCTCAGGGCTCAAAGGCTCCAATCCAGCGCTTGGCAGACTTAATCTCTTCTTATTTTGTGCCGGTTGTAATCATGCTGGCCATAGCCACGTTTGTTAGCTGGTATGTTTTTGGACAGCAAAGCGCGTTCTTATTTGCCATGCTAAACAGTATCGCGGTTTTGATTATTGCTTGTCCTTGCGCCATGGGATTGGCAACGCCTACTGCCATTATGGTTGGTACAGGACGCGGGGCGGAACATGGAATTTTAATTAAAGACGCTGAGAGTTTGGAAATAGCGAATAAAATCAATGTCGTTATTTTTGACAAAACAGGGACGTTGACAAACGGAAAACCAATCGTCACGGATATAGTAACAAGTGACAAGGCAAAAGTAACAAAAGAAAAACTGCTACAACTGGCTGCATCTTTGGAAAAAGGTTCAGAGCATTCTCTGGCTGAGGCGATTGTGAAAAAAGCAGATGAACAAGGGGTCGCCTTATACAAAGTTACAGGGTTTAAAGCAATTCCCGGGCATGGGGTGGAGGGAATGGTGGGTAAGCAGAAAGTGTTTTTGGGAAACAGAAAGATGATGGAAAAAGAGAAGATAGATATTGAGCCTACAAGGTCTCACCTTGTAGGATTGGAGAGTGCTGGGAAAACAGTAATGATGCTTGCTGTTGACGGTAAACTTATAGGACTGGTTGCAGTTGCCGATACCGTTAAAGATACTGCCAAAGACGGAGTTTTGGCTCTGCAAAAGATGGGAATTGAAACTGTCATGATTACCGGTGACAACGCGCGAACTGCCAAAGCAATCGCCGGGCAAGTAGGGATAAAAAGAGTATTAGCAGAAGTGTTACCTCAAGATAAAGAAGCCGAAGTGAGAAAAATCCAGGCAGAGGGTAAAAAGGTGGCGATGGTCGGGGATGGGATAAATGACGCCCCGGCTCTTGCCGCTTCTGACGTCGGAATTGCCATGGGATCCGGAACTGATGTGGCAATTGAGGCAGGAAACATAACACTGATAAATCGTGATTTGCGCTCAGTAGCCCGGGCAGTTGATTTGTCAAAAAAGACAATGGGTATAATCCGCCAAAATCTTTTTTGGGCGTTTGGCTACAATATTATTTTAATTCCTGTTGCCATGGGAGTTTTATATCCCCTTACCGGTTGGCTGTTAAGTCCAGCGCTTGCCTCTTTTGCTATGGCCGCAAGCTCTATTTCGGTTGTGGCCAACTCTTTGAGGCTGAAAAACGCAAGATTGTGAAAATTCCCCTTGACCCGAATATTTCTTTTGTGTAGTCTGTAGGCCGATGGCTTTAATTGAAGTTTCTGACCAAGATTTTGAAAGTAAGGTTTTACAAAGCGGCAAACCAGTGCTTTTAGATTTTTTTGCAACCTGGTGCGGTCCTTGTAAATTGGCGGAACCGGTTCTTGAAGAACTGTCAAATTCACAAGATAAAGTAGTTATGGCAAAATTAGATGTCGACAAAAACTCTAATACTCCGCAAAAATATGGCGTACTCTCTATCCCAACAACCATCCTTTTTAAAGGCGGACAGGAAGTTAGCAGGCAAGTAGGCTTTAACGGTAAAAAACCATTTGAAGATTTAATTTCGAAAGCGGGGTGATATTTGATGCAACCAACAGATCCAAATCAACCAGTACAACCAGTACAACCGGCACAACCAGGCGGACCGCAACCCGCGGCTCCAATGGGTGGACCAGCGCCAACCATACCAGAACCAGCTTCGCCCGATGCGAATCGAGGCGAGCCCGCAGCACCTTTAAATGAGGTTCCGGCAGGTGAACCCGCTCCTACAGAAGTGGTAAATCCAACGCCAGAACCAACACCGGTTCCGGATCCGGCGACACCCGCTTCGCCCGATGCGAATCGAGGCGAGCCGGCTCCTGATGCAGGCGAAGGAACAGCACAGGGAGGTCAGGCCTAGTTAATTAGGGAATTAGTTAATTAGTTGATTAGAAAACAATCTAATCTCTAATTTCTAATTCTCTAATTCTCTGTTTATTTATGACAGATAATTTCATTGCTCCAAAACCAAAAACCGGAGCTCCTTATGACACAATTATCATTGGCTCGGGTCCTGCAGGACTGACTGCCGGGATTTATACAACGCGCGGAGCTTTATCTACTTTAATTCTAGGGGGCACTAAGTGGGGTGGACAATTAATGCTCACAACTGAAGTTGAAAACTATCCAGGGTTCCCAGAAGGAATACAAGGACTGGAATTAATGGAAAAGTTTCGTTCCCAAGCCGCCCGTTTTGGCGCAGAAATTAAACTTGAAGATGTAGAAAGTGTTGATTTTTCCCAAAGGCCGTTTAAGGTAAATGCGGGAAATATGGGATATGAGGGTAAATCAGTCATTATAGCTACAGGAGCAGACACTATTTGGCTGGGACTAGAGAGTGAGCAAAAATTAATTGGGCGAGGGATTTCTTCATGCGCTCCTTGTGACGCACCGTTTTTTAGAGAGAAGCGTGTCGTTGTTGTCGGTGGAGGTGATAGTGCGATGGAAGAGGCTATGGTTTTAACCAAGTATGCTTCAGAAATAACTATAATTCATAGACGTGACGCTTTCCGTGCCTCAGATATTATGCAGAAAAAAGTTTTAGCGAATCCCAAGATTAAGGTGATTTGGAATAGCGAGATCGTAGAGATAATGGGGGAGATGAGGGTAATGGGGGTGAAAATCAAGAATAACCAGACGAACGAAGTCGCCGAAATGCCGATTGATGGGGTTTTTGTGGCAATTGGACACTCACCGATGACTAATATTTTTCAGGGAAAGATTGAATTGGATGAAAAAGGGTATGTTAAGAAAATGATAAATGCCAAATGGCCAATGCTAAATTCTTTATCCTCTATTGAGGGAGTATTTGTGGCTGGAGATGTGCATGATCATCATTATAAACAAGCAGTAACCGCCGCCGGGTTTGGTTGTCAAGCCGCTATGGATTGTGAAAGATGGTTGGAGAGTTTAAAAACCTAATTACTCCGGCTGTAACAATCTCGTCGCTCCCGTGGTCTTCGTCCACGCGTCGCGATGTCGATGTTACACGGCAAGCCGCCGCCGGGTTTGGTTGTCAAGCCGCTATGGATTGTGAACGGTGGTTGGAATCTCAGAAGTAGGAGCAACTTGCCCCGTACTTACGCTCTTGCGAGGCAAACGTGTAACATTTGAGAGCAAGTAAGTATAGTACTGGGGTGGATGTTGAGAAATGGTTGGAGATGCAAAAGTAGTAACGCGTGTGGCATTTTTAAAGCTTTTCTTGTTACGCGCTACATGCTACCATTGACAGATTATTATGGCTCAGGTTCCAAAAGTTCCACAAAACTTACTACTACCGGTAATAGTAGTTGTTTTGGTCGCTGTTTCGTTTTTGGTCGGCGCGCTTTGGCAAAAAGTTAGCTTTTTAGAAAGGGGTGGAGCTGTTGCTCAAGGAGGGAATGCTCCACAGGCTCCAACTGCACCGGCGGCGGCTCCTGTTGCCCCTACAACCCCGGTCAAGGCAGACACCTTAAACCTTGCCCCTGTAACTGACGCTGACCATATCCGCGGCAGTAAAAACGCCAAACTTACCTGGATTGAATATTCGGATTTACAATGTCCATTTTGCAAAAAGATTCACCCAGATATGCAAAAGGCATTGAGTGAGTACAGCGGTAAACTGCGTTGGGTTTATAGACATTTTCCGCTAACTTCACTTCACCCCCGCGCACAAAAATCAGCCGAAGCGGCAGAATGTGTGGCCAGTTCAGCGGGAAACGATGCATTTTGGAAATTTATTGATGGAGTGCTTGAATCTGACCAAAAAACAGCTTTAGAAGACGCAGGCTTGGTCAAGATTGCGAGTTTGGCAGGGGCAAACGGAAGTAAGGTACAAACTTGTATTACCTCGGGGGAAAAGGCGAGCCGTGTGCAAACAGACCAAGATTCAGGCTCAAAAGCAGGAGTCAGCGGCACACCTGCCGGGTTTTTACTTGACGGCAAGGGGAACGCTTGGGTAATCAACGGCGCAGTGCCTTATGCGACGATTAAACAAGTAATTGACGCTGCTCTCAAGAACTGAAAAGTTAATTAAGAAACTCCAGTACTTTATAGGCAACCACAGCAGTCGAACCCCAGACATTAAATGATTTATTTATTCCATATTGGGGAAGTTCAACAATGATGTCTGAGATATCTAGAACTTCTTTTGAGACACCGTTTGTTTCATGGCCGCAAACGATAGCAATTGGGAAGGTAGGGCGCAGGTTGTAGACAGAAGTAGAACGGGGATCTTGTTCAACAGAGATGATTTGGACACCTTTTGCTTTTAACTCTTTCACTATCTCTATCACTTTTTCTTTCTTCTCCCAAGGAACCCAAACTTCAGTCCCAACAGCGCTTTTGTGAATTCTGCTCGAGGGGGGATATTCCATTTCCCCACAAAGGTATATTTTTTCGGCGGCAATGGCATCTGCTAAGCGGAAGAGCGAACCAATGTTATAAGTATCCAAAACCCGATCACAAACCAGATAAATTGGATTACGTTTGATTTGCGACAGTTCTTCAGGTGATGGGGGAGTTTTACGCAGTTCTTTTGATCCAAGTTTAATCATGTGTAATGATTGTGGGTGCAGTCACCCTTGCAAAACCGATTTGTACAGTTTTATACTGAAAACTGTATCTTCGGCAACGTATTGCCTCGTGCTGCGGGATTAAAGAATTTTGATAAAAATTCTTTGGTCTCCTCACAAATTACTTTGTAATTTGCTGCGGGACTAGGATTCGAACCTAGGTAAGCAACTTCAAAGGCTGCTGTCCTGCCGTTAGACGATCCCGCAATATAACAAAAAGTGAGCCCGGTGGGACTCGAACCCACAACACCCTCCTTAAAAGGGAGGTGCTCTACCATTGAGCTACAGGCCCTTCTCATCCGCCTTCGGCGAATTCGAAGTAAACTTACTTATTAAAAGTAGTTTCTTCTCTCTTCTCCAGTCCTTTATCACTTTCTCTCTTAAAGCAGCCTTGTGTTTATCAAAAAACTTTTCCCAATAAACTAATCTTACCGGCAATCTGCCTTTAGTAAAACTGCTTTTAAACAAACCTTGGTTATGTTGCCAAAGCCGTCTTTTTAGATTAGTTGTTAATCCTACGTAAAAAATATGATCGCTGCATTCCAGAATGTAAACATACCAAACCATATTATAGTTTACATCGAGCACAGCGAGATGTGACCCCAGAGGGACTCGAACCCTCGATTTTCGGGATGAAAACCCGACGTCCTAACCGCTAGACGATGGGGCCAAGCTGAGCTTGGCTTTACCCACGCTGAGCGTGGGGCCAATTAAGCTTACATATTTTACCATCAATCGAGGCTGAATTCCAGTTTGGAGTATGAACTGAATAAAAAGTAGGGGGCAGGTTAATTACCTAATTTCGACAAGAGTAATCAACCACAAGTCTTTTTCTTGTGTTTACCTACTTTTTTATGTGCTGTGATTTCAGGACAAAGTTAATTAATGGGCGCATTTTTTACAAAACACGTCAATAATTAACTTTTGTTTCAAAAGTTAATTAATAGCGGTTTCCACCTCTATTACTATCTCTTCTGTCGTGTCCACCGCCACCTCCTCCACGTCGGTCATTATAACCGCCGCCTTGTCCACCACCTCCAAAGTTTCCACCACCACTTCTTTGTTCTTGGGGACGGGCGTCGTTAACGGCGATTGCTCTGCCGTCTAATTCTTTTCCATTAAGTTCAGTTTTTGCTTTTTCTGCCTCTTCATCAGTAGACATTTCAACAAAACCAAAACCTCGTGAACGACCTGTGAATTTATCGGAAATAACGCTTGCTGAGGCAACTGTACCAGCCTGAGAGAAAAAAGTTCTCAAAGAATCGTCAGTTGTATCCCACGACAAGCCTCCTACGAATAATTTGTTAGCCATTTATGTTTGTCACCTCCTTACGTTACTCACTTTCTTGTGACAAACTCGGGCTTGAAGCACTAAAGTCATCAAAAGTAGTACTAGTAAGCGTATTATACCACAAGGGTCAAAAATTGATGCAAGTTTACAAAAAAGGAGTTAATATTAAGAACAGTGACAAACAAATATTGGTTTAAGCATGGCAGGTTGCCGTCTCACTTACCGGCTCTTACTCCTGCCACAATTGAAGGTTGGGCTTGTATTGTTGTTTATCTTTTAATTATTGCCGGAACTTTTGCCGAAGATTGGAAAGAGTTGGTAGTACCCAAAGCTTTTATTGCCCAGGAAGCCCTGACCTGGATTTTTACAACTCTGGGTTTATTGGCAATTATTTACTTTAAAGGCGAACCATTACGTCGGAAGTGAAAGAGACCAAATGTGAGAGGAAATGTCGGTAACAGTTAATGAAATTTCCGGCTTTTGCCGGTTGTATTCAAATTTAACGTTAGGTTCTACTATTAATATCCCTTTTACACCCATTTGTTTATTTAGCTGATCAGATAGTGCTTCCAAATGAACTGACACGGGATCTGCAAACTCCCGGTTTTTAAAAGGAACTTCAGGCGGAAAAGGATCAGTCAGGCGCGGACCGGGAATATATTCGGCGGTTGAAGTTACTTTACCGGGAAAGCTCGGGTGTTCTCCTACTGCCGTTATGGGGTTCACGGAAACGGTGTAGCTATAAGTCCGTCCTCCTATTACAATTTGGTAAACTTTTGCTTGAACCCTAAGCTGTTCCGCTGTTTGGTTAGTTACTTGTTTATATAATTGTATTCTCTCGACTCCTTGTTTCTTATAGACTTTTACTACTTCATTTCCAATTTTGTAAACCAAACTATCAGCTCCGGCATCTATGAACGTTGCGCCTTCAGGGGATAGTCTGAGCTCGGTATCTTCTGACATTATTATAAATTGTATCAGAAATCGCGTGCTTACGGCCTACTTGACGATTGAGAAGGATTTTGGTAAGATGACTCTGCAGATGAAGAGACGTTGACCAATGGATCCCGCTTGACGGGACAACTTGAGAACCGCCATCTGGCGGTTTTTTGTTTCTTCTAGCAGAACCTTAACAATCCAAGATGTAACTGGAAGCGCGATCTCAATTTCTGTTGAGGTCATTGGGATCACTTTTTTGAGGATTTGATCCTGGTCCAGGACGAACGCTAGCGGCGCGCCTTAGGCATGCAAGTCGAACGGATCTCGCAAGAGGTCAGTGGCGGACGGCTGAGTAACACGTCGGAATCTACTCTTTAGTGGGGTATAGCCCCGCGAAAGCGGGGGTAATACCGCATAATCTCTTCGGAGGAAAGCATTAACTTTGCGCTGAAGAATGAGCCGGCGGCCTATCAGCTTGTTGGTGAGGTAAAAGCTCACCAAGGCTATGACGGGTAGGGGGTGTGAGAGCACGGCCCCCCAGAATGGGACTGAGACACGGCCCATACACCTACGGGTGGCAGCAACCGGGAATCGTACGCAATGGTCGCAAGACTGACGTCGCGACGCCGCGTGGAGGATGAAGGCCTTCGGGTTGTAAACTCCTTTTGTCCCTGACGCAAGTCGGGAAGAATAAGCATCTGCTAACTCCGTGCCAGAAGCCTCGGTAATGCGGAGGATGCAAGCGTTGTCCGAATTTACTGGGCGTAAAGAGTCTGTAGGCTGTTTGGCGCGTCTTGTGTGAAAGGCTCGGGCTTAACCCGAGTTAGTCGCAAGATACGGCCAGACTTAGAGTTTTTTCGGGGGTGCTGGAACTCGTGGTGGAGGGGTGAAATCCGTTGATATCACGAGGAACACCGACGGCGAAGGCGGGCACCTAGAAAATAACTGACGCTGAGAGACGAAAGCTAGGGGAGTGAAAGGGATTAAAATTAGTCCCCTGTAATGGAGACATTACAGAAAAAGTTGGCTATATCGGTGAAACTCCTTGTATTTCGGGTTTACTTTGGTAAACTGGAAGTATGAGGACAATACCGAGGGAAGTTTACTTAAATATAAAATCCAGTTTCGTATTAAACAACAATCAAAAGGCTGTTCTTATAGGAACACTTTTAGGTGATGGTGGTATTAGACTTAAAGGAAAATTTGCAAGATTGCATATAAAGCATTCTTTAAACCAATTACCTTTAGTCGAATATAAAAGACAAGTGTTTTCCAATATAACTACTATGGATGTTAGTGTGTTTAAACAAAAAGTAGGTAAAGTAGATTACAACTTTGCCGAATTTGTAACATTGACACACCAAGAGTTTTTGGAATATTACCGTTTGTTTTACCCAACTAGAAGAAAAATTGTTCCTATTAACATCGGACAGTTTCTGACGAGTCCTTTAAGTTTGGCTATTTGGATAATGGATGATGGTTCTGCAGAGTATGCAGGAGTGTCAATTCAAACACATTCATTTAGTCAAAGAGAAGTTGATTTGTTAAGAAAAACATTGACTGATAATTTTAATATTGAAACAGGAAGTAGATTAAATAAAGGCAAGTGGATAATTTATTTTCCGAAAAGCAGTTTGTCAAAATTGAGAAATCTAATTGATAAATTTATGCTTGAAGAATTTAAATACAAACTTGTTCCCTACTCATTAAGTAAACCCCGTAGAGACTACACGCCGACACCCTAATTTAGTTAGGGATAAGATATAGTCCGATCTGTGCAGTAATGTACAGAGTCTTGCAGAAATGGCAAGATCTTTCCGATTTATTCGGGAAAGTAACAAATTGTAGAGACCCCTGTAATCCTAGCCGTAAACTATGTTCGCTACCCCGCCGAGTAATTGGCGGGGGCAAGCTAACGCATTAAGCGAACCGCCTGGGGAGTACGGTCGCAAGACTAAAACTCAAAGGAATTGACGGGAGAGCGCACAACCAGTGGAGCATGTGGTTTAATTCGATACGAACCGAAGGACCTTACCCGGACTTGACATCCAACTGCAAGTCGCCAGAAACGGCGACCTCTTTCGAAGGTGTTGGACAGGTGTTGCATGGCTGTCGTCAGCTCGTGCCGTGGGGTGTCCTCTTAAGTGAGGTAACGAGCGCAACCCCTGCTATATGTTGAATATTCATATGGGACTGCCCCGTTTTATACGGGGAGGAAGGAGGGGACGACGTCAAGTCAGCATGGCCCTTATGTCCGGGGCTACACACATGCTACAATGAAGCCTAACAATGGGTTGCCAAGCCGCGAGGCGGAGCTAATCCCATCAAACGGCTTCTCAGTGGGGATTGCAGGCTGAAACTCGCCTGCATGAACGCGGAATTGGTAGTAATCGCGGGTCAGCTATACCGCGGTGAATACGTTCTCGCTCTTTGTACACACCGCCAAAATATTACGCGCGTGGCAGTACATATCGCTAACAGGTTAAAATCCTGTTCCCGATTGAATCGGGATAGCCAAAAAAATTTAGGCAGTCTTTGTCGAGTAATCGGAAAGGCGGAGGGCCTGAGGCAAAAAGCAGTCCGCCAAAAATTATTTTTCAGCAAAATATCGATCCCAGCCGGGCGGTTTGGGAGAAGATAACCTTAATCTAAAAGGTTTGAAAAATTCAGGCGGAATGTTTGGAACAGTGATATGCATGACCCATGGAGATCCTAAAAGGAAAAAGGTAATTGCTTTTTAGGAAGTCAGCAGATTCATAGTAAGTATTGACAGGGTGAAAAATTCAGTGCAAACTGGATTATACCCGAATTAATACCGAAGGAATCTACGAAATGTTAACTGCTAGCTATATTGTAGGGTTAACTGATGGAGAGGGATGTTTTCTTGTTCAGATAAGAAAAGATTGTCGTATAATTTTGAGATTTTTTATTATCCAGCGCTTTGATAATAAAGAACTTTTAGAAAAAGTTCATAATTTTTTCAAAGTAGGATATGTTTACAGAAAATTTCAGGGTAACGATAAACATAAAACATCATTCGTTTACGAAGTCACGAAGCAAGATGAGGTGCAAAACACAATTGTACCTTTCTTTAAAAGACATCCTTTACAGGGTGTAAAACAAAAGTCTTTTGAAAGATTTGCTCGTGTTTCAGAAATCGTAAAAATCGTCAGGATACTCGAAAGCTAACTCCACAAGAGTTAGAAGAAGTTTGGCAGTTAAAGCTCACGATGAATACATTACATAATGAGCGAAAAACATTCGGCTCGCCCGATGCGGGAAATCCGCTCGTCGGGTGGAAACGGGAAACAACCTTAAGTTATCCTAATCCGTCAAGTGAGTGAAGTTAGTAGTACCTGAAGTATCCATTACGGGTCCAAAGGTAAGACTAGCAACAAGCACTAAGTCGTGAATTTGTTGCGACCTGCACTAGTAATGGTGCAGTAAAATCTAACTATATCGGTGAACCCCAACTTGATTTTTGGTTAATCTTCTGGTTAATCTAGATTAAAGGGGAATACCGAGGGAAGTCCTCGCCTAAGGCGAGTGACCCCGTAGAGACTACACGTTGGCGCCACAAATGACTAAAGCATACTTACTGGGAGTGTTGCACGACTCAACTGAAAGAAAAACTACTTATCGTGTCGCTTCGAAAAGTCACGAGTTTTGTATGTGCCTTGTAAAAGGTATTACAGTACTCGGTTATCGAGCGTGGATATATAAGGAAGGAAAAACTCGCAATCTTTGGATTGTTGAGTTTTCAAAAGCTTTCCTTAAAGGAATAAAAATCCAATCTACGCAAGACAAAATTGACTATATTCGAGGTTATTTTGACACAGAAGGTGGAATTTCAAAGAGTCCCAAAGTACGCTATTACTTATATTTTTGCCAAAAGAATTTGGCAGATTTAGAAACAGTAAAGCAATATCTTAAAGACTTAGGAATCAGTTGTGGAGTAATACATAATCCAAGTAAAAGGGTGGATCCAAACTACTGGCGATTTTTCATAAGAGCTAAATCTTATTTAGAATTTGCAAAAGTAATTGGGTCATATCATCCTGAAAAAGCAAGTTATTTGCGGATGAAGATATAGTCCATGCCCCGCGATGAGTAGGGGAAGAAACATGAACAAGGTATCCGTACTGGAAGGTGCGGATGGATCACCTCCTTTCTAAGGAGATGTTCGGCAACCACCCGTCGCCGTAAGGCTATGGAGTGGAAAACCTATATATCCCAGAGATCTACGAAAACCGTTTCTCTTAAATCTAACGGAATCATCCACGTTTCCAGTTACATCTTGATTGTTAAGGACAAATTACCCACCTGAAAAGGTGGGTAATTTTGTACAATATAATATATATGTTGATCGACGAAATAGAAATTGTGTTAAAAGGCGGCACTGGTGCGCCGGGAAAAGTCTCCTTTGGGAAAATGGAAGGTTCTGGTCCTGATGGGGGAAATGGCGGCGACGGCGGGGATTTGTATGTCCGCGCAATCTCAGACTTAAAAGCCTTAAACCAATTTAGTAAACAATCAACAAAAGCGGCGGACAATGGTCTTCCAGGTGCACAGCGCCAAAAAGACGGGAAACAAGGCAATGATTTGACTGTCAATTTGCCTGTTGGGACAACGTTGGTTGATCACGCCACAGGTCAAGAGTTAGAACTAGACGAAGTTGGAAAGACAATTTTGCTTTGCAAAGGAGGAATTGGGGGTTTGGGGAATTACGAACTGCGTTCTGCCAGAAATACGACTCCTAAAAAAGCGCAAGGCGGGCGTCCAGGGGAAGAAAGGCAGTTTCTCGCCATCTTAAAATATATTGCTGATTTTGGGCTGATGGGTTTACCAAATTCCGGCAAAAGCAGTCTTTTAAATGAATTAACCAGCGCAACGGCGGAAGTTGGAAATTATCCCTTTACGACACTTGAACCAAATTTGGGAATGGTTGAAGGAAAAGCCCGTCTCGACTCGCCGACGAGTCGGCCGAGGCGGATTATAGCCGATATCCCCGGGTTAATTGAGGGGGCGTCACACGGACGGGGACTGGGAGTTAGATTTTTAAAGCATATCGAGAAAGTAAAATTACTCCTGCATTGTATTGCTGTGGATTCAGAAGATATTAAAAAGGACTACCAAATTGTAAGGAGAGAATTAAAAGAATTTGGTCGGGGATTAACAGAAAAAGAGGAGATAATTTTACTTACAAAATCTGATTTGGTAGAGAAGATACAAGTACAGAAACAGATACGGATATTAAAAAAGTTGAACAAAAACGTTTATCCGGTCTCGATATACGACTGGGAGAGTCTTGAAGCTTTAAAAAAGCGGCTACTCTAACTCCTAGGCTGGAAACGGAATTTATGGTAAAATGCACATGATTGGGTGCGTAGTTCACTGGCAGAACGCTAAACTGATAATTTAGAAGTAGATGGTTCGATTCCATCCGCACCCACAAAACTGCCTTAATTTTGAAATGTCTACTCAAGAAAGAAGTACACAATATCCCTATCTAAATATAGCAACAGAGGAGCTTGTTAAGTGGCACAAAAATGAACAGCAAGAAATCGACCGGTTTGCTATACTTTGCGGGACTTTAGCGGTGGTTGGTGCAGGGTCTTTAGTTGTTAGAAGTTACGATCATCTTGTTGGCAACGCAGCACTTGACTCATATAAATGGGCGAGCATGTTATTTGCATATCACTTTCTATTAAAATCCGCAACCGTCGGACGTCTAGGTATAAATGCTCAAATTGAGCTAAAAAGACGAGGTGTAGAATTAACTCCAGGTAGATTTACGCGTGCACTTGAATGGGCAACCAAACGCTTGTCTTAACAATAATTTTACCTGCCTTAGGTGTATCATTGATTAGAAATATGTCAGAAGATGCAAAAGAAAAAAACTTAAGAACTTTATTCGAAACAGCGGTAAATAGTGACCATAAAACCGCAATAGCAGAAATTCATATGAAGGCATACCCGAATTGGTTGGCGGGTTACACAAACAGAGCAAGTTTGATTTTGGGTTATTTTGATCTTACTAAAACAGCCGGAGAGTTTGCAAAAGAGGAAGAGGAATATATAGAACGCAACGTCGAGAGGATGCTTATAGAGCTAAAAGAAGCAACAGAACAAGGAGACTCTTTAATTAACGAAGAGGATAAAATTAGACTACTAAACAACCTTAATGTTCTCCAAAGACGGGAAGAAACAAACGGGTAGAAATTTGACTTCCTTTTACTTGGCGAGTATACAGAAGCCATGTTGGTTGAAGGTAATAATGCTTTAGCATTTCCGACAGCAGAAGAAAACAGGGTGAATCTTGAGGATCGTGCTTTGACCGGCAAACTCCATTATGAGGCTACAAAACTTATTGACATCAAAGGTAAAAATCACCAGTTTTTGGGTTTGAAGGGTGATAAGTTTTACGGGTTGCGTTTTGCTACACCGGAGGGTAGAGAAGATGTCTTTGTCGTTTATTGCAGAGATTATAATGGCGCAAAAACTTCGTTTCAAATTGGTTTAGCCAGACAGGATTATTTTTTGTTATGTGCTTCTGACATTTGTGCAACGTTTGTTGTTGACCGTAATCCTGAAGCGGATTTTATTGATGAGACAAACTTCCGTATGAATCGGTGGGATAGGTTAAATGCGGTATATAGAAATTTTACTTCTAGAGTTGACAAGGAAAGGGCTTTGGAGTTCATCGGAAAAATTAAAAGCGGAGAAATTCATGGCCAAGAAATCAATTCTGTTAGTGAAACTGTTGTTGCGAGTTAAAACATTATCCATTGACTCTCTGAAGCAGGCTTGGTATAATACGGACACGCACCATGAATGGGGTAAAACCTGTACATGGACAGCTTGCTCCGATTTGATCGGAGCTACTGAGTCTAGTTTCGTATCTAATGAGAAAATTCCAACATAAAACCTCAAAGCCAGGGCGATTTTTTGCGTCTTAGCTTCAGGAAACGGGGATTTTCTCCTTTTACAAACTGGCTTCAGGCCAGTTTTTTTGTGATTAAGGGAGGGTGTTTTAACAACCAAATAAAAGCACGTGAGTCCGGTATGGGCCGTTAGCTCAGTTGGTCAGAGCACTACATTTGCAATGTAGGGGTCGGGAGTTCGACTCTCCCACGGTCCACATGCTCTTTACTTATGTATTACAAAGTCTGAAGAATGGCCGATTTTACTACGGCTCAACTAACAACGTGGAAAAGGAAGAGAATTTCTTAAAGGACTAAAGTTCTAAGGTAGAACAGTCGCCTAAGGCGACAGGTAAGCGGTTCGAGTCCGCTCGGGTCCACATCTCACATACGTTCGATGCAAGCTTTTGAAAAAGAAGTTTACTTCGAGCGAGGCGAGAAGCACCTTGACAAGTGAAGAGAAATATAATGCTCGTACTTAACTGTACGAGCTACGAGGGTTTAATTTTTGTCTAAAGAACGCAGACAGTGGATGCCTTGGTAGAGTTGGCCGAAGAAAGACGTAATTGGCCGCGATAGTCGTCGGGGAGGAGCCAATATCCTGTAATCCGACGGTTTCTGAATAGGGAAACCTGGTCCCGATCATTCGGGATCGCTTTTATCCCAAATTGTGCATGGCACAGAGGATATGAGGAGTGAGGAACGAGTGACGAATCCAAAGACTTGTCATTTTTATACTCTTATCCTGATTTCCTTTGCGCTGTGCGCATACTAAGATAAAAGAGGGAACCCGGGGAACTGAAACATCTAAGTACCCGGAGGAAAAGAGAACGAAGTGATTCCGTAAGTAGCGGTGAGCGAAAGCGGACGAGCCCAAATCTTGTCCATGGGACAAGAGTTATCAGTTGTCATTTAATCAATTATCAGTTAGTGAAACAGTTATTCAATTAGTCAATTGTTTAACTATTCAACTAATTGTTGACTGGTTACTGATTAATTGGTTACTCTCGTCCTGTGGACGAGACGTTGTAGGACTCCAATGTGGGACCCCGTTAGATAGTGGAATGACTCGGAATAGTCAATCAAAGAAAGTGATAATCTTGTACACGAAATCTAACGGGGCTCTAGGAGTATCCTGAGTACCTCGGGACACGCGAAATCCTGTGGGAATCCACCCAGACCGCTGGGTAAGGCTAAATACCGACTCTGACCGATAGTGAACTAGTACCGCGAGGGAAAGGTTAAAAGATGAGTGAGACACTCAGTGAAATAGAACCTGAAACTGTTTGCGAACAAACCGAGAGAGCCCCTCACCATTTCTATTGAGAAATGCTAGATTGAAGTATGTACTACATTTATTTGCTGAAATCTAAAAAAGATGGAAGCATCTATTTGGGTTATACTTCTGATCTTCAAAAGAGACTAGCTGATCATAATGGTGAGAAGAACATTTCTACTAGGTTCAAAATTCCTTGGAAGTTGATTTATTACGAAGCATATAAGTCCAAACAGGATGCAACGCTTCGAGAAAAACGACTTAAATATCACGCAAGAGGAATGATTGAACTTAAAAAAAGATTGCAGAAAAGTCTGGATGGAAATGGTGAGGGGTGATCTCGTGCCTATTGAAGAATGAACCGGCGAGTAATCGTTGTGTACTTTGCTTAAGCAACTTTGTTGCGGAGGCGTAGTGAAAGCGAGGGTGAACACTCCGACGCGTAAAGCTAAGGAGTGCCACTCATAGCTCCGCAAGGAGCGACGTGTGGTAGCCCGACTTTGTACACAGTGGTTGGCCCGAAACCAGGTGATCTATCCATGAGCAGGGTGAACCTCCGAGAAATCGGAGTGGGAGGCCCGCACCCGTTGTTGCTGCAATAACTTGGGATGACTTGTGGATAGGGGTAAAATGCCAATCGAACCTGGAGATAGCTGGTTCTCCCCGAAAGGTCTAAAGGGACCGTCTCTTGTGATAATTTTACTGGGGTAGAGCACTGGATGGGACATCAAGCGTAAGCGAGATGTTTCAATCAAACTCCGAATACAGTAAAGGAACCCAAGGGCAAACAGTCGCATCGGGCTAAGCTGATGCGGCGAAAGGGAAACATCCCAGACTCTCGGCTAAGGTCTCTAAATTTTGACTAAGTTTGAAAGGAAGTTATCGTCCCCAGACACCCAGGAGGTTGGCTCAGAAGCAGCCATCCTTTAAAGAAAGCGTAATAGCTCACTGGCTGATGGACGGTAGCGCCGAAGATTCATCGAGGATTAAGTCAAATACCGAAGCCAGAGATGCTTGTACTTCGTACAAGATTTTTCATTTTCTCATTTTTCATTTGTCATTGATTTTCAAATTGATAAATTTTTCAATTTTTAAATTAAATAATAGATGTTTAAATGTTAAATTGGACAATCTCGCACGGAGTGCGAGTGTGGTAGGGGAGCGTTCTGTACGCTTTGAAGGTGAGTCGTAAGGCTTGCTGGAGTATACAGAAGTGAGAATGCCGGTTTGAGTAGCGTATATACAAGTGAGAATCTTGTACACCGAATGTCCAAGGTTTCCGTCGCAAGGTTCGTCCGCGACGGGTTAGTCGGCTCCTAAGGCGAGGCCGTAAAGGCGTAGTCGATGGACAAGCAGTTAATATTCTGCTACTTCTGTTAAATCGTTACTAGTTGGGGACTGACCAACATAGAGGATACAGGCTCGTTATTGATTCGAGTATAAGCTGTTAAGTAGTTTTAATTGGTAAATCCGTTGAAACGTTTAACCTAAGCAGTGATATAAAGTGTTCCGCAAGGGATGCAATCTGTAAAACTTTAAGTTGTCAAAAAAGGTTCGCAACGAGATTTAGGAGAAGCCGTACCACAAACCGACACTGGTGGACTGGTCGAGAAGACTAAGGTGAGCGAGTGAAGGAGGTTTAAGGAACTCGGCAAAAAAGCTGGACGTAAGTTCGCAAGATGTCCTACCCCGATTTATCGGGGTTGCAACAAAAGATTATCAACCGACTGTTTATCAAAAACACAGGTCCCTGCAAAGCCGCAAGGCAACGTATAGGGGCTGACGCCTGCCCAGTGCCGGTAAGTCAACGGGATTCCTGATCATCGCAAGATGCTAGGGATGAACCGAAGCTCCGGTAAACGGCAGCAGTAACTATAACTGTCGAAAGTAGGGCAGTTAAAAAATTCGACTAAATGCTGGAATATCTGAGTATCTCAAGCTAGTTGACTTTGGGTAAGATTCGGGTAATACTGAATTAATGCTCAAAACTTCAACTGAAAATGCTCTGAGTGCAGACAATCAGCAGGTAAGAGTTCCAAAGAATAAAGACCATTTAGGATATTATCTATCAGGATTTGCAGATGGTGAGGGCTGTTTCTGTGTACCAATCAGAAAACACCCCACTTCGCGATCAAGATGGATAATCAGTCCGCTTTTTGAAGTATTTCAGGATAAAGGCAACCCAGAAGTTGTTTATTTATTCAAAGAAGTACTTGGATGTGGCTTTATAAGCTACAAAAGCGGAAGCCCAAATTGTTTAGTGTATATGGTTGCTTCTTTGCAAAACCATTTAGAAAAAGTAATTCCGTTTTTTGAGTCTTACCCAATTATCGGTAAGAAACATCAGGAATTTCTTCGTTTTAAAGAAGTTGTAGAGATGTTATCCAGAAAAGAGCACAAAACAACCGCTGGTTTTAAGAGAATTGTAGAAATTGCGTTTTCTATGAACCAGCGCGGAAAAGGTAGAAAACATTCTAAAGAAGAGATTTTTATCACTTTGGATCAAACCTCAGAGACTACACGTCGAACTCCGATAAAATCGGAGATGATATAGTCCGATCTGCATGGCGACATGCAGGATCTTTACCTAATTTGGGTAAAGTGATAACGAAATAGTCTACGGTAGCGAAGTTCCTTGTCGTGTAAGTTACGACCCGCACGAAAGGCGTAACGAGTTGATAACTGTCTTGAACTTCCACTCGGCGAAATAGCGATGGCCGTGAAGACGCGGCCTATATGCACCAGGACAAAAAGACCCCGTGGAGCTTTACTGCAGTTTGACATTGATTCGAATTAATTAATTGTCTAGGATAGGAGGGAGAGTATGCCGCAAGGTGTATTCGACAGTGTAATACCTCTCTTTGATTGATCTCGCATCTTACCCAAGAGCCTTGCAAACAGGTTCGGGGACAATGTTTGATGGGCAGTTTCGCTGGGGCGGTGTCCTGCTAAAGAGTAACGCAGGAGCACAAAGGTCGGCTTAGCGTGGATGGAAACCACTGCTGAACGTGTAAGGGCACAAGCCGGCTTGACTGTGAGGCATACTGGCCAAACAGAGCGGAAACGCGGTCCTAGTGATCTCCGATCCTGATGTGGTATCAGGACGGACTTAACGGATAAAAGCTACCCCGGGGATAACAGAGTAGTCGCGCCCGATAGTCCATATCGACGGCGCGGTTCGCTACCTCGATGTCGGCTCAACGCATCCTGGGGCTGGAGAAGGTCCCAAGGGTTGGTCTGTTCGCCCATTAAAGCGTTACGCGAGCTGGGTTCAGAACGTCGTAAGACAGTAGACCGATAGTATTAACATTTATCGGTGTTCAGAGCTGTCTCCTTCAACCGTTTTGATCCTAATTATTGAACATAATTAAAGAGGTTCTGTTTATAATGAAGGTTCATTACTACCCTGTAATGAATTAAATCTGGCTATATGCTGGAAAGACTTGAGTATCTAGTGGTACCACTCATTGTGGTAATAATCCATCTAGTGGAGTTAATCAGCAGGAAAGACCCAGTTAAATTAAAAATTTGATTGGGGATCCCCACAGGCCATACGCCGGACCCGTCTTAAATGACGAGGAAGATATGGTCGGACCCCATTGGCGACAGTGGGAAACTAACAGGAACAAGAAACTAGTTAGTTACAAGCAGAGCTTGCAAGCTTTGCTTATTAACAAGATGTCGGACTCTATCCGGTGCATACGGAGGATTTTTGAGAGGAGTTAGCCACAGTACGAGAGGACCTGGCAGAAAGGATCCCTGATCTATCAGTTGTTCGGCAACGAGCAGTGCTGAGTAGTCACATCCTTACGGGATAACCGCTGAAAGCATCTAAGCGGGAAGCCCCCCTCAAGATGAAAAATCCATTCCCTCACCTTTTCAGGTTTCTAGATCGGTAATTCTATAAAATTAGGTAGAACTGATTTAGCCGCTTGAAATGGTGAGGGATGAAGACCCCTAGAAGACTACTAGGTTAATAGGAGGCAGATGGAAGTCCTGTAAGGGATTAAGTCAAGCCTTACTAATCGGTCGAAAGACAAAAATTATACCTTTGATATATTTCTCTTCATTTTTCAGCCCTGAACCGAAAGGTTCAAGGCGTATATGCTCGGTTTTTACAGCGCTGTCGACCCACCTCTTCCCATTCCGAACAGAGAAGTGAAAGGCAGCAGCGTTGACGATAGCTGTTGGGCAACTGACCGTGAAAATAGACCAAGGCCGGGCTTCAAAAGACTCCAGTTAAAACCTGGAGTTTTTTTGTGCTTCAAAGTTTTTATTCCGCTATACGCGGAAATGAAAATAATGCAATTTGTCTTGCGATAAATGTAGACCAAGGCCGGGCTTCCATCAAAGCTCAGGGAAACACCCCTGGGCTTTTTGCGTTTTAGAGGTTCTTAATCCTCCAAAGGAGGAAGTGAAAATGATGCAATTTATCTTGATTCAAAGTGCCTCCAAGTGCCTCCAAGCCTCCAAGGTCTCACCTGGTAAGGCTAAGTGAGATTGCAAGCTTTGCTTACAATCAGACCCGTCTTGCCGATATACCTTCTAGTAATTAACCTCAATTTCTGTTAAAATGACCTCTATCTTTCAGAAAGGTATATTGAAAGGAGATTATATGACTAATGTCACGAAATTCTTCAGTACCCAAGCTTAATCAGCTGTCTTCCGATGGCCTGATGGGGCAACTGCTCGCCCAACAGCAGACAAAACTTCAGATTTTAACTCCCGGACAAGTTCTTGACGGCAAGGTTCTTGAGATCCGCAATAAAGTTCTGATTTTAGACGTTGGCGCCAAATCAGAAGGTTTGGTTGTCGACCGTGAATTTGAAAGTGCAGCCTCTTTTATAAATACTCTTAAACCGGGGGACAGGGTACAGGTTACGGTTGTTGTTCCAGAGACATCATCCGGCCAGCCTTTATTATCAGTCGGAAAAGCGGCAGAAGAATCGGGTTGGAAAAGGTTAGAACAGGCTTCCCGCGACAAAGCTGAAGTAGAAGTCCGTGTTGAGAATTTTAGCCGTGGAGGGTTGTCTGTGGTATTTGATGGTATTTATGGTTTTGTTCCAACTTCACAAATAGGTTCTGAGATTGCCAAAAACCCGCAGGCGTATACAGGGAAAACTATAAAAGTAAAAGTTTCAGAAATTAATAAAGGTGAAGAACGAGCCGTTTTTTCCGAGAAAGCTATTTCAGAAGCCGGTGTGATAGCCAGCCAAGAAGAAGCTTTAAAAAACATCAAGGAAGGTGAGAAATTTACAGGACGGGTTGTGGGAATAGTAAATTTTGGAGTTTTTGTCCAAATACTTAAAGATGGAATACAACTTGATGGATTAGTGCACTTGTCAGAAATTTCCTGGGGCAAGACGCCTGACCCAACCAAAACACTTGCTGAAGGGCAAGAGGTTGAGGTTGTGGTAATTGGTCCTACTTCGCCTTCGAGGGGTGAATCGACCGGCAGATTAGCCCTTTCTATTAAAAGAACTCAAGAAGACCCTTGGGGGAAGCAAGTTGAAAAGTTTACTCTTGATCAGCAAGTTGTAAAGGGAATGATAACTAAAATGAGTGACGCCGGAGCTTTTATCGAAGTGGCTCCGGGAGTCGAAGGGCTTCTGCGTTTTAACAAGATACCCGACGGAGCCTCTCTCAAAGAAGGCGCTCCGGTCGATGTTTTTATTGAGGAGATTGACCGTAAGAATAAAAAGATTGCTCTAGGCATGGTTTTGAAAGCAAAACCGGTAGGATACAAGTGAGACTTGACAAGTGAAAAAATAGTGTGCAAAATGATTTAGTCTTTGGGGGAAGATGAAATAGTCTGTTTAACTGTCCCCCAAAGGGACTTTTTTTGTTTTAATATGCACCTATTCGAAACTGCCAGAAATTGGATAATTAAAGGATTAATCTTTTTGCTCCCGTTGTTTTTTCTTCCTATCACGGGAGAATTTTACAACTTCAACAAACTCGCTCTTTTCACAGCTTTAACCTTATTGGGTTGGTTAGTGTGGGCGCTCTCTCAAATAAAGCATGAATTCCGTTTACGCGTTACCCCGTTTGATCTTCCGGTTTTAGCCATAGCCGTAGTATTTACAGCTTCGACAATTTTAGTGTCGCCAAACAAATTTGATGCTTTGCTTTTTCCGGGAACTGCGACTTGGATTATTGCCGGAACTTTATTTTATTTTTTGGTAGTGCAGTATGTTGGCAATCGGCACGAAACCGGGAATAGCCCTGCCAATCTTTCAGGTCTGCTCTTGGCAGGAACAGCGCTTTCTGCTTTGGTTTCTACACTTACCGGAGTCGGAGCATTCACTTTTGCCGCAAAGTATTTAACCTTGCCCGCTTGGGTAACCCAGCCTAGTTTTACCACCACTGGTGATTTATTTTCTTCAATCACGCTTTACGCAGTTGTCGCGGTGTTGGCGCTCGCGCGTGTAATTGAAACAAAGAGAACCTCTTATTCTCCTTTCAACGTTATTTTATTAGTTTTAGTTGTCGCCGGACTTGTTGCCAGTGTATACCAGGGGCTTCCCGGTAAGGCCACATCCGTTGCTTTACTACCAATAACTTCAGGATGGGCGATTGCTCTGGAAACTTTAAAAGGCAACATTCTTTTGGGTGTCGGGCCTGGCAACTTTATTGAGGCCTTCAACCGTTTCAGGCCGGTCGAGTTTAACTCGTCGTCTGCCTGGGCATTGCGTTTTACAGCCTCAAGCAACTGGTACCTGCATGTTTGGACAATCACAGGGCTTGCAGGAATCGCCAGCTTTGGCTGGCTGGTTTTAACTATTATTAAAAGGGTTAAAAACAGTAATATTAACCCTGTTGGCTGGGCACTTTTAACAACTCTAGTCGTGTTTTTACTGGCTCCGGCAAGTTTACTGCTCGTTTTTGCCTTTTATTTATTGCTAGCCTTGGCTGGCGCGCCTTTAGGGGAAGATCTCTCTTTGCAGTTCGCCGCTCGGGAAACAGGCGAAACAGGACGTAAAACAAACCTCTTGCCGGGAATTATTGCTTTGCTTGTTGCCGCTGGTATAGTTGGCGTGGGCTACTGGGGTAGCAGGGCATATGCTGCAGAAATGAGTTTCCGGCAAGCTCTTAACGCGGCAAGTCAAAATGACGGTAAAGCAACATACGACGCTATTATTAAAGCATCTCAGCTTAACCCCGGGGTGGCTCAATACAGAATTACGGCAAGCCAGACAAATTTGGCTCTCGCCAATGCGATTGCCAGTAAAAAAGACTTAACCGAGGAGGAGAGGCAAACCGTTTCCCAATTAGTCCAGCAGTCGATTAGAGAGGCTCAAGCCGCAGTTGCTCTGCACAGAACCAACGCTGTTGGCTGGGAGAACTTAGCAAGGCTCTACCAGTCGCTGATGACATTTGCCAAAGATGCCGATCAGTTTACTATTGCTTCTTACCAGCAGGCAGTCGCGCTTGATCCGGTTAATCCATTATTGAGAGTCGCTTTTGGCGGTGTTTATTATTCCCTAAAACAATTTGACAATGCAGTGAGGACTTTTGAGCTTGCTGTTGCCGCAAAGCCCGACTTGGCCAACGCGCATTATAACTTAGCCGTTGCTTTGCGCGAAAAAGGAGAAATAGCCCGTGCCTACCAGGAAATGCAGGCAACTGTCGCTCTGCTTAAATCCGGCACTCCTGATTACGATAAAGCTAAGGCCGAAGCTGAAGAACTGCAAAAGAAAGTGGCCGAAACTTCAGCTACTCCGTCAGCCAAACAAAAAGAAGAAGCGGTTCAACAACCTCCGCTTGAAGCGCCACAGCCTGCTCCTGCGCCAGCTCTCGAACCAAAACTTGATCTTCCTGAAGCGGCAGCACCTCCTGCTACCGAATCCAGTGAGCCAACTCCGGTACCGTAAAAAGATTAACAAGCCTAAAGAAGCCTTACTGAAGAGTTTTTACAAAAGGGAGATTAACTTTAGAAACTAGTTTTTGATCAGCAGTTACAAAGTCGCACTTCTTTTTCTGTGCAAGTACAATATAACTTGCATCATAAGCCGAGATTTTATATTTCTTAGCAAGTTTTGCAGCCATTTCGAGATCTGCTAAGGTTTGTGCTTCAATTTCTATTTGTAATGTTTTAAGTCTTTTGAAGTTTAAAATTATTATTTTCTCTGGAAGATTGCCTTTACATGCCCAAATATTGGTTAATTCGTAAAAGAATAATTGGTGAGCAAAAATTATACTTTCCCCTTCAAGGTGTCCTTGTAGAATTTCTTGTGCCAGCTCAGAGTGAATTTCATTTTCGTCAAACCATTTCTGAGCAACTGAGGCGTCAACGATAATGTGTTTTATTTTTGTGCCAGTTTTTGCCATACCTGTTGTCTCGCATTTTTCTAATAAAGCTCACAAGATCTTGGTCTTTATTTGAATATCTGGCATTCTCTTTAGCTGTTTCTCTCAACTCAGCCATTAATTTTTCTACCTCAGTTTTTGAGCGTTTTCTGTCTTTTCCTCCAACTCTGTCACGAACAAGAGCGGAGAGACTCTTTTTCTTGTTCAAAGCCTCTTGCTTGAGATCGTGATATTGTTCTTCTTCAAATCTGATATTTGTAGTGATATAATTCATACAATACAATTGTATCATTGTATTGCTTTTTGTCAAGCTTGATCTTCCTGACAGTCGCTCCTCCGGCAGCCGAATCCAGTGAGCCAACGGCCAGTACCGGTACCTTAAAGCTTCTCACTGAAGTATATTTAAGAAAGTTTTAGCGACTGCTTCAAATTTTCCTTTGTCTACTTTAGCACCAACAAGATTCATAAAATCTACTGGACTTGTTCCCTTACCCGAGTTGATTCCAAAGACGTAATCGATAAGCTGGTGCTCTGTTAACTCTGAACGGTTCATGTTGGTGAGCTTGATAGTCGCGAGAAGGGTGAGTGTCTCCATTTCGTAGGGGATTGGGTATTGTTTTTGGTTAAGTAGATATAATAAGTCACTTAACGTGACGTTACTTCCAAGCGTGCGGGTAAATTGCATCTTAAGCCTTAATATTTCTATTGCTGCGTCGTTTAACCCTGAGAAATATGGACCTGCTTGGAGGCCATTACGTAACCCAAAACCCTCTGCGCTTAATTGGTGAAACAATTCATGGAGCAAAATTGACTCATGGGATGACAAATCAAAACCTGATTTTATAAGCAACAACCTTTTTTCGGAGTGTGTAACGAGAGAAATTGCGACTGTTCTTTTTAACGTCCTGAGGCTTGTGCGCTTGTGGGCTCTCTGGTGATTAGGTATTTCGATTCCCAAGTCTCTTTCGACAGCTTCTTGTATTGGTGTAATCAGGGCATATTTCCTTACTTCTTTTACGTATTGTTCCATCACGGCCAGTATTATTTCAGGGGGCACAATATAACCTTTCGTATCTTTTCCTCTTACAATAATGTCTTGCGGAAGTTCGTAAAATGTGCCAATTTCCTCTGCAAGACGATCTATCGTACCTTGAGCTATTTTCTCGACAGAGGGGGAATCTAAAAGTTCGTGCGACATGTGCCAGATAATATCAGAGTAGTTACGCTCACACAAGCAGGAGAGTTCTTAAAGGCTTGATTATTTCTTTTCCGGAAGGAAGATGATAAGTAATCGCGCGGCGATGACGGAAAGAGAGCCCCAGAAAACAACTTGCCCCAAGAGTTTTTTAATGACCAAAACCCCATCTTTTTGCTCCATATAGAAAAAGTGTAAAACTGCCAAAATAAGCGCGAGATAGCTTGTAGTTTGGATAGTTTTCCAAACATGGGGATTCATTTTTTTGATTATTTTTTCCTGCGAAGTGTAGGTCACCAAACCAAGAATAATAAGCGCCAAAAGCCCGGTCGCAATACCGTTGTATTTTGGGTTGGCAATGTCCCAAAGCCGGCTCAGATCCCATTTCCAGAAAAAATGGAAAACTAAGCCTACGTGCAGAACTGCCGCCCAGAAAGCTGTTACCCCCCAAACTTTTCTGTGAGCCTTGAGGTGTTCGGCTAAAGGAAGAAGTTTTGCAAGCGGGCCAACGGCTAGGGTTAAAGCTAAGAGGGAGACAGACCAAAGGCCGGTTGTTTTAACGGCTTCTCTTGGAGAGATAACTCCGTTGTTGTAAAAAAGGTAAAAGGCCAGAAGAAGACCAAGGGGAACTGCTGCATCCAAAAACCTGTGGCCGGCGTGTTTTTCTTTGTCCCAATGATACTGGTGCATTAATTTAGTCTAATCCTTAACTTAAGATTGTGTCAAATAAAGTGTTGTATACTTTGAAATGGTTAAATTAACTACAAGCTTCGTATGTCAGCAGTGCGGATACCAAAGCCCTAGGTGGATGGGGCAGTGCCCAAACTGCAACACCTGGAATAGCCTCGTAGAGGCTGTGGTCTCGACTAGCAAGCAGCGTTCAGCACACAGCGCACAGCATGAAAAAATTGAGGCGGTCAGACTCTCGGATGTTAAAAAGGAAGTTTATGCTCACAGAACTTTGACCGGTATTGCCGAACTCGACCGCGTGCTTGGCGGGGGGATAGTTGGCGGGATGGTGACTTTAATTGCGGGAGAGCCGGGGATAGGGAAGAGTACTTTGTTGTTGCAGATAGCCCAAAACATTAAAGGTGAAGTTGTGTATGTAGCAGGTGAAGAGTCAGCAACACAAATCGCAAACAGGGCAAACCGCTTGGGTGTAAAAAGTACTCATATCTCTATAATTGAGTCGAGTGATGTAGATGGTGTGATTGGTCAAATTAGTCAAATGAGTCCAATTAGCCTAATCATTGTCGACTCAATCCAGACGATGACAACTTCTGATCTGACCGGAACTGCCGGGTCTGTTGGACAAGTTCGGGAGTGCGCTTCCCGCTTGTCCTCTTGGGCAAAGCGAAGTCATGTACCGGTTTTTATGGTTGGACATGTGACCCGCGAAGGAACTATTGCAGGCCCACGTGTGCTCGAACACATGGTTGATACGGTACTTTGGTTTGAAGGAGAAAGGTCGGAATTTTTGCGCGTCATCCGCGCCGTAAAAAACCGTTTCGGCGCCACAGACGAGGTCGGGGTGTTTACAATGGAGGAAAAGGGTTTAATTGAGGTGACTAACCCTTCGGAATTGTTCGTTGGCGGATTTGAGGGAGTGGGAGGGTCGGCTGTGGGAGTTATTCTTGAAGGTTCAAGGCCAATGCTGGTTGAAATACAGGCTTTAGTTTCCCCGACAAAACTGGCCTTTCCTAAAAGGTCTGCGTCAGGTATAGACGCGCGCCGCCTGGAACTTATTGTGGCGGTTCTCTCACGCCGCGTTGGACTACCTCTTTGGGACAATGACGTCTTTGTGAACGTTACAGGAGGAATTAGGCTCGCAGATCCGGCATCAGACCTTGCCGTAGCCTTGGCTGTTGCCTCTGCTTTTCATGATAAGCCTCTGCCGCGCGGCGTGGTGGCACTTGGAGAGGTGGGGCTGTTGGGAGAGGTTAGAGATGTTATTCAAAGAGAACGCAGAATTAAAGAAGCGCGGCGGCTTGGTTATAAAACAGCAATTACCTCTAAAGAGACGAGAACGGTTTCTGAAGCAATAAAACGTTTTATTTCTACAAAATAAAACTCAATTTCTAATTGACCTAATTGATCTAATTTCTAATATTTGATCATTGGTGCTTATTTAGGTTAATTAGTAATTAGAATAATTAGAAATTCTGTTTCCCCACGTTATCCCCAATTTTTCCCAACACCCAAAATACACCCGTAGTTTAGCCACCAGTTTTCTAGAGTAGAAACTATGAGCCTATGTATTTACATGGCTGATTAAATTATAGGCTTGACAAACTCTTGACAACGGGTGTACAATTTTTAAAGAATGCGAAAACTTAAATTAATGCTCAGGTATTTGAGAAGAAACAAAACGAAAGTCGCTCAAGCTACAGAACACGAGATGCGGGAAGTTGCACGCCTAGGTCAAAATTTAGTCGTAATGGAACTCCGATAAGATCGGAGGAGCTCCGCTAAAGCGCAGATATTCGACCTTTTCAGGAGGGATAAGTTGTAGGGCAGGCGACTTATCTCTCACTAAAGAGATGGAGTACTGCGCTTTTTACGTGTCGATCTCACCGTCACTCAGGTTTACAAGCCCTTTTTGGCATACTGGAGGAAAATGGCTCCAAGCGAATCTTCTGAAAAACCCGCAATGACAACAATAGAAACACAACATCCACTCGCTGTGCCTGAAGTCCGTAAAAAAGAAGCCTTAAGCGATGAAGAACTCGGAAACTTGCTGGCCGCTTTCGGGAATAACGAAGCCAAAGCTGTTACCTTGGTAGCGATGAAAAATGGAACAATTTATACTGACCATAATTTACACTCCGAACTTATGGATATTCAAGGAGATATAAAAGGGTGGAACATGGCCGAGAGAGGACCGTTTCAATTTTGTCAATATTCATTTGAGAATATTGGTCTTGTTGCCCGCGGTGTTACCGATCAAGTTCGGGGAACCTGGGGGTATATCAAAACAGATTACGGGGAAGAACAAGGTAACGCTCTTGCTGGCTTGCTCTTAGACTTTTCCTTAAGACACCCAGAGATATCCTTATATGATATATTCAGTGCAACTATCTCTCCGTATGCGAAAAACAGAGAAATAGAAACAACTGTGGGTGTTGGAGACTTTAAAAACAGATCTCCATTTACACGCTTAAAGATAATTTGGGAATTGGCAACAACAGACAAACCCATCGGGATTTTTAAATTAGAAGAAGCTATCGATAATAAATATCACAGCATTTCTGATTCCCATCTTCGCGATCTAAAAGCTCGTGGGCTTATTAATTTTGAATACCCAGAACGGTTGGATAATAATATCATTCGGTATCAATTAGCAGTAAACGCACCCACAGAATCACCCCACAAGCCAGGCCGTCCCGCATTAACTAAATTTATTTATGAACTTTTAAGTAATGATCCTAACAAAATTTGGACACGAGATAGTTTAAATATTGCTTATCTTGCGAAAAAGAAAGCAGAAAATCCGGATTTTGTTAGTAATGAGGGTAATATAAAGGTTTATAAGGGTCATATCAGTAGTGTTTTAAGTTATCTGGAAAACGAAGGATATCTTTATCGTCCAGAAGGTTTTAGCACGAAAAACCGATCTTTTGTGTGGGTGGATGAAGGACAGCGCCTTCTATTTATCGACCTCTTGACTTTAATTGATCAATTCCAAAGCCAAGATCCAGATATTTTGCGAAAAGGAAGAATGCTGGCAGGAAGTTTTAGCCCTGCGCAAATAAGTACCCTCATGGCAAAAGCGAAAGAACATTCCCCGTGGGCAAATAATGTATCTAAAGTGGAAACGAGCAGGTTGGTGCTTGATTTTCTAAGCGAACACACCAATAGTACAATCAAAGAGATTTGTGATTTTTTAATGGAATCACAAAAGAGAAGATTATCCAAAAATTCTGTTAATCAATATTTGAGAGAATTGCGTTTAGAAGGAAAAACTAAAGTGAGTAGAGAAAAAGGGATTGGAAGTATGGGAAAATGGAGTCTTACAAGCGAGCCTGAAAGTGAATAGTTTCATTGACTTCCTATATTTCACTTCGTAATATAAACACATGGACAAAAAGCAAAAGGAAG
>VMGE01000008.1 GCA_007376395.1 Microgenomates group bacterium Gr01-1014_5 | reverse complement strand
AGAAATTCATTTGCATCAAGCGGAAGGCCTGAATCATGTCCTACGATTGCGTTCCCTGGAGGTAGCCAACTAAATGAAAGGAGGAGTAAACCAAGTAATCCGAGAAGCGCATACATCGCGCTTAATAAAAGAAATTTGTTACGAATGTTGAAATTCATTAATTTAACAATTATACTCATCTTGGCATCAAATGACAAAAGTCAAAGTTTCAGTTTTATTCGCCACATTTTCACTTAGAAACCAGGGAGAAAGAACATCAATTAACGGGATGATTGAACCCATGGTTTCAGTTGTTATGCCAAAAGTTGAGCGCTTCACAATACTTGAGCAACCTCATCCAGGGAGTGATGCAGTAATTCCGTTTATAGAAGACTACCAAAACAAAAAGCTTAAAAGTAAATCCAGATTTTTCCTTACTTCGTTTTTGCTTTTTCCTTTTCTTAAGCTTATTAATTCGCCTAGCACTTCGGTAATATTCAAAATTAGAGACTTTTTGTCAGTGTTTGAATTCGCGATTGGGCAAAACAAAAAATATGACCTATTTATTGGTTTGGAGTCAATAAATGCAATTGCCGGCATCTTCTTAAAAAAACTTGGGTATTTTGACAAGGTCGTTTATCTCGTCTCAGATTATTCGACAAATAGATACCACCCAAAATTCTTTAACGATCTATATTTGTGGTTGGATAGATATGCAACAACTCATTCTGATTTTAACTGGGATGTTTCTTTGGCAATGCTTCCAGCGAGGATAAAGGTTGGTCTTGATCCCAAAAAAGCATCACCTACAATTCACGTCCCTAATGCTCTCTATCCAAAGCAAATAGCTTATCTGCCAGCATCAAAAATAATTCCAAATAGCCTAGTTTTTGTTGGAACTCTAGGTTGGATTAATGGACCAGACATCGCAATAGAAGCTTTAAATACCGTTTTAAAATCAGTGCCTTCTGCAAAACTACATATTTACGGCGCAGGTGAACCTGACATGACACGACTTGTAAAGTTAACTCAAAAATTAAAATTGACCGATAAGGTTATTTTTGAAGGATTTATCTCAGACCAAGTTCAACTTTCAAACGCAATAAAAAAACATGCTATTGCACTGGCACCATACCTCGAAACCCCAGGATCTCCACGATGGTGGGCGGATGCGACAAAAATTAGACTTTATCTTGCTGCAGGACTACCTGTTATAACTACAATAGTACCTCCGTTGGGGCGAGAAGTAGTTAATGCAGGAGCGGGAATAATCACAAAAGATACCGCAAAAGATACGACGAATGCTGTTTTAAAACTATTAAAAGACAAAAAACTATTTGACAAAATGAAGAAAAATGCAATTAACCGAGCGCGCGATAATACTTGGGAAAATACATATATGAAAGCTTTTAAAGAAACAGGCTTTGACCTTGAATCACAATAAACCACTAAATGGCTCAAAAAGTATTAATAACAGGTTCTGGAGGATTAATTGGCTCAGAGTGCACAAGGTTTTTTGCAAAAAAAGATTTTGAAGTTATAGGTATCGATAATGATTCAAGAAAGTATTTCTTCGGCGAAGCGGCAAGTACTCAATGGAACAGAAATTTACTAGAAAAAGAATTTAAAAACTACAAGCATTATAGTGTCGATATTAGAAACAAAGAAGAAATAAATAAGATAGTAAAAAAACACAGTCCTTCGCTAATTATCCACACCGCGGCACAACCATCACATGACTGGGCAGCCAGAGAACCATTAACAGATTTTACTATTAATGCCGAAGGTACTCTAATTATGCTTGAAGCGTTTCGCCAACTTTGTCCAGAAGCAGTTTTTATTTTCACATCTACAAACAAAGTATATGGCGACAATCCAAATTGGCTTCCTTTGGAAGAAAAGGCAACTAGATATGAACTACCAAAGAGCCACCCCTATTTTAGAGGGATTGATGAGGATATGAGTTTAGACCACTGTACTCACAGTATTTTTGGAGTCTCAAAAGTTGCCGCAGATTTAATGGTTCAGGAATACGGTAAGTATTTTGGGTTAAATACAACTGTTTTTCGAGGAGGATGTCTTACGGGACCTGCTCATTCCCCCGCTCAATTGCACGGGTTCTTAGCTTATTTAGTATCGGCAATTGCCAAAGATATTCCTTATACAATTTTTGGTTATAAAGGTAAACAGGTCAGAGATAATATCCACTCAAAAGACGTAGCGAATGCTTTTTATCATGTCTATCAAAACCCTCGAAAAGGTGAAGCGTATAATATTGGAGGTACAAGATATTCTAATACTTCAGTACTTGAGGCAATTGAAAAAATTGAAAAAATATTGGGTAAAAAAGCCAACTTTAAATACGACGAGGTAAATAGAATTGGAGACCACATTTGGTATATCTCCGATATGTCTAAATTCAAAAGCCATTATCCAGATTGGGAACATACGTATGACAACGATAAAATTTTAGAAGAACTTTGCAAATATGCCGTAGATAGTAAATAGTATGGATTACAAAAATATTTTAGTCACTGGCGGTGCAGGCTTCATTGGCTCTTTTCTTGTCGATGAACTTATCAAAAAAGGGTACAGCGTCAGAATTTTTGACAATCTTGAAGAACAAGTCCATCAAGGAAAAACTCCTTCTTATTTAAACCCTAAAGCAGAATTTATAAAGGGCGATGTTAGAAACTACGAGGAACTTTCAAACGCTCTTGAGGGAATAGATGCAGTTTTTCACCTTGCGTCAAGCGTTGGAGTTGCACAATCTAATTACGAAATCAAAACCTACTCTGATGTTAATGTTGGCGGAACTGCAAATCTTTTAGATATTCTAATTAAAAAAGAACACCCTGTTAAAAAGATAATAACAAACTCAAGTATGACTGGTTATGGAGAAGGTAATTATAAATGCGAAGAACACGGTATCGTTCGTCCGCCAATCCGCGACGAAAATCAACTTACTCAAAAAGACTGGGAATTAAAATGTCCAAAGTGTGGTGTGGAAGTTAAGGCCAAGGCGACTAATGAAGAAGCATCCGAATACCCAAATAGTGTTTATGCCATAACTAAAAAGGCACAACAAGATATGTTGCTACTCTATGGCAAAACATACAATATTCCCACAATAGCACTCCGTTGTTTTAATGTGTATGGACCCAGGCAAAGTCTTTCAAATCCATATACAGGAGTTACTGCAATTTTTATTAGCCGCATTAAGAATAATCAACCTGCTGTAGTTTATGAGGATGGAATGCAAACCAGAGATTTTGTTTCAGTTCATGATGTCGTAAGAGCTCAAATATTATGTTTAGAAAGTGATTCAGTCAAAAACGAAGTATTTAATATAGGTTCTGGAATTCCAATCCCCATAAAAGAAATAGCTGAAACCCTAGACAAACACATAGGCAACAAAGGTTTGGTCGAAGTTGGAGGCAGTTTTAGAAAAGGCGATATTCGAAACTGTTTTGCAGATATCTCAAAAGCTCAAAAAGTTTTAGGCTGGGAGCCAGAAGTATCACTTGCAGAAGGCTTCAAAGAACTCATAGAATGGAGCGAGGGCGAAAAGGCTGAAGACAAATTTTCCCAAGCTGAAAAAGAGTTAAAGAAAAAAGGGATTTTGTAATTATTGTTTTGTCTCCCCAAAAATCTGTTGAAAAGCTCCGGTCATAAATTCAGCTTCTTTCTTATATTCAGCAATAAATGCTCTTAAGTGAGGCATGCGCTCGTCAACAATTTGTTTTGCACTCTCAGTCCAAATATTATTTGCCCAGTCGAGAACGCGAAAGGCAAAATCTTGATAGATTGATGTCATACCTGCTCCTTCCTCGCGAGAAGTGCTAATTTTACTTTCGAATAAGGGTAAACTCCATCGAGTCGCACCTGCACGTACTGGACCCAACGCACCCAAACTGTCAAGCCTATCGGAATCCATAACAATCTTAACAAGCATACTTCTTCTTTCATCTGGGATTGTTCGTTAAGCTTAGGGTGATCCTCTATAGCATTTTTGACTAATTCTCTCTGATCAGAAGTCAATGGTAAGCTATTAATAAAATCTTCAGCCATCTCACGAGAAAGTTCTCCGTGTTTAAAATTATGGGCTCGTGGATCCCGATTAGTCCGGCCTATGTCTATGAGTAGTGATGTTAGTATGGGTAGAAAGGGGTCTACTCCTTCTTTGGTAGATAAAACTCCAGCCATGCCAGAGACACGGATATTATGATCAAATCCATGACCACCCATAATTACTTGATCGTTTTCTATAGCGACATCAAAAAAATCTTGAACCCACTCAAGAGTTTTATTTAATACCGCTTTTTGTTCAGGAGTAATTTTAATATCGGGGATCGGCTGATCCTCGATTCGTGAGGGAAGTGGTCGGTCTATCTCAGGTTCTAACATGTTTCAGCCTATCATAGGATTACACAAAAGTTTTGTCAATTTCAAGACTAAACAGGGTTTTTTGTCTTTTGTAGCATGAAAAACGCGTTGCCGATTGTGTGGTGAGTATTTTCAATATTTTTTACCTTATCATATGTTGAAATTCCCCAATTTTCTTTGTCGTTAAGCATGTAGATTTCCTCTATTACTTTAAATCCTTGGCTTATCTTTTTAATCCTTGCCTTGTCATATACCCGCAAAAAGGGCAGAAATTTAGCTTTACCGAAGGGAACTGTTATCAGTACAATTCCTCCCGGCTTTAACACGCGTCTTATTTCTGCCATCGCTGTGATGTCTCCATCTCTTTCTTCCACATCTCCATAAGAGGTTTCCCCCATTCCAACATGTTCAAGAGTTGAAATTATAGTTACCGCGTCAAAAAAGCCTCTTTCAAATTTAGTTTTTCTAATGTCACCTTTTACAAACTTTAGATTTTTGTGTTTGAAAAGATATTCTTCAATGTCAAGTGCCCATACTTCGTGACCCAAGGAAGCCATCTCAAGAGGAACCTGACTATACCTACTTCCAACATCAAGAATCTTAGATTTTTCGCGCGGCAAATTCTGAATAATAATGGGGTTTTCAATAATTCTTTCTGAAAAAACTTCCCATTTAACAATATGCTTCAAATAATCTTTCCATTTTGCGGGGATCAAAAGCCCAACATAGTGCATTAAGTATTCTGTTGGGGTCATCATGTTATTTTTTGTTTTGTAGCTCTTTCCTGATATCAGAAGTTGTATCGCGTAATCCGTTACTGTCAAAATAGAAGGCAAAGACGCGGTCAATTTTTGCCTTGTCAGTACCTGTAAATTTCTCAACAGTTACCAAATCACGGGCAACCACTACATCTTCTTTTGTACGCCCAGGATAAAAAACAGCCATCGTTGCGGATGCACCATAATTGTTGCCCCCATAAATCCTCGACAAAACATACTTAGTCCGAGCGTCATTTGGGGTGTCGATATAAATAAGTGGGTTTTCAGGAAGCGTTGGGTAATAGCGCTTTAAATCGCTAAAGAAAGCCCTTGCAGGCCTACTATGAAAAGCATTAAACTTTTCAAAATTACTTCTCGTTGCCAAAAAATTCCCAGTTAAAATTAAAAGAAATGCAAAGATAAAAATCCTTTTTAGTGTAGGATCTGCAATTTTTGTCCTCCTTGTCAAAAATGTGTAAAGCGCAGCTCCCGAAACCGTTACAAAGAGTGCATATCCTGGAGCAGCAAGCGATAGTGTTCTATGTACTGCCTCACTTACACCAGGAGAACTAAAAATATATATGCCTAAAACGTTTATGTGTACCCATCCTAAGGAAAACAATAAAATTTGTCCCCATTCCCTCTTAACTTTCCAGGCTACAACGATTAAAGATAATACAACAACAAGCGTAGTAATGACTAAGAAGCGTATCTCATTAATATCTGCAAGGTCAACATAACCTGCTAGGCGCTCACTAATAAATATCCAAGGCCCCGCAAGGAGAATATTAGTCAAAGTAATTAGCGGCCGAGGGTCGGTAAGCGAGTCGCGCCCAAGAATGAGTTTTGTGTGCCAATCAAAAGTAGAAGCAGCTTCTGAAAAAATTATTTTACCTGTAGCAAATATCTTGGTTAATGAGACATCATATTTGTAATAGGAAACAAAGAGCGCAAAAAGAGCAACTGTCCGTGCGATAAAACCGAGACTCAATATTTTCTTTACGTGGTTAAACATATAGTCAAAGAGCACGAGTATCGGGAAAAACATAAATGCACGTCTTGGTTCAAGTTCGTTAAACAACATAAATGCAAAAAAACCTGCAATTAAATATATTTTTTTCTTTTCAGTAAAATATCTCCAAAAAAGATAAAGAAGCATAAGAAGCATGACGGTAAGCGGGTATCCACCTTCGGCAACATAAGTCCATACCATAGTCGTCGTTGTTATTCCAATAGGTGATGTTGCATAGAGAAGACCAGCAACAAGACCCAATACTTTATTATTCAGCAAGCGGGCCACGAATAGGTAAAAGATAACTACTGAGGCAGTGTAGACTGTTAGCGCAGCTACAAAATATCCTGTCGAGTTGAGGTAAAAAGTATCAAAAAGAAAACGGAAGATGTTTACAGTAAAAATAGCCGATACATAAGGATAACCGTGCGTCCATTCATAAAGGTTCCCCCATTCATCTAAATAGAAGAAATTTTCAACGGTTGGGAAAAAAGTAAATATAGCAGCACCTGCAACTATTAGAGTATTTAAATATGAGTTTTCACTAAATCGTTTTAACATTTTCTTACCTATGGCGTATTCTAATGGCTTGTTAAAAATCTGTAAAGGCTCGATCTTAAAAAGACGATGACAAAAGGTGAGGAAATTTTTCTCAAAATTGGTACTGAAAAAACTGCCTTGTTTATTTGTCGCATAAATCTTCTTAAAAGCATGTCCTTGGGCAACAAACCTTGCGAAGGATAATATTTAGACGGCAATTTCCCAAACCTCCAGGTAAAGGCAGTTGCAGATGAATAAGGATTAAATCTTGCTATATATCCTAAATCTCGTGCTCTAAAAGTTAACTCTACATCTTCCTCTCCCCAATAAAGAGTCTCGTCCCAAGGGGAAGCAGTTGAAATTTGTTTTTTAAGAATTGTAAGCATTCCTCCAACATAGATATCAAAGTCCCAGTCGTCATAATCTAACTCTGAAATTCCGTATGGCATACCAAGCGTTTTGCTACCATACGTCAACCAGTCCCCTGTTCTCATGTTGGCTCCTTTTAGCGTCTGCCTGTTACAAAGCAATTCAAAACAATTGCCATACTTTTTAATTCCTTTAAACCAATCGTCTCCTAAAACTATTCTGTCGTGCAACACACACAGATTTTCGTATTTTGCAGCTTGCACTATTAAATTTTTCTTTTTAGTTATCCATCCCTTGTCGTCTCTTTCATTAAATGGGATATACGTAAAGTTTTTTTCTTTACGGTCTCTATATGTGCCACAAATAATAATTTCGTAATTTGGAATTTTTTGTTTATGAATTGCTTGAATAATTTCTTCAATCCATTCATCTCTCTCGCCCTTAGTTATCATGCCAAAAGTCCATTTATCGATCTCGTCTCCCGCAACTTGTGTTGACTCCAACTTTTTGCAAGCAAATCTAAAATAATCTCCAGTTTCAGTAGGCATTGTGGGCTGGCTTGGAGCATTTTTTACAAATTTAATGATTTCACTTTGTTCTGTGTTCTTTGTTCTGTGTTCTACTTTTCCATGGTACACAATGTCATACTTCCCTTTCCAAAGCCACCACATATGTTCTTCCAATTTTTGAAAATTGCAAGTTTTGTTTGGGAGATAGTCTATTACCAAATATCCGTCTTTTTTGACGAGGTAAAACCACTCTTTAAGAAGTAGCGGGACAAACTTTGTTGTGTTTAAATTTCCGAACGAATATACAATGTCTTGGGAATCCTGCTCCACATCCCCAGTTGGATGATAAAGCTGATTAATTTCTGCTGTCCAATGCTTTGCCCCGCGCACGTGAGGCTTTGTAGAAAGATCTAAGAATTTCATTGTTAATCTTCCATAGGATATAATCTTTTCAGAGTGACGTCAACACAAATTATTACCCATCGAGGGCTCGAGCCGAGTAAACCTCACTTTTTCTCCGAAAGCAGTTTTGAAGCATTCCAAGATCATCTAAACCGCGGCTTCAATATTGAATTTGATCCTAACCCAACGAAAGACGGCATTATTGTGATGCATGATGCCAATTTGAAAAGACCAACAGAAAGTAGAGATGAACGAAATGTTGCAGATCTAACTACCGAAGAATTGCTTCAAATCCCTCTTGCTAATGGTCGAATCCCTACTTTTGACGAAGTCATGGATTTAATTCGAAAAAGCAATTCAACGGTTAATGCTCTCCATATGAAAGCACGCTTCCAATCACCAGAGACATTGGAAAAAATCATGGAGGCTTTAGCAAAACATTCCGATATCTTCGGTAAACTACTTATCTTTGACGTAAAACCTGAAACGGCAAAAGTATTAAAAAGTAAATTCCCCACCCTGAGGTTAGCACCATCTGTTGCCCATCCATACGACATACAGCGCTATAACGATGTAGTAGGTAATACCTTAATAACTGTTGAAGAAGCCCTTAAACTCGCCTCTGAAGGCCTAATTGATGGAGTTTGGGGAGACGAATGGGATACGGCTGGAGAAAATGGGACAACTAAACAATTCTACACCCCAGAAAACTTTGCAAGATTACACGAGGCTGGCCTCTTTATTGCCCTTGTCACGCCTGAGTTGCATGGAACTTCCCCAGGCTTATATGGCGGAGAATCTCACGCAGACGCAAAAGATTTACCTACTTTATTTGAACGAATTAAACAAATTAAAGAGGCCGGGGCCGATTACTTCTGCACCGACTATCCTGAAGAAGTAGCAAAACTTTAACTCATTAGATACTTATCTCCCTTTACTGAAGGAATTTTGATGACTACATTGGTTGTGTCTTCCAAGGCTTCAAACTTTGCCGACTCACCAGGAGCAACTTGAACTATATCCCCTTTTTCGAAAATTTGATCGTTCATTTTAACTCTTCCCGAAACAATAACAGTTATCTCCTCGGCAATTTTGTGATAATGGGATTCTTCTGCGTCTCCCTTTTTATATTCCTTAACCGCTACCTCAAAATCCTTTGTATCAACAATTGTTGGGGTAAAATTGCCAACAAACCAACCCTTGGTAAACTCGTTTAATTTGAAAGTTTTCATTCTGTTGACCCAATCTTCTGACCGGTAAAGTTTTCGAGAAAATATTCTACGTCTTTTGGAGTTCCCAATCCCCAAACTTCCGGGATTAGGGCAACTTCTATTCTTTTACCTTTTTTAATCAAGCGGTCAAAAACTGGCGCAAGATAAAATTCCTTTTTTCCTTCTGCCCCATACATATCACCCGAGGCAATCATTTCTTCGGCTTCATCAACATAAATTTTTCCCGATGAGAAATAATAGCCGCCTATATTTGCCCAAGCGCCCTGTGCCGCCAACTGTGCATCTTTTTCTCCCACAGCTAACGCAACCTTATTTTCGTCAAACAGAGTAAAACTCCATTTTGGGTCGCTGTCTGGAGGTTTAAAGACAGGTATTATTCCTGCAGTTTCCTTGTTTTTTGACTTAATTGCATTATAAAGATTGGTTCCGTCAAAATAATGGTCCGAGTCTGAAACTATGATGTCTTCCTCTGTGTTAATAAAGTCCTTGGCAATCAGAACAGTTTCCGCAGCCCCACGGGTAATTTGTTCTACAAACAAAACATTTATATTTTCAGAGAAAATGCGCTTCAGTGAAGCTGAAATATTAAACTCATCTTCGTGATCTTTTCTACAAATAAAAATCAAGTTAGAGGTAGGAACTTTGAAGTCGGTTTGTGCAGGCCTAGCCGGTAAATCTACAAAAGGAAGCGATTCAATTGCCCAGGCAACCATTGGTTTACCTTTAATATTAATTAAAGGTTTTGGGTTTCCATACTCAGGGTTTTGCTCCTTTGCTTCTAAAAACCTTGAACCGCGACCTGCCATCGGGACAACAATTTTCATTTACCCTCCCTTTTTCTGTCCTGTTGGTCTGTATATTCACGCAGATCTTCCGGAGTTCCCAGGCTGTGCATTTGAGAACTTTTAATAGGCCATATCATAACCTTTTTACCAGCCATAATTAGCTCATTATATACCGGGCTGACATAAAATTCACCATTAAAGGTTATGTCTTTTTCAATCATATTTGCCGTGCTTTCGACAAACGAGCGACCAGTTTTAAAGTAATAGATACCAACAGTCGCGTGGTCTGAAATAACACGTTTTTCTGCCACCTGTAAAACGTTGCTGTCATCATCGGTTAGGGCATAACTCCACCTCGGATGATTTGATTTAAAAGTCATAATTGCCCCATCAAGTTTTTCTTTCCTAGCAAACTCAACAAAGTCGTCTATATCAGCGTCAATAAGCTGATCGGCGTTGGCAATAATAAGCTCTGAGTCGTTATTAATATAATCCGCAGCAGTCAAAACCGTGCATGCAGCCCCACGAGTGGGCGCAGAAAGACGAATACATTCGTAATTATTCTTGGTGGCATTTGAAAAAATTTGGTATAGTGCATATTTTTCGTAATGTTCATCACGGCAAATAAGAATAAATTTGTGCTTCATTTCAGGAGTAAGGTTTTCGATAACCGCCTGGATCATTGGTTTGCCGTCAATGTCTATAAGAGGCTTGGGAAAGCTGTATCCAGCTTTTATGAAGCTTGTTCCAGCGCCTGCTAGTGGTACGACAATGTTTAACATATTCTAAATGACTTTGTGGGCGTATAAAAGTGATAAATCAACATCGTGATATCCCTTTACCTCAATAACTTTTGCTCCACTTGCACGAGCGGCTTGGACTCCATGCGGGGCGTCTTCTATTATAACCGCTTCGTCGGAATTTATCCCTAATTTTTCAAATGCAGCCAAATAAATTTCCGGAGAGGGTTTGGGCGCATACCCCTCATCATTTCCTATAACCAGATCAAAAAAATTAAGAATTCCTGCAGAGGTAAGCATATTCACAACAGAGTACTTTTGCGCGTTTGAACAACACGCAAGCTTATAACCCTTGTTTTTAAGTTGGGTCAGCATTATTTGTTTCTCATAAGCAGGCCTGCAAAGCTGAATTACTTTTTCATCAGTATATTTTCTCTTCAAATTTCTAATAACCTCATGCAAATTTTGAGGTAAACCTTTTTTTTCTGAAAGAACTCTAAGTTTTTCAACAGTAGGCAAACCATTATAAAAGCCATTGTGCTCTTCGCGGGTTATCTCAAATCCAAAAAGCCTCAAGGCGTCATTTAAGGCCTCGTAATGCCATTCTGTAGCGTCAACCAGCACGCCGTCTAAATCAAAAATAACAGCTTTAATCATTTTTAATTAATTTATGCCGCTGTGAGTCGTAACTAAGGGCTATTATACAATCTTGCTGCAATTTATGAGTCTCCACCACTTTGTCTAACTCTTCTTTGTTTGTAAAGAAACCAAAGCCCTTCTCTCCAACTTCTTTGTATCCTTGACTGCCGATTTCAAACAAATAACTCTCTGCCAAAAGCTCCTTTGGAATACGCCCAGAGTCATTATATAGAACCATTAGCGTATAGCCTGTCCCTTGTTGAAACGGAACTATATTTCCGTCAGACCAATAATTTTTCTCACCTGAGATATAGAAAACGTTCTTACTACAACTCAAAGATGGAGCCAATGTTTTAAGATCCAAAATAAAATTCTTTCTCCAGTTGCTAAAGATAAGCTGCTCGTCTATTGCTTTCCCCACCGAAATCGCATGCCACACAATAAGCCCTAGAAAAAATGGAAAAATTATAATTAAAAATAGTTTCTTTCCTAAAGTATCCCAAATTCTTTTTGCTATCCAAGAAAGCAATACTGCCCCACCCGCAACAGGAAGATAATAATACCTTGACTCAAGGTATGCAAAATCTTTACTTAAAACAACGTACGGCGTAAAACTTAAAAAAGTAAATAGTAACCAAAAGAGAACAGATTTTTTATTAACAACAGTTTCTTTCTTCAAAAAAAGTGCAATAAAGAAAACTATTACTCCTGTTAAGATAACAGCCAAGAGATCTAAAATTACGGTCTGGGCAATCAAGACATCGTTTGGAACATTTGCAAAAAACTTGTAATTATCTCGTAATACTTCGCGGGCAAACTCAATGAAAAACCCGCCCGGAACAAACATTAAAGAGAACGAGGTTAAGGGATAAATTACTAGGCGAATTAATATTGTCAAAAAGAAACTTTCACTAGCTTCGCTTATATAAAGGTTTGGATCGGGTGCCCCGAATCGAATTTGTCCGGGTACTTTCAAGAAATTTAAAAAAGGAAAGGATTGAGGCAAAAACAAGAATACTTGACCCGACCGTGCTGATTGCGATAACCGGCCAAGTTACAGCTCCGTGCGAAACAGCATTTACGGCAAAAAAGACAGCCCCCACCAAGGCAAGCAAGGTGTTATTAACAAGTTTTTTAGCCAAAAGAAAGACTAAAAAAGCGCCGGTTGCATGGAGAGCAATTGCCAGTATAGCTAATTGCATATTTTGTAAAGGGAAGAGTGTTGCAAAAAAATAGAAAATCAAACTTGATAATATTCTTCCTTTAACTAATAGCAGGTCTATTGGGCTAAATATTCCTGGAAAAATAGACTCCACTCCCTTAGAAAAAACCAAACCTAGACCGTTCCATTCGTCTTGCTGATAAAAGGTGTCAGTTATTCCCCAAAAAACACTAATTATCACAAACGCTAAAACTAAAAATGCAAATAATTTACTTTTTAAGAGTGAAGTGATTTTCATTTTTAAAAAGACTAACTCCTTCTTCGATTGTGACACGAGGCTCCCAGGCAAGGCAAGTCCGAGCGCGAGTTATATCTGCTTCTTTATATTTTTCCTCATTGGGCCTTTCCGGAAGATGAGTCACTTTATGTTCAAAAAGGCTTGCTAAATAATTTACTGATACTTGGCGACCTGCCCCAAGGTTAAATAATTCAAAGTCTTCCTTTTGTTTATAGTCCATCGCCAAAACAAGACCGTCAACGATATCAGCAACATGGGTAAAATCTCTAGTTTGCTCGCCATCTCCATAAATAGTTAGAGGCAGGCCATTTTCTATTTGCTCTTTCCAGACAGCAAATACTAGTTTATAAGTGCCTTCCAAACTCATTCCTTGCCCGTACACATTAAAAAATCTAAAGGCAAGGGTTTTTAAGCCAAAAACCGCACTGTGATTCTTGCAATAGAGTTCTCCCATTAATTTTTGCACAGCGTAGGGATTTTGCGGATTCGGGATTAAATTCTCTTTTAAAGGCAAAGTTTCTTGTATGCCGTAAACAGAAGAACTTGAGGCATATAAAAATTTGGAGACTTCGAGTTTTCTTGCAAACTCAAGAGCCGTCAAAGTACTCGTCACATTTGCTTCGTGTGTCTCAAGGGGATTATCTAAAGACCTCCCAATTCTTGGTAAAGCTGCCAAATGAAAGATAAACTCAACTTTCTGAAGTTTTTCTACCAATTCTGGCAATTTAGTCCAGTTGGCAAGATCGAATTCCACTATCTTGACCTTTTCTATAATTTTGGCAAGGTTGTCCCTTTTTCCTGTCGAAAAATTATCAACGACTGTAACGTCGTGCTCCAATTCAACTAGTCGACCCACAAGATGTGAGCCAATGAATCCTGCTCCACCCGTAACAACAACTTTTGCCATAGTTTAAAGATATTTATTCACCCAAGCAGATAACGAAAGTAGGGCAAATATATTATTACTGTTCTTAATTTTACCACCAAAGAAATCAGTAAGGTAACTATCTAACTTATTGCCACTAAATAACTGTAAGTTTTTCATTTTTGTGGTGGCAACCTCTTCCCTAATATATTCTTTTAAATCACCTTTAAGCCAAGTATCTACTGGTATAACAAAACCTTTTTTTTGTCTATTAATTATATTGTCAGGAAGCAATTTTTTATTTTTAAGAAGTTTTTTGAAAATATATTTCTTTTTAAGAAGACGTACTTTGAGAGAATCTGGCATTTGGGATGTTAACTCAAGAAGCTCGTGATTAAGAAGTGGCGCCCGGACTTCTAACGAGGCGCTCATTGAAGCTATATCCATTTTATATAATAAGTCTTCGGGTAAATAAGAATTGATATCAATATTAAACGCATTATCCAATTCACTAAGATTATTCCTGTAAATATTCTTAAATATATTGAAGGTGTCATTTAATTCTAGCTCCTTTTGGACTTTGTTAGAATAAATTTCTCTTTTTGCTTCATTTGTAAAAAAGGAATTGTAATAAACGTACTTTTTATAAAATGGAATAGAAGCGAATTTGGTAAAAATCGCAGCCTTTTCAGAAATTTTACTTGGATATATTTTAGAAAAAATATTTCCAGAGTGTTTAAGGAGAGTTTTTGCAACTGCCGGAATCTTATCATAATGCTTAGCAAAGTCGACCACGCTATATCTTTCATAACCGCCAAAATTCTCATCCCCGCCGTCCCCGCTCAAGGCAACTTTCACACTCTTCCTTGCAAGTCTGGAAAGTATTATCGAAGGGATGCTTGAATTATCTGCAAAAGGTTCATCATAATATTCAGGCAACTTTAGAAATTCTTGGGTTAACTCTTTGTGACCAATGATGAGACTTGTATGGTCTGTGTTATAAAGTGCGGCAATTTGAAGAGCATATTTACTCTCATCAAACCTCGGATCCTCAAACCCAATACTAAAAGTCTTCAGCTTTGAGTTTGTGGCGCTTAAGAGGGCAACAACCGCGCTTGAATCTAAACCTCCTGAAAGAAATGCACCTATCGGAACATCGGAAACTGTTCTGCTTTCCACGGATTCCTTAATTTTAGAATATATTAATTCTTCCCACTCCTCCTCTTTCAATTTAAGCTTTTTAGAGAAATCGATCTTCCAGTATTCTTTAACCTGCAGTTTACCTCCAGAATATAGAAAATAATGTCCAGCCGGTAATTTATAAACGTTTTTAAGTCCTGTTTTTGGGGCTGGAACATATTGAAGTGTCATATAATCGTCAATTGCATTTATATCTAGCTCCTTATTTTTAATTATCGGCAGAAGACCTTTCAACTCCGAGGCAAAAGCGAAAACTCCTGAGTCAAGATAATATTTAAGAGGCTTTTCACCAAGCCTGTCACGAGCGCCAAAAAGAAGTTTTTTCTTTCTATCGTATATAACAAACGCAAACATCCCATTTAGCTTTTGCAAGCACTCATGGCCCCATTCCTCGTAAGCATGAAGAACTACTTCGGAGTCTGTCTGAGAACTGAATTCATGCTTCCTTTCAAGACTTTTTCGAAGATCTTTAAAATTATAAATTTCCCCGTTGTAAACGATACAAAGCGATTTATCTTCATTAAACAATGGCTGGTGGCCGTGTTTTGACAGATCAATTATCGAAAGCCTGTTGTTACCAAGTCCGATGTTTCCATCTATAAATATACCTTGGTCATCAGGACCTCTGTGGGATATGGCGCTTAGCATATCCAGAAGCGTTTTTCGGTCTCCCCCAACATACCCTGCAATTCCGCACATTAATAAATTCTCCTGAGGAAATTAAATAGCCAAAACTTAATCTTTACCGGCACAACACCAAAACTTAGAATTTGCAAAAAAGTGTACATTCTATCAAATGTTTTCATTTCATACCCGTATTCCATTGAAGCTTTAATTCTTGAATAGAGAGCAAATTGTTCTTGAGATCGGCCACGAAGTATGGAACTTGAGTCCTTGTGGGTTCTAAGTTTAATTAGAATTTCGGGAAGATTGGCAAACTGGCAAATCTTCCCCATCCTGAAATAAAGCTCGTAATCTTGGCTTACTGGGAAGATTTCACTATACCTGCCCGCTTTATTTATCAGGATTGTTCTCCAAATTGTTGCAGGATGCGCAAAAGGACTATAGCGAAATATAATTTTCCTAACTTCTGAATCTGTCTCAGGATACCTGCGTACGTTCAACACTTCAAGATCTTCGTTGCAAATTTCAATTGCCCCTCCGGAAACTCCAACCTTCGGGTTCGCTTCCATGAAGTTATACTGTTTTTCTAAACGCTCTGGGTAGCTCCAATCATCAGCATCCATACGCACAACGTACTTACCGCGAACCATATCCAAACCACGATTAAGCGACTTTGTAGTTCTAAAATTGCTTGGGTTCTTGTGCGCAACGATTCTTTGATCACTTTTGGCATATTTTTGGATAATTTCCCAACTACTATCTGTTGAATGATCATCTATGATAATAAACTCGAAATCTTTGAACGATTGGTCAAGAATACTTTGTATTGCCATTTCAACATATTTTTCGGTGTTATAAACAGGCATCAGAACTGAAATTTTAATTTTATCCACAGCTAAGTATATAATTAAACCCTGGGTTTTCATATATCAAATGGTTAATATTGGCTCATTCCGTAACGCTGTGTTCTTTTTATGTTACCTTTTCTTTAACCCTAGACTGGGAGTACTTGCGTTAAAAGGTCTTTATCTTCCTGTTTATATCCAATTTGAATGGTTAAAAAACTACAATGTTGCGACTGTAATTGATGTTGGGGCAAGTAGCGGTAAAGTGACCCATGTTCTTCATTCTATTTTTCCTAATGCTAAAATCTATTCTTTTGAACCAATCAGATCGGAAAGTGACAAAATTAGAAGGTCAGAAAATGTTACTGTGGAAAATGTTGCCTTGAGCAACAAAAGTGGAGCCGCAACTTTTTATCAGTCTCATTATAGCCCGACATCATCACTACTTATTCCTCTGCAAAAAATCCATACTGAAAAAATTACAGTACAAACTATTACACTTGACTCATATTTCAAAAATATCAAGCTTGAAGAACCAGTCCTTTTGAAAATTGATACTCAGGGGACAGAAAAGCTGATACTCAAAGGCGGAGAAAATCTCTTAAAAAGAGTCTCGATAATCCATATAGAAACCTCATTTGCAAGTTTATATAAAAACCAAAGTCTTTTTAAAGAAGTTTACGAACTATTGGTTAAAGCCGGGTTTGAATATTCGGGGAGTGACAATGAAGCACAAATATATCCAGTTTTCGGACCAAGTCAAACCACTAATTCAATATTTTTTAAAGAATGAATCTGAAAAATTTGAGCGTTGCTATTGTTACACATAGATCAATCATGCCCTGTATACCCGGGGCAGATTTAAAAAAGTTTGCACTGGCTCATGGGTGTAGTAACTTGCTTTATATTACCCATCCGCTCCTTCTTCTGAAAGAAAGTTGGGGGCTCTCTTCTGAGCGTGAACTATATGAAAGTAAAAAGGGGTTAAAAACTTCCAAGTTTTCCCATTGGATTATGCCTGAAATTCTATTGTACATTAAGGACATTATTTGCTCTGTCGTTTGGACACTTAATACCAAGCAAATATACGACATCTATTTTGGAATTAATAACCTCAATGCTTTTTCTGGTCTAGTCCTGAAAAAATTAGGCAAAGTAAGAAAAGTTGTCTATTACACTATCGATCTTTATCCAGAAAGATTTACCAACCCTCTTGTAAATTGGATTTACCACCAACTTGATAAATTTTGTGTAAAACATTGCGACGAAACATGGAATGTCTCTCCCTATTTGACCAAATACAGAGAAAAACAAGGAATAACTGGCACGAGCTATTCTAGACAATTTACTGTTCCAATTGGAATTTGGTTTGACGATATGCAAAGAATTCCAAGTTCTAAAAGAAAGAGGTCAAAAATTGTGTATGTAGGGCATTTGAAAGATTTCTATGGAGTAGATTTGGCAATTAACTCGCTACCTTTAGTAAGAAAAGAGATTCCCAGTGCTTATCTTGAAATTATTGGAGGAGGAGAAGAGCAAGCCACACTTGAAAAACTGGCAGAAAAAAATGGTATCTCTAGGTTTATTAAGTTTTACGGATGGAAAGAAAAGAAAGAAGCAGAAAATATCATTGCTGACTCGGCGATTGGGCTTGCGCCGTTTAATACGCTAATTATTGATGAAAAAATAAAAAACGGGGATCCTGCCAAGATTAAAGATTATCTTGCCCTTGGCGTTCCGGTTGTTATGACAAATGCTTCGCTAAATGCTAGTGCCATAGCCGATGCAAAGTGTGGAATCGTAATAGAAAACTACGACGCACAAGAGTTTGCAGATGCTATAGTTAAGTTACTAAAAAATGACAAGATTTGGGAAGAATATCAAAAGAATGCTTTAGTTTTTATTCAAAAATTTGACTGGAATTATTTATTTTCCAAAAATATCTCCCGTCTTATATAAAGCAATTTTTGCTACGTAGAGCGCTTTTTGAGCATAAACCTTTGCCAAACTAATGTAGTTATAATCTCTTTTATATTTACGCAGGAAGGTTAATATTTCTTCAGATGATATTTTAGAGGGCACTAATCCTTGAGAACTTGGTAATTTACACCAAAATTTTAAGAAGCCAGAATCAGAATATGCTATAACTGAGAAGCCTTTTTTCTTTAGTAACAAATATAGATTGTAAGACGAGAAAGTTTGTAGATGTTCCTTGTAAAAAAACATGTCTAAAGGAAATCCCCCAGTTGGCTTAAGAGCATTTGGCACCTCAAGATAAAAATCGCCTCCTTTTTTCAAAAGAGATTTAACCTTTTTTAAGAAAGAGTTAGGGTCACTTGTATGTTCTAAAACGTGGCTTGACCAGATAAGATCGTATTTTTCTTCTGTTTTTAACTCTTCAAGAAGTATAGGGTGGATTTTTAAAGAAAACATATCCGATCCAATTTTTGCCGTTTCTACTGATGGTTCAACTCCCTCTACGTAGCAACCAAATCTTGTCTTTAGAATATGTAGTATTTCCCCATAACCACAACCAACATCTAAAACACTTTTTCCTTTTAGATTAGGAGAAAAGATATCTAAAGCGCTGACTACCCTTTGTTCCGACTCGTGAATTAGCAAACTTCTTGAAATTAACTGCTTTTTGTACGCAATATTTGGAGATTTATTAAAATAACCACCTTGCTTGTAATAATCTTGGAGGTGTACTTTGTTTCTTGTAATAAAAACAAGACCACAATTTTCGCAAAGATAATTACTAGATTTGGAAAATTGGGGCTTTAAATTCTTAAACTTTTTAGAATTTTGACAAATCTGACATTTCATTTTGAGTTTTCTAAAACCATATCAACAAAATTATCACTAAACCAGTTTTTACGATTAACTCTATTTTTCAAAAAGCCATCTATTGCATCAATATATTTTTTATATTCAGCTCCTGACATATTTTGAAGATAGGTTAAGAGATCTTCATAACCATCAAATTTTCTAAAATCAATAAAACATTGATTATTAATATATTTTTCGATATTCGGAGCTCCCCAATATATAGGTACAGTACGTGCTTTAAAACAGTCAAAAATTTTTTCTGTTATGTAACCCGGAGCGACAGAATTTTCAAAACACAAGCAAAACTTGTATTTTGCTAAGGTCGTATATTTATCTTCATATAAGGGACGACGAAAAGTAGGATATTGTTTAACCCCAAGTACTCTCTCTTTAATGTCCCACAGTATAGGTTTGTCCCAACCTACTCCATAAATATCAAATTCGTTAGGAATTCTCTTGTTAAAAAAATCCAGCGACTTAATTCTCTCTTTATAAAGATTGGTTTTATAAGGACTCAACATTAAGAATATAAATGGTACGTCTTTTTTACTGTTTACAAATGTAAGAAGTTTTCTTTTACTAAATTCAACAACTTTTGTGTCTAACCCAACCAATGACTGGTTAATCAGAAACTTAAAATATTTCTTCTTAACAACTTTATTATCACTATCAACTCTGTTATCATCCCAGGTATATATTTTCTTAAAAAGCGAATGCATAACACTCATATGGCTAAATGGATTTACTATTGGAGACTCAAGGCTTAGTAGAATATTTTTATTAAAAGTGGCGAAAACTTTAAACCACATTAAAACCTCCCAAGGATAGGGGCTTTCTGAAAATATATACAAATCTCCATCGTTCTTTTTATCTAAATCTATCGTATTTAAAATTACTCCTTTTTTAAGTAATTTTTTATCCATATCTAAAAAAGTATTGTGCTTACTTTTAATACGAAAAAGGTTGTTGCCTAAGTAGGCAGGCGAAAATGGAGGTTTGAAATATACTTTTTTCACAATTGCTCTTGGTTTTCCAAATAGTATATCATGTGTAATTGTGGTACGAAGTTCTATTTTGACTGGGGGGGAAAACATTATTTTTGATGTATTGATAGTCGGCTCTGGTCCAGCAGGAGTCAATGCTGCAGAGCCTCTTGTTAAGTCAGGTTTGAAAGTCGCAATTGTCGACTCACAGCTCGGAAACCTAAAGATTAGCGGTAACACAAAAGTTGTTCAACGACTAGGCAAAGGGGGGTTTTCTGAAGTTTGGTTTGGAATAAGTGATTTTTTCACAACAGATGAGCTTAAAATTTCAGGCCTCCCTGTGTCGCAAATTAAGAATGAATATAAACACCTGGCAAAACGGTTTAGTCTTAAATCCACAAAACACAAGAACCTGTATTTTTTGCCTGTTATTAATAATTATCGGTCTTCAAAAATAGTTGATAGTTTTACAAAATATAAAAATTTTACTTATCTACCTAAACACACAGTTTTAAAATTCCGAGACAATAATAAACTTGTCGAATTACAAACTAAAAAAGGAAAGTTATATAGCAAGTATCTAATTTTAGCGGCAGGAGCCATAAATACAACAAGGATTGTTTTGCAAAGCATTAAAACTTCTCGTGCGCTATATCTAACCAAGCCAAACTATATTCTTGTATGTTTAAACATTGGACGTAAGTTTGGTATTAACCAACAGGGATATCTAAACCAAGATACTGAGGCTAATAGCAGACTTAGATACTTCATCCAATTTTACAAACCATTCGCTTACAAACCACTTTTATTCAAGCTTTTTGGTGCGCTAGTCATAGCAGATATCCGCTTTCCTGCTTTTTTGTCAGAAAGTAAATATCTGCAACTTAAAAACAAGGCATTTTCTGTACATGTAACCAACTCCCCAGAAGAGATAATAGCACAAAAAAAAGAGGTCTCAAATATTAAAAAGATGCTCTTCTCTTTAGGTCTTATTCCTTTAATAACACTAACAAACAGGGTGAGTTCTCATTATGCTGGAGGGGTTGAAACCGATATCGAGGGCAAACTAGATGACTTCAAGAGAGTTTATGTTGCTGATTCTGCTTCTTGGAAAGCACTACCGGCAAAGCCAATAACTTTGACAATAATGGCAAATGCTGTAAGAGTAGGAAAAGAGGTCTTAAAAAATTTCTGAATATGATTAGTAATCTTTTTCAATATTTAAAGATATATGGTCCCAAAAAGTTTACCGAAAACCTAATCGGCGAAGTACGAATGCTTAAAAGAGGGTTTTCAAAAGGGTCTTTTAGCCAAAACGAGGAAGATATTCTAATAGATAATTTACTTGGGAATAAACCTCTCGGTTTTTATGTCGATGTTGGAGCATATGATCCTAGCCGAATGAGTAATACAAAAAGGTTTTATCTTCGTGGCTGGACTGGTATTAATATCGAACCAGATCCTAAAAATATTAAGAAATTCTATAAATCCCGTCCCAGGGATATAAATTTAAACCTTGGCATCGCAAACCAGAATGGTAATCTTACTTATTTTAAATTTGTGCCCGAAACACTTTCAACATTTTCTAAAAAGGCTGCCGAGAGTTATAAAAAAGAAGGTTTAAAATTGGTTAGTACTTATAAAATAAAAATTTCGAAATTAAGAGGCATACTGGAAAAATATTGTAAAGGTAAGCATATTGATTTTCTAAGCATAGATGTCGAAGGATACGGCTATGAGGTTTTAAAAAGTAATAATTGGAAAAAATTTAAACCGACTATAGTTTGCTTTGAAGCTGGAGAAAAATTTGAGATGGATTCGGAAAAGTTACTAATGCGATCAGGGTATAGGAAAGTTTGTAAGAATCATAATAACCTAATATTTAAATTAAAATCATGATCGGTGTTAATTTTGTTCAAAAAATAAAAGAGAGCAAAATTCTTATAATCGTCCATGAACATGTAACAGGTGGGGTTGCTCATGTTTTGCGTGATTATCTTCTTGAAAAGACTCCGAAGAGACTTGTATTTATTGCACATCCCCTTTTATATATAAAAGAAAGCTATGCCAAAAGTTCGTATTATGAGCAGTATGATAAAGGCAAATTAACTAAAAGCGAGAAAGCATATCATTGGAGGTTACCTGAACCAATCCTTTATGTAAAAGATTTTCTTTACACAATATTTTGGACATTTAAAACAAGATCAAGATATAGTGTTATTATTGCTCTTGATCCATTAAATGCAGTAGCAGGAATAATTTTAAGATGTCTTGGAAGAGCAGATATTGTAGTCCACTATTGTATCGATTACTTCCCTACTCGATTTCAAAATCCTTTGATGAACTGGATTTACCACAGCATTGATAAGTTCGCGGTAAGATACTCGGATGAAACTTGGAACTTAGGGGCACGTATGGTAAAAGCCAGAGCAGAAGATCATGGGATGACAGGCGAAGAATATAAAAAAAGACAATACCATGTCCCGATAGGTGTGTGGATGGCAAAAATAAAAAGATATTCTCCTTTAAAGTTTGATAAGAATAAACTGATTTATGCCGGCGGGTTTATTCCATATATGGGAATAGATTTAGTTATCCAAGCGTTGCCTAAGATTATTAAAAAAGTACCAAGAGTAACACTTGATATTATTGGTCGTGGAGATGCAGGAGAAGATTGGAAGAAGCTTGCAGAAAAACTTGGTGTGGAAAAGAGAATTAGCTTTGAGGACTGGATGGAGGAAAGAGAAGCTTTTCACCTTAGACTATCGGGTGCGGCTATAGGAATGGCTCCTTTTAATTACAACATTCTGGATGACAAAGTTAAAAACGCTGATCCAGGCAAAATTAAAGACTATACCTCCTCAGGCTTACCGGTAATTACAACTAAAGCGGTTTATACACACAAACAAATAGAAGACGCTGGCGCAGGAATTATAATTGATTATACTGTTGACTCGCTTGCCAACGCGGTAATAAAACTATTAACAAATCCTAAGCTTCTTTTGGAATATCGTAAAAATGCGCTAAAATATGCTAAACAGTTTGATTGGGATAAGTTATATAGAGAGAATTTAGGGAGGGTACTTTCAAAGTGAAAAAAATAGCAATTACAGGAGCCAGTGGTTTTATAGGTCAGAATGTGGCTAGAAATATCAGTCAAGAAAGTGATGTTGAGCTCAAACTTTTAGATAGAAAAAAACACGATCTTCTAGATTCAGAATCACTCAAAGACTTTGTTGAAAATCAGGATATGATTATCCATTTGGCAGGAGTAAATCGCGGAACATACCAGGAATTATTTCAAACCAATGTGCTTGGTACGCTTTCCCTTCTTGATGCGGTAGTAAAACATGCTCCCGGCGCCCGGATAATTTTTGCTTCCACTTTTCAAGTATATCTTCCACATAGTTTATATGGACTCTCGAAAAAATTTGCTGAAGAACTGCTTACTCTTTATGGAGTAAAAAATAAAATACAGAGTACTGTTCTTCGCTTGGCCAACGTCTATGGCCCTGGTGGAAAACCATTCTATAACTCTGTTATCGCAACTTTTGCTCACCAAATAAAACTTGGTGAAACTTTGCAGATAAATGGCGACGGGTCGCAGGAAAGAGATTATATCTACGTTACTGACGCAGCTGACGCATTTATCAAAGCCGCGCTTTACAAACAGGAAGAATTAAGCGAAATTATTGATATTTGCTCTGGGGAACATACCTCTTTGAAGAAGATACTCAAAACAATAGAGGGTGTGTCTGACAAAAAGATTAATGTGGTATATAATAATGAGGCTGTTCCCGAAACACCCTGGCCTACAAGAGATAAAACTTACAGTATGGCTAAAGAATTACTAGGTTGGGAGCCAAAAACGACGTTGGGACAAGGACTGACAGAGGTAATGAAATGATTAACGGTGTAACGATTAAAAACTTAGAGGTTAAAAAAGACGAACGCGGATGGTTCGCAGAAATTTTAAGAGCAGATGAGATAGATAATCCTGTGTTTGGACAGGTTTATATCACAACCGCCACCCCTGAACAAACAAAAGGTAAACATTATCATACGCGAAAAACTGAATGGTTTTGTGTTGTCAAAGGAAATGGTTTGTTAACTCTTATAGATAACGATAGCGGTGAGAGACAGGAAATTGAATTAGGAGGGGGAAATATGGTTACTGTAAAAATCCCCCCAAAAGTTTGGCATGCAATAAAAAATAACGGAAAAGACGAAATGTATTTAATCGCCCATATTAGCGAGCAGTATAATCCGGAGGATCCTGATACAATATCAGAAGAAAGATGAGCAATTCTTACAGCCAATACGAAAAAGATATTCGCGGTAAAGTTATCTTGGTAACCGGGGGAACAGGTTCCTTTGGAAACGCCGTTATTTCTGGTCTTCTTAAGTTTGAACCAAAAAGGATTATTGTTTTTAGCCGTGATGAGAAAAAACAGCACGATATGCGTTATTTATACAACTCCCCCACTCTTAAATTTGTCATTGGAGACGTAAGAGACGCGGAAAGTATAAACAGGGTTATGGGTGGAGTAAACTATGTCTTTCACGCGGCCGCCCTCAAACAAGTCCCTTCTTGTGAGTTTTTTCCGCTGGAAGCCATAAAAACAAACATTCTCGGAGCACACAACGTCATAAATGCCGCCATCCAGCACAAAGTTGAACGTTTAGTGGTTCTCTCGACAGACAAGGCAGTCTACCCAATTAACGCCATGGGGCTAACCAAAGCTTTAATGGAAAAAGTAATGATTGCTGACGCCAGAAAAATATCTGAGCCAAATTCCGGCTTAAACGAGGAAAACAATGGACAAACTACGCTTTGCGGAACAAGATACGGCAACGTTCTCATGACAAGGGGATCTGTAATTCCTCATTTTATAGAACTTATTAAAAAGGGTGAGGTTTTGACTGTAACCGATCCTAATATGACCAGGTTTTTACTTCCTCTCTCGGAATCGGTAGAACTAGTTCTACACGCCATGACAAATGGTAAAAATGGCGATATTTATGTCAAAAAAGCCCTGGCAACAAACATGGAAACACTAGCGCAAGCGGTGTGTAAAATCTTCAACTATGATAAAGGATATAAGGTTGTCGGCATAAGAGCAGGTGAAAAAATACACGAAACACTAATCTCTCAGGAAGAAATGGCGAGAGCTGAAGACGAGGGAGATTATTATAAAATTCCCTCTGAAAGCCAAGGACTTGATTACCAGCAATATTACGATAAAGGAAAAAGATCACCCTTGGAAGAAGTTGTATCGTTTACTTCAGAAAACACTAAACAACTTAATTTGGAACAAACTACCGATCTCCTCACGACTTTACCTGAGATCCAAGACGCCCTCAAGTCAAACCAGACAGATGACAGAAAATAGCTTCGACGTCAACCCTTACCCTTTAAGCTTGCTGACAGAAGAACAACAAGTAGTTTATGGGGAGTGGAAAGAGTTGTTTGAGATTTGCAACAATCCTCCTCCAAAGGATATTGAAATAGGAATTGTAATAGTGCCCACAGGAGATTGGCTTGACAGGGTAAAACCAGCTCTTAATGCCTTTAAGCAATATGCAAGAACTCAGTCTATTCCTCCTCGTTTAGTAATTACGGGAAAATGGAGTCACGCAGAAATGCCTTCCGGTGGCGCATCAGCAGAAAAGGTTGCTCGAGTAATGCGGCTTTTTGGCAGAATTGCAGACAAAACACTTAAAGATAGAATTATTATAGAAGGCGTTTCTGAACATGCGAAGGCACAAGCTCAAAATATTTATGCGCTAAAAGAACATGATAAAATAAAAGATCCATGGGTTATAGTTGTGTCTTCTTACCATCTTCCTCGCCTCGTTGGCAGCTTTATTAAAAACATCCTTAATGAAGAAGGTGTTCTTCCTAAAACTCGATTATACACAATTCCAGTAGATCTTCCGTGGACTAAAGAGGTGCCTCGCGAACCCAGAGGAGTAAGGTGGAAACAAATCTTTTCTGAAATGGAAAAAATTCGCGTATACCAAGAAAAAGGGGATGTTGCAACGAAAGAAGAAATGTTAGAATATACTAATTGGCTAAGAGGAGCAGAATGAAAAACGCACTAAAAATTATGACTGTTATGGGTACAAGGCCTGAGATAATCAGGCTTTCGTGCATTTTACCCAAAATGGATGAATATTTTGAACACATTATAGTTTTTACCAGCCAAAGTTACGATAAGGAGCTGAGCACCGTGTTTTTTGAAGATTTTAAACTTAGGAAACCGGATTACGTGCTGTCGGTAAAAGCAGATACTCTTGGCGGTCAACTTGCTAATATACTCACCCAAACAGAAGAAGTCATGTTAAAAGAAAAACCTGACGGGCTTCTCGTTCTTGGGGATACAAACAGCGCTCTCTGTACAATCATTGCAAAACGTTTAAAGATCCCGATATTCCATATGGAAGCCGGCAACAGGTCTTTTGACGATAATGTCCCTGAAGAAATTAACAGAAGAATTATAGATCATATCAGCGACTTCAATTTGCCATACGGAGAACATAGCAGAAGGTATCTCATTCGCGAGGGGGTGCACCCTGGGAGTATCTATACAACAGGCTCTCCTTTAAATGAAGTACTTACTAAATTTAAACCAGACATTGAGGCTTCTGGCATACTTGAAGAACTAAAACTTAAAGAGAGCGAGTATTTTGTCGTAAGTACTCACAGAGAAGAAAACGTTGATAACCCAGATAATCTTCGGGAACTCTTTGCGTCAATAAATTCGATCACAGAGGAATATGGGTTTCCTGCAATAGTTACATTGCACCCACGAACCAAGGTGAGACTAGAGGCTGCCGATATTCAAGTGGGGTCTAAAGTTGTCTTACACGAACCATTTGGCTTTTTAGACTACAACAAACTGCAAATGAATGCTCTTTGTGTCTTGTCGGATAGCGGTACGATTCAAGAAGAAAGTACAATTATGGGATTTCGGGCAGTGCAAATCAGAGTTAGCAGTGAGCGTCCAGAGGCATTTGATACAGGCTCCATTATTTTAACCGGTTTTAACCGAGATTCTATTGCAAGAGCTGTAGCACTAACCGTTGATGAAGCAAAAAGTGGCGAGCGGGTAGATATTCCAGAAACTTACCGCCCAACAAACGTTTCTTCAAGGGTAGTAAAATTAATAATGGGTCTTGCCAATATCCGCAAAAATCACAACAAACAGAAATATAACTAGCGGGAAAAAGAAGAAAGCACAGCTTTCACAAAACCCCCAACGCCAACTGCGCTTATAAATCCCGCAATTGCCCAGATAGTTTCAAGAGAACGAACCAAGAGAAAACTCGCACCTAATAACGGTTGTTTAACAAACTTAAGCCAATTTTCAAGATAAGCTTTTCGAAAAAGAAGATTACCCTGCACGCCGATTAATTCCGGGTGTTTTTGGGCATACAGGGCTCCCTGAGAGCCGTAATAATATTTTCTAGCCAGGAGCTTGGAGAGTGTTGTCCCTTCTTCGTGATGTAAAATATACTCATGAGCTCTACCAATTTTATATTTTTTACTAATGCGGTAGGGTAAATCATAATCTTCAGGGCCGGTTAAGCGTAAATCATAACCGTTGAATTCGAAAAAGACATCCTTCTTAAAAAACCTGGCCACTTCAATTGACATATCCCCCATATACATTTCTCTTTCGAATTGCCTCACTTTTACCAGCCAGCCCTCTCCAACTGTTCTCTCGGGCACTACAAGAGCGCTGAGCCCTGTTTTCTGGGCTGTTTCAACAGAATCTTCCATAACACGGGGGGTTAACTCCATATCTGAGTCCAAAATAAAGAGATATTCACCTTTTGCCTCTTGTGCTCCAAAGTTTCTCTGTGCCGAACGTTCAGGGCCTTTATTAAAAACTTTTTTAGTATATTTTTTGGCAAGCGATTTCGTCTCATCTGTGGAATTATTATCAACGACAATAAGTTCTATATTTTTATATGTTTGTGCTTTAATGCTCTCCAAAAGTAAAGGTAGTGTATGGGCAGAATTTTTAGTGGTAACAATAACTGAAACAAGATTATTCATTAAGGAGGTCTTGAAATAGACTTCTCTACCCATTATGATACAAGCAAGAGCGAAAACACAAAAATGCAGAGCCGAAAACCTAGTATTTCAGTATTTTTTCCTTGTTACAATGATGAGAAGGTAATAGTCACCTTGGTAGAAAAAGCAATAAACAACCTCAAAAAAGTGGCATCAGACTGGGAAGTTATTGTAATTGACGATGCGTCAAGCGACAACAGCCGAGAAGTACTTACTCAGGCTGCTAAAAAATACAGGGAGTTAAAACTTATTTTTCACCCTAAAAACCGCGGCTACGGAGGAGCATTAAAATCAGGTTTTAAGACAGCGAAATATGACCTTGTCTTCTATACGGATGGTGATGGTCAATACGACGTGAATGAACTTCCTTTGTTAGTTTCATTAATGACTAGGGACGTTAATTTCATTAACGGAATAAAAATGGAGAGACAAGACGCGCAACACAGAATCTTTTTTGGCAATTTGCACAAATTTTTCAACAGGTGGCTTTTCTGGCTGCCTGTTTATGACGTCGACTGCGATTTTCGTCTAATCAGAAAAAGTCTTCTTGATAAAATAAAACTCAATTCAAATAGTGGATCAATTTGTATTGAATTGGTCAAAAAAGCGCAGCGAGCAGGAGCGAAGTTTAGAGAGGTTTCGGTTCACCACTACGAAAGAAAATACGGACAATCACAGTTCTTTAGGCTCGACAAGATTGCGTCTACTTATTTAGATATTGCTAAACTCTGGTTGGATTTAAACGTCTTCGGAAAATAGTTTGCCATGCAACTCTCAGAATACAAAAACATCTTCGACAACGAAGAACATCACTTTTTTTACGTCGGTAACCGCCTCGTAATTCTTAATCTCGTAAAAAAATATACTCAAGGCAAAAAGTCTTTAAACATTCTGGACGCAGGTTGCGGTACTGGGATGTTGGCAAAGAAGCTACAAACAATTGGCCGCGTTACAGGCGTTGATATTAGCCCTGAAGCTATTAAGTATGCCCAACAAAGAGATGTTCAAGCACGCCTTGCTTCAGTTACAGAATTACCTTTCAAAGATAATACTTTTGATTTGATCGTTTCTATAGACGTTCTCTATCATCAACTGGTCAACAACGATCTTAAAGCGATTTCAGAATTCAAGAGAGTCTTGAAACCGAGGGGTGTATTGATACTGAAAGTACCTGCTTACAACTGGCTCAGGGGAAGTCACGACATCGTGGTTCACACCAAACACAGGTATACTGCAAACGAACTTAAACAATTAACAACTAAAACAGGACTAAAAATACTTAAGGCTAGCTATTTTGCGAGCTTCTTATTACCACTTGCTATTGTAAAGCGCTTGATAGAATCTGTTATGCGTCCAAAACACGCCGGGTCAGACGTCTCCAGCCCGCCATATTTCCTCAACACACTTATTGTTGCTCTTTATAAATTAGAGTCGTTTTTACTAAACTTTGTCAATATTCCCTTTGGGCTCTCAGCGTTAGTGGTTGCCCAAAAGCCTCAAGCAACAAAGTACCCTCTTGTAAAAAGTGCAGTTAAGACAAGCCCCAAAACCAAAAATAAGAAATAGGTAAAATACCGTAAAGTCTTTCTTCGAGAAAGTATTACAGCAAGTCCTAAAAATAACGGAAACAGATGTAACGCATAGCGGGGAGTTCCGGCGAAAGTACCCGTAAAAGTTACGAGGGAGAGAAGCAAGAGCATAAACACGCCGTACGACGCTCTTACGCGAAGAAGAACATAAAGGGCTGTTACCAAATAAAAAACGAGTGTAACAAATTCAAATGCGGCAATCCAAAATACCAGCAAGCTCGGACTCACTGAAAAGAATATCTTAACGTAGCGCCAAACAACCTGGAGAGGAAAAACAAACTCGTTTTGTTTCCAAGCTATCATTGACTTTTGAAAAAGCAAAAGATCTCCAAAGTAAACCTGTAAGTAAAGAAGATAAGAAATAATTCCCAGACAACCCAGAACTAATACCGGCAAGCCAGTTTGCAAAAACCTAAGTTTGAGTTTTGTCCCACCAAGATTCTTATTTTGTAAATACCACTCAATCAAAAGGGCTGGAAGAAGAGCAATGCCTGAGAGGCGTGTTGCCATGGCTAATCCACAGAGCAACCCAGACAACCACCATTTCCCTTTTCGGGCAAAATAGAAACTAGAAACTGTTAAGAGTAAAAATATAGAATCTGTGTAAACCGAGTGATAGAAAAAAGAGAGTGGGGAAAAGGACAAAAGCAACAGAGACAAGTTGGCGACTTTTTGTTCGTAATCTAAGCGTATAATCTTAAAAATTACCAACATTGACGAAAAATAAAACACAATTGAGATAAATATTCCTAATAAAAGGTGTGAAATAGGCAAAACAAAACCTGTAAGCGAAATTAATAAAGGGTAAAGAGGAAAGTAAGCAAAATTTGTCCTTTGGTATCCTTCTGTGGCAATACTTAAAAAATGCCTCCCGTCAAAATTCGCCCACACCCAAGCAAGGTAGGGAACTTTTGCATCAAACTGACTACCTAGGTAACCTTCTCGTAAAGGAATAAGATAAGAAGCAATAATGGCTAGCAATAAAAAAATAAGGCGTGAGGAGATAAAATAAAAAATTATCCTTAAAAAGACTGGCTTGTTCATTTTTTTCTCCCTGACAACGATTTATGGTATCATATTATGAAAATGAAGCTATCATTTGTTATTCCAGCCCGCGACGAGCAAGACTCCGTGGAACCTCTCTACAGGGGAATATCCAAAGAAGCAGGAAAAATCACACAGCAGTTTGAGATCATTTTCATTGACGATGGCTCAACAGATAGAACTTTTGAGATATTGGCAAAAATCGCAGAAAAAGATAAAAACGTTAAGGTGATTAAATTCAGGGGCAACTGGGGAAAGTCGGCTGCACTCCAAACTGGATTTGCTCTTGCAACAGGTGAGGTAGTCTTTACAATGGACGCTGACCTACAAGATGACCCAGCAGAGATTCCTAACTTTTTAGCAAAGCTTGATGAGGGATATGACTTGGTTTCTGGCTGGAAGAAAAAGCGGTTTGACCCTTCGGTAAAAGTAATTCCCTCAAGAATACTAAATAACTTTTTGATTCCTCAACTTACTGGCGTAAAACTGCACGATATTAATTGTGGGTTTAAGGCATATAAGAAAGAGGTTGTAAAAAGTTTAAATTTATACGGAGAACTTTACCGTTTTATTCCAGTTTTTGCAGCTAAGCTTCGCTATAGAGTAACAGAAATTCCTGTAGATCATCACGCAAGACAATATGGCAAGTCAAAATTTGGCTGGGAAAGAAATATTAAAGGCTTCTTAGATCTTATTACCATTGTTTTTTTGACAGGATACAACAGAAGACCTGGGCATTTTTTTGGAACTTTAGGGCTCACTTCTTTCTTTATTGGATTTATAATTGGCCTCTATATTACCTCTCTAAAACTTTCTTCTGGAAACATTCAAGGTCGTAGTCCGTTGCTCTTCTTAGGAATATTACTCATGGTTATCGGTATTCAACTTATTTCTACAGGACTACTGGCAGAAATGATGCTTTATTCAAGGCAAAAACAAGACTACAAAACCGCTATCGACAAACTTATTGGCTTCAAAAACTGATATACCCTGACCTTTAGATTTTTTGCGCAAGTACCCCAATACGTCTTCGGAAAAGAGGAATAAACGGGAGAAGTAAGCGCTCAACAATTCGCAATACTGGTAAATGAGATTCGAAATAATTTGCTTTAAGAACTCGAAATCCTTTCATTTTAAGTGTTTTTACCAATACACTCATCGATTTATAATCCACGTGGCTCACGTCTTTTTCTAAAATGATATTATTGTTTTTAAGGTGTTCTAAAAAATGTCCTCTGTGTGGAGTCCATATTACGATTTTTCCTCCTCTGGCGAGCAAACGATGACTTTCGGCAATAACTTTCACACTTTGTGCGGGGTATAAATGCTCAAAAAGGTCCGCGCTAATAATCAGATCAAACGACTTTGCGGGCAACCCGGTTTTTTGTGCATCGGCACAGATGAATCTAACGTTCTTTAATTTAAATTTGCAAAGTTTTTGCTTACAAAGATCAATACTTTTTTTACTAAAATCAAGACCCGTTACACTTTTGCATATAGGAGCAAGAACGAAACTAAAAGTTCCCCACCCGCATCCTAAATCCAAAACTCTATCGCTTTTCATGGGCTTATAAAGTCCCAATACTTTCCCGATACGCAATTTTTGCAGCGGGTGTTCCAGATTGTCTAACTGTTTTCTTAGTTTCGGAAAATAATCAGTGTTGTTGTAGAAAGACTCGTCAATTTTTTGCACAAACTTTGTATATCACAAAATGGCTCAAACGCACAAGTTGCTTTGTTAGTTAAAAAGTGAAGTAGTGCTTTACAGTTTTGATTACATACCCAACATCAGCTTCGCTCATTTGCGGATAAAGAGGTAGTGAAAGCACTGTCGCGCTTGCTTCTTCTGAAACTGGAAAATCCCCCGTTTTTTTCCCTAAACCAAGAAACGACTCTGTTAAGTGTATTGGCTGGGGATAATGTATACCTGTCGCAACACCTTGCCTTTTCAAATAGTCTGAAAACCCGTCTCTGTCTTTTGTTTTAACTACAAACAAGTGATAAACAGGCTGACTAGTCTCACTGCTTGATAAAACCTCTAGGGGCAATCCTGAAAATCCTTGTTTATATTTCTGGGCAATCTCACGTCTTCTTTGATTCCATTTATCAACATATTTTAGCTTAGCTCTTAAAATTGCAGCTTGCATTTCGTCAAGTCTACTGTTGTGACCAATGAGTTTGCTTTGATACCGTGCCTCTTCGCCATACATTCTCCAAAGTTTTACTTTACGAGCAACATCTCCACTGTTTGTTGCCACCATACCACCATCGCCATATGCTCCCAAATTTTTCGTCGGATAAAAGCTAAAACAAGCAGCGTCTCCAAAACTGCCCACTCTTCTTCCTTGGTAGAAAGCTCCTGTTACCTGCGCACAATCTTCAACAAGAGCGATATGATTTTCTTTACAAAAGTTGGCAATTCCCTCGAGATCTACGGGATTACCGTAAAGATGAACAGCTAATACTGCACGGGTGTTTTGATTGACCGCTTCTTTTAAAGTTTCCAGATTAATATTAAGTGTTCTGGGATCAACATCTGCCAATTGAAGTGTGGCGCCAGCTAAGGCTACTCCAAAAGCCGAAGGGTAAACGTTAGCAGGAACGACTACCCCATCTCCTTCCTTTATCCCCAACGCTTTCAATGCCAAAGTAATCGCGTCCGTTCCAGAAGCAACTCCGATCGCGTGGTCAACTCCAATATATTCTGCAAATTCTCGCTCAAAACTTTTTACCTCCTCGCCTAAAACATACCACCCACTTTCACACACCCTATCAATTGCCTGGCGAATTTCATCACCAACTTCTCGATACTCCTTATTAAAATTAACAAGTGGAACTCGCCTTTCTTGGGCTGCCATTACTTGAAGTAATATAACACACTACTTTTCACCTGTGCCAAACATGTATTAGTAGGTGATAAAACTAAGTGTATATACCTTGCTTCTTGGCCTACAAACGGTTCAACAAACTTTCCTGCAGACGGTTGCTTCGCAACCACTCTTATTCTTGTCTCTTCCGGTAATACTCCCGGTATTCTTTCCCAACTCTCTCCGTCTTTTGAGACCTCGAGATAAGCATATTCTATTTCAGGACAGTTACTCTCGTCGTATGCAAGCTCTAAGCGTGATAACTTCTCCACCCTTTCTATGTCAAAAAGTAAACCGCTTTTTTCACTAGTGTATTTTAATCCTTCCACTACACCCTCGTTTTTCCACTCTGCTTTTAAGTGTTGCTCGTCGTTTTTCCAAATCTTTAAAATTGGCACACCATCAACTGTAATTTCATGAACCGGCTCTAGCATTCTATCGAGGTACATATCAAAATATGAGCGGTTTTCGGTCCCATCAAACCTCAGAGATATAACATACTCCCCCTGTCTTAAATAACCACTTCTATTACTTTTGTAGTCAATGTCTGGTCTTATAAATACCCCAGGGATGTTGCCCAAGATTTCTGATCCCAGGGTTAATTTTGCTCCCAGCTCTGTATTTTTGTTTACCCATTCAATAGCTTCTCTGTATGGGGCTCCAAAAGAAACACCCCAAGCAGGGAAACCCCGCTCCGCCGCTCCTTTCAATCCACCTATTAACGGATTGAAGTAAGTATTTTCATTGGGATGAATTTCTATAAGTTTAAAGACCAGAGGAAGAAAAAGAAGAAGAGCCAAAACCCGCAGCGGTTTACTTGTTAATTTGTTAAATTGTTTGAACTCTACTATGTAACCATGTACCCATACAACCGTTTGCGATGCTCCAATTCCAGCCAAAATAGCCATCGCCGGGATAAATTCCATAATCTGCCTTACTCCCCCATAGATATTTGCTCCCGGCCAAGATACACGAACAACAGGAACAATTAGCCAGAGCAAAAAAAGGAGTGATTGCTTATCTTTCTCTTTTTTAATTCGAAATAACGCAAAAACCACTCCTAAAACTGCAAAAAACAAAATAACAAGCGGGGTAGTATATAAAATCCATTGGAAAGCATAAGTATTAATCCCCAAGGGCCCAAGGAAGCTCGGGTCAACGTTGTTTGCCGTGCCAATGGTTTTATAAAAACTTATAACTTGCTTGACCTTACCTGTTGTATTTTCCCAAAAGTACGGCCATGTTCCAATATAGAGAGATAAACCTAAAAGAGGAGCGATTATCAACGATAAAAATAGCTTTCGTTGCTTTTTAAAAAACTCACTTGGGTTCCATTTGGGCAGTAGGTAAACAACAAGCCATGGAACAATAACAAATAGGGAAAAAAGCACATTAAACTTAGTGCCGATAGCTAAGCCAAAGAAAACTCCAGAAGCCAATACCCATTTCCAACTTTTGCCGGTGATACCGCGCCATACGGCAAAAAGCATAAAGCTCCAATAAACAGTCTCTGGTATATCTTTTTCAGTATTAAAATGAGACTCAGCCCAAAACAAAGGATAGGCAGAAAGCGCGAGTGCCGCAACAACTCCAGCAAATTTACCGTAAGACGAAGCAGTCCACCAAAACACTAAGCCAACAAGGCTCGCGGCAAGCAAAATTCCGTATACCCTGTAAGAATCAACGTCATTAATAAGACCAAGCTTTTGGAAAAGTACAAAGTTAAAAACTGAGGATAAAACATCGCTTACGTGAGGGTGTCCATAGTCATAATGTGTCATGATATAATTAAGGTCTGCTCCAGTGTTTTGATATAGACTAATCCTTGGAACTTCACTTTTTGGTATGTCTGGGGAGAAAAAAATCGTTCCTGTGTCTTGCAGATACAGCCTATTTCTTGGCAAGACATCTCCAGCTGTCCTTGTTTTAACTTCCTCTACTTTTTCTCTGTATAAATTCCACTCTCTGAGGTCTGAGTAATCGTTTCTTCCAGTTAAATAATAATGCAAATATGCCTGTCCTCTTTGTAGGTGGCTCATCGCGTCCCAGTTCACGCCATAATCAGATAGCGTGGCAAGACCCAGGATAAAAAAAAGTGAGGCAAGGCCTATTGTCAAAACTTTAATTCTAAACATTACATTGTTTACATACCGCCACCTTGATATGATATAACATTAGGCTATTCCCCTTCAATGCAGTTTGACATATTTAAAATAGAAAGTTGCTGACAATGAAATAAAAACAGCAGCTAGTAAATTTTGCCAGCCGGCAGCTAACTGTACATAGATCCAGAACCTACTAACCCGAAGCAAAAATAAGCGCCGACCCTAATGCGACCTTTCTACTGTCTGTTAAAGTTTTCGCAAAAAAATATATCACCAAGGCAACTACAAAATACAAAACGACCTCAACCAAATAATAGCCCCAAGGTTCCAACTCGAATAAATAATAAAAAGGGATAAAAAGAGTCAGAAGTAATCCTTTTAAATTAGACGAGAGTTTCATACAGTTCACAAAATCTCGTGCTTGCGACTTTCCAGGCGAAGTTTTCTTTTACGTACTTATAACCATTTCTTGCAAATCCGTCGTGCGCCTTCTTGTCTAAAAGTAAATATTTTATATGTTTTGCAAGTTGTTGGTAATCCCTCTCCTCAAATTGAAGGCCGTTTGTCTTTCCGTCGACAGTGTCTTTAAGACCTCCCGAACGACTAGCAATTACCGGCACACCCGACGCCCTTGCCTCTAAGACCACATTTCCCATGCCTTCTTTTTCACCGGTCTTTGCAATCGTAACTGAAGGAGAAACAACGATATCGACAGATGCATAAATATTCGGCAGCTTATCTGGACCGAACGTTCCCAGAAAAAATATGTTTTTATCTAACTCGAGCCCTAGTTTTTGTGCAATTTTCTTCAAATTATCTTCTTCTGGACCTTTTCCTATCAACAACAGCTTTGCCGAAGGAACTTCCTCAAGCACCTTTGGAAAAGCTCTTACTAAGTATTCAAATCCTTTCCATTTTATTAATCTGCCCACACTAAGAATGAGTTTCGCATCTTCGCCAAACGCTTGCCGCCATTTGTTGTCAATATTCTCTGGGCGGAATGTTTTCAGATCTACTCCCATATAGACAATTTTATTTTTTGGGCTTGAATATATCTCGTTTACTGCTTCAAGAGTTGCAGAACTGTTGGCAGTACAAACATCACAAAACCTAAGAATAAATTTTTTAACGATATTCAGTTTCTTAAGTGCAAAAACGTCTGTGCCGTGTACAGTTATCACAACTGGCTTTCTAAAGATAAATTTGGCAATTATTGCAACCAATCCTTGAGGCAGAATCCAATTAGCATGAATAACATCAAAATCCCGCGATGCCAGAAGTGATATAGTTTTTACAAACTCGGCTATGACGAAAGTTATAACCTGTATCTTGCCTAAATACTTATTTTTCTTGCTCGAATAAAGGACACCTTCACCAGAAGTTAGTAACTGAAGAGATTTGGGGTAGAAATAAGTAAATCTTTCAATATAAATTCCGTTAATCTTCTCGGAAGACTTTGCTCCCGGGGCACTTGGAGCAACAACCGTTACATGGTACTTTTTTAAATCCATGTTGTCATAGATACTTAACACAGCTCTTTGCCACCAATCATCTTTGTATCGCGGAAAAGAGCTTGCTATAACAAGTATTTTTTTCATTTAGTTCTTTGTTTTAGCAACGACTATGTATTGCAAAGGAAAATAGTTGGGGTATTTCGGAAAAATCTTTACAATAAACCCAAAAGCAATTATCAGCAAGTTGTTTGTCACAATAACCGGGACAGAAAAAAGAACCATGGGTAACAGTAGAATTATGGACAACACATCCATACGTTTAACCATGTCGTAAATCCTCTTTACTAAAAAAGTATTTAGAAGCTGAAGCCAAAATTCAACAAATCCACCTTGTTCAACAATCTTAGTTACCTCAAACCCAGATTCATTCAGCATCCCCTTCAATGCAGAGCTTGTATAT
>VMGE01000016.1 GCA_007376395.1 Microgenomates group bacterium Gr01-1014_5 | reverse complement strand
ACGCGCAAAGAGCGGTCAAAGTGCGGAAAATATTCTCTCGGCGTACTACATCGGCGCAGAATTAAAAAAGGATTACCCCAGCCCCGATAATATCGGGGTCAATGGCTACGGTTCGGTGTCGCTTGAAGATAATTATTTAATGGGGATTTACGAAATGCCGGAAAGCTGGGGAGACAAGGGCGGGTATGAAGCACTAAAAGCGCAGGCTGTTGCCGCGCGAAGCTATGCCCTGGCTTATACCAATAACGGAGCCGGCTCAATTTGCACTACCGAGGCTTGTCAGGTTTACAAACCCCAGTTAAAAAGCGGCAAATGGGCAGAAGCCGTACGCGCAACCCGGGGTTGGGTGCTGACTGTTGGCGGCTCCCCGGCAAAAGCCTACTATGCTTCTACTTCCGGAGGTTTTACAATCTCTAAATATGGCTGGCAGGGAATAAAAGATACAAACGGCAATTGGCCTGACGGGGCATACGAAAAAGTTGGCGAATCCCCTTGGTTTTATAAAGGCTGGTATAAGACCCGCAGTGGCGCAACTTGCGGGCGCAGTCACCCTTGGCTGACAAGTGAAGAAACGGCAGATATTTTGAATGCTTGGAAAGTATTATACCAAGGCGGCGGGGATGTTTCGCGCATTTCCCCAACCACAACCAGTTGTTTTTCCGGTAATCCATATTCGGTTTCAGAACTTGCCGGCGTTGGGGGATACCAGTCGGTATCCGCGGCTAGTGTTGTTTATGGAAACGATGGTTCAACACTAGAAGTTAGTTTTTCAACCAACAAAGGCTCGGTAAGTATTAGAGGCGAAGAATTCCAAAGGGCGTTTAACCTGCGCGCCCCGGGCTATTTAGGCGTTAAAAGCTCACTTTTTAATGTTGTCAAGACCGACTGAAAGAAAAAGGAAGCGAAAAGTGCTAGAATTTAGCATTGATATGCCAGAGATTTACAATGATCCGGGAGAAAAAGAACAGACAGAAGTACAAAAAGATTTAAACGTCGGCGGCGCGGCAAAGCACAGTACGCCTGGCCACACCCACAACCCTCTTGGCGCCTACTGCTTCCGTCCGGATAACGTTACTTTTGAGACGCAGGATCAAGGCGAAAAAATAGTTCTTTTCTTAAGACAGCACCCTATTGTAAATCTTCCTTGGATTGCGCTCACTGTCTTGCTTGTTTTTGCCCCGGTAATTTTAATAAACTTTCCGCTCCTTTCTTTTTTACCTGCTAATTTTCAATTTGTAGCTCACTTGATTTGGTATTTGCTGGTTGCGGCTTATGCCGTTGAATCTGCGCTTGCTTGGTTTTTTAATGTTTATATTGTGACCGACGAGAGAGTGGTCGATGTCGACTTTATTAATCTTCTCCACCGCGAAATTACTGAAGCTAAAATTGATAACATTCAATCTGTTTCGAGAGTTATCCAAGAGTTGCGGCTTGAAGAAGAACAGGAAAAGATTGAAGGAAGGGTGAGGTAAAATTATTAATTAACCTAATTACTAATTGACCTAAAAGTTGGGTAATTGGGATTTATTTAGAAATTAGAGCAATTAGAAATTTATGATTTTAGAAATCATCAGTTTGTGGTTTATCGTTAAGCTTTTGTTTTTGTTTGCTCTGGCAATTTATCTTATCTTTGCTATGGTCGTGGTGCGGCAAGTTTATTTAATGACCGAGACGGTCAAGGTTGGGTTTGAGTTTCCGGTGAGAATTATTGCTTGGACTTTTCTTTTTAGCGCAATCCTTGTTTTTTTAACCGCTTTGTTCGTTTTGTAGTTTAAAAATGTCTGCCCGAACTAGTTTAGCTCGTATAGTTGGAACTCCAACAAATTCTGCCTGGGCTCAGGTGCACCAGTTTGCGTCTTCCGACGAAACAAAAATCATCTCCCGCGGACAGCTGTATGCTGCTTTTTCTCTTGATTTAACGTCTCTTCCTTCGGTTGATATTGGTCATGAGGTTATAACGAGATTAAATGAAGAATATTACGGCGATGAAGGCCGCGATCAACCATTTTCCTTACTCCGCCGGGCAGTAGAAACGGTCGCGTCTGAGTTTTCCGCCGTAAAACTCGAGATTGCAACGTGTGTTTTATGGCGCAAATATGTTTATTTTTGTATTTGGGGTCAAGCTGGGGTAAGGGTATACCGCGATCAAAAATTAGTTAATATTCTGTCTGGTCAAGAGCAAAAACTGGCAATTGCCTCAGGCTCGCTAAATCCGCAAGACCTGTTCTTTTTAACAACAAGCGCCTTTGACAAACTTATTGACTCGCAGACGCTTACCAAAATGCTTGGTCAATTTAATGGGATTTCTGAACTTGCTGATAATATCGTTCCTCTAGCGCACCGCGCCTCTCTGCCAACTTTGGCCGCAGCCATACTTTCCCCTGTTACCTATACTTCAGAACCAGAGACTGTGGGCGAGGAGATAGTTAGAGAAGAAATGGTTTCTCAACAACTGCCAGCACCCCCGGTTGCAGTTAAAAATGTTTCCAAGGGATCTTTTTTTAAAGATTTACTGGTAAAAATTGCTCTTAAACTGCCCGACCAGGTGACGACTACCACCCGTTTTACGCCGTCTGGAAGAAAAACGGCTGTTTCTGTTGGACTCCTCCTTTTGGCGTTGTTTGCTCTAAGTATCGGTTTTGGGATTAAGCAAAAACAAGAACAGGAACACCGCCTGTCTTACTCTACCCAGCTTACTCAGGCGCAAAGCGCTTACGAAGAATCAATTGTGCAAAAAGAAGTTAACTCCGAAAGGTCCCGGGAGCTTTTTTTACAAGCCAAACAGGTTGCGGACGAGCT
>VMGE01000011.1 GCA_007376395.1 Microgenomates group bacterium Gr01-1014_5 | reverse complement strand
CTTGGTCTGGCACTGCCCACGCTTCAAGTTCAACTTGCAGTAACGGAACCGACGGCATGATCTCCTCTGCCACCTGGACAGCTGAGGATCAATGTATTGCCGGGAAATGTCTCAAGTTTGATGGAACTGATGATTATGTTGCTGTACAACCCGGTGCCGCAAATTTAAACATCACCGGAGACTTAAGCATTTTTGCCTGGGTCAAAACCGCAGATACTGTTGCTGGTCTCACTACCTTTGGCAGTAATGGTACTGGCGCAGGTTATTTATTTATGCTTGGGAGCGGAGGATGCGGAAGCGGCATACTTTCCTTTGAAACGGTAACTGGAGGATGGGACTGTGGAACTACAGCGGTCAATGATAACTTATGGCATTTGGTCGGAGTAACGCTTTCGGGAACTACTCTCACTTGGTACATAGATGGAAGGTCTGACGGTACGGATACAAGCGCTGCTCCCAGTAGCTGGACAGGAGCTCGAGCAATTGGAGCGGCCAACGATGGTACGGCTGGAACAGGTAACCTCTCTGGTCACATTGACGAGGTCAAACTCTACAACTTCGCCCTCACCGCCGCGCAAGTGAAAGCAAATTATAGTGCCAAAGCCAGCGGGGATGGTGCATCCGCAGTCCTGGGCGCAACCAACCAAGACAAGCTTTCCAATGGGTTGGTTGGGTATTGGAAAATGGATGAAACAGCAACCCCTTCCCTTGATTCTTCAGGCAACGCTAGTAGTGGAACATGGGCAGGTAATGCTACTTCTGCTGCCGGAAAGTTTGGAAATAGTATTAGTTTAGACGGAACTGGAGATTGGGTAAGTGTTGGCGCCATCTCGACTCTTGGGGTAACTGGGGCTAACTTTACTGCTTGTACTTGGTTTAAAACTTCAGGAACTCAAGAAGATATTATCGCCAACGGAGTCTCAACAGATGGCACCTATCTTCTTATGAGTTATCTTGGAAAATTACGGGGTCATGTATGGTACAGCTCAAACGGCAACACCATAGACAGTACTGCTACTGTTAATGACAATGCATGGCACCATGGATGTCAAGTTGTTGATAACACTAAAATTTATTTGTATATTGACGGCGCGCTTGACAACAGCGCGACTTTATCTGGAACAAAATCGGCAGTAACTGGAACTACTTATATTGGTAACCGAAACGGGGTATCGGGAGGCAATGATTTTATTGGCACAATTGACGAAGCCAGAGTTTACAACCGTGCGCTCTCCCCTGCCGAAGTCTCCCAACTCTACAACTTCGCCCCCGGTCCAGTTGGGTATTGGAAAATGGATGAAGCGCCTGGAGCTACTTCAGCTGTAGACTCTTCCGGCAATTCTCTTACAGGTACATACACCAGCGGAGCAACAACTACTACCGGAAAGTTTGGCAAAGGAGGGAGTTTTGACGGGACAAATGATTATATTACTATTGCGGATAGTGACACTCTTTCACCAACAAACAAAAGTATATCTGCTTGGGTAAAATTTGGGGCACTCGGAACAAATGACCTTATTGCTTACAAAAGTGCAGAATACGGTTTGTCCTATGGATTTACTGACGCGGGATGTACCGCAAGCAGGTTTAACTTTGCCTTTTATGGCGGAGCCTGGGTTTGCGCAAATAGTACTACCGCGCCAAGTACAGGAGTTTGGTATCACCTTGAAGGAACCTATGACGGAACATCTATTCGACTCTATGTAAACGGCGTTTTAGAAGCCGGACCCACAGCGGTTAATGCTCCTTCCAATTCGGCAAATGTCTTTGATATAGGAAACTATTCCCCTGCACCAACTACTTATGCGCTTAACGGAACAGTTGATGAAGTAAAGCTATATAGTTATGCCCGGACTAATAAGCAAGTTGTCGAAGACATGAACGCCGGGCATCCGGCAGTTGGAAGCCCGGTTGGAAGCGCAGTTGGATATTGGAGGTTTGATGAAGGAGCAGATAATACCTGTTCTGGGGGAACAAATGATTATTGCAACTCGGGTAGTCAAGGATCAACCTTGGACGGTGCCAAAAATGGAACAATCTCTTCTACTCAATCAGGTAAGTTTGGCAAAGCTATTTCCCCAGATGGAACAACAGGGTATGTTTCTGTAGCTGACAATGCGAGTTTAGACCCTGGGATAAATGATTTTAGTATTAGTGGTTGGCTTGAATTTCCACTTGCCGGTTCTTCAACTTGGAATGGTATTGTTTCTAAAGGTTATACAACAAGCGCTCCAGCAAATACTTGGGGGCTAGTAGCTGGTAATCCGGCAACCGACCTTGCATACCAGGATGCAACAGACGCGGGTGGTGCATGGAATGTAACTCTATCGTATGCTACCGCCTCTTTAAGCGGATGGCATCATATTGTCGTGACTAGATCAGGAACTGCTTATAAAATGTATGATAATGGAGTACTTGTAGATTCGGACACTGGTCTAAGCACTGTTAATCTAAGCAATTCCAGTGCTCTACAATTTGCAAATGCGGGTAGTAGATTTTTAAGTAAAGATATTGATGAAGTTAAAATTTACAACTTCGCCCTGACTGCTGATGAGGTAAAACTCGACATGAACCAGGGCCAAGCCCAGGTTTTGGGAGCTCTGTCTGATAATTCCACTTACCAAAAATCTGCCGCCAATCAAGAATACTGTGTTCCCGGCGACTCGACTTCCTGCGTTGCCCCAGTTGCCAGATGGGATTTCAATGAAGGCGGATCTAGTACAACTACAGCAGATACCAGTGGCAGTGGAAATACAGGAACAATAACCGTTGGCGCATCTGGCAGCCAGACTACCGCTTCCCAATTATGGAAACCCGGGAAAGCCGGCAAGGCGCTTAACCTTGACGGGACTGATGATTATGTTGGTCTTGGAAGCGCCATAAATGTGGCCAATACCATGACTATTACCGGATGGTTTTTTACCAATGATATTACCAAACGGCAGACTCTCCTTGCCCTTCATAGCGGTGCCGCAACCACTGGGAATATAGAGGTTGGTACTCCTTTTGGTCTAACAAGCGGCGCCGTAGCAATGGTTCAATATGGAGTTGCCACTGTGGGAAACTCACCAGCAGGACTATATAGTAATGGGCAATGGGTACATTTTGCTTATACCAGAAATGGCGCCTACACTACCCAACAATTCTATATCAATGGGGTTGCAGTAACTACAACACAAGCTAATTTGACCCTGAGCGATACAGCTGATGTTGGTCAGATTGGAGTCAGAACCAGCGCAAGTCAATTTTTTACCGGCTCTGTAGATAACTTAAGAGTTTTTGATTATGCCCGAACCGCTGCCCAAATTGCCTGGGATTACAACAAAGGCGGGCCAGTCGCGCACTGGAGATTTGATGATTGCCAGGGGACGACTTTGAATGATTCCTCAGGAAAAGGTTTAACAGCGACTCTTAATATCGGAGCTGCAGGTAACTATACTTCCGCGGGAACCTGTGCATCTGGTACGGCTACTCACGCTTGGTATGGAGGAGTAACTGGTAAGCGAAATTACTCCATGGGGATGGGCGGAACCGACGATTATGTTTCATTATCCTCGGCAGCTGGCTCAACAACGGATCTTACCGGAAGTGTGTCTGTTGGGCTGTGGGTAAAACCAGGGGTAAGTATGGGGCATGTCCCTAATTTGATTGGAAAAGGTACGAATAATAGTTACTCGTACCGCCTGATGCTTACCAATAATTATATTGGCGCAGGATCACGAGCAGGGATTGATTGGGGAATCAATGTTGCTTATTCAAACGCTCAAACCGAGTGGGACTGTGGAGTTGGGGCAACAGATTGCGCGTCTGTCTGGACTCATGCGGTTGGAACCTACGACTCGGTCTCCCAAACCGCAAGGTTGTATATTAATGGCGTTTTAGTTTCCACTGCTACCGGCGTTGCTGCCCCTACCACTAATGCAAACCCTGTTGAACTGGGACGAAGTTTATATGATAGCAGTTATTGGTATTTCACAGGCCTGATGGACGATGCCAGGATCTACAGCTATGCCCTCACCGCCACCCAAGTCAAAACGCTCTATAATGAAGGTTTTGTGTATAGAGTTGGACCTAACACAGGGGCGCCATGATTTATCCCGTTAGAAAACAATTCTATTACATTTATATATTAAGAAGCCTTAAAACTGGCAAATTTTATACTGGTTACACAAACGATCTACGGAAACGTTTTATTGAGCATCAAAATGGCAAATCAACTTATACTAAAGTTCATGGCCCATATGAATTAATTTACTACGAAGCTTGCCTAAATCAGCAGGACGCTACTGCAAGGGAAAAATATCTAAAAACCGGTATGGGTAAAGGGTACTTGAAAAATAGAATAAAACGTTTCCTTTTTCTAACGGGATGAACAAAAAACCACCCTTTGGGGGTGGTTTTAAGATGCGACTGCACACTAGTGCGTTTTTGAGCCTAGACCTGTCAAGTAATAGAAATATAACATAAAACTATGAAAATGTCAAATCGAATATCAAAAGAGGGCGTGGACCTGAGGGGAGTTGCACCCCCGCAGCCAGACTTGACAGGTCTAGTGCCACACTGGTGCAGGCCCATGCCCCAATTTATTGTAGCAAATAAGCTTGCTTATTTGAGAAGCAGATTTCTCCTGTTAACGGGCTACGGAACACCGTAACCCATACCATCCTCTACCCTCCTCTAACCATCCTTTAAGGGATATTAGAGGAAAGCCTAGAGGACTATTAAAGGAAATGTCAAACTTAAAAGACTTTATAACCAACTTTAATTTTAATAGCCCAGATTGGACTAACCCTCCTGACGGTTTTCCTAAATGTACCCTTGACGGTTTAACAAGCGAGGAAGTTGGGAAATTCAACGGAATTTTAACTCTTTGGGAAATGTCCAGACCAAAACAAATCAAACAACATTCCCGTGTTTGGAAAGATCCTGAGGGGTACAAATATTTAGTTCCTTGGAGCAACAGTGTTCTTTTGAGATTTCTTGGAAGAAAGTTTACCGACAGTTTACCTAAAAGCGAATATCGGAGAAAAGCTCAGCTTGACGATTGCTTACGATCCGTAGTCAGAAACATTGAAGAAGGTTTTAAGCGTTCAACAACAAGCGAATACATCCAATTTTTGGGGTATTCCCAAGGAAGTTTGGAAGAATGTAAGGGGGATATTAAAGACTTAGCCCAAGACAGATTTTTGCCAAATCGCCCAGGATCAAGTCTTGCAAGTATTGGAATTAACCTAAAATCCTTTAACGAATCCCTTAAAAATCCTTTAAAGGAACTTAGAGGAAAGTTAAAGGATGATAAAGGAGAGACATCTTTCCTCTACCGTCCTCTAGAAATCCTTTATCCTCCTCTAAATAGAACCCAGGCAGAAGACCTGACAATCGAAATCTTCCTGGAACTAACAAATAAGACTGATTATTTGCTAAGAATTTTAGTACAATCATTAGAGATAAAACTAAAAGTTTGGAGAAAACCATGAAAAAATTTATTCCCTTACCATCCTTTAACATCCTCTACTTTCCCTTAGGGGAGGTTATATTTTGGATCTGGCCAGGCTACCGCCAGAGAATTGACATCACCAACAGTGGTAGCGCCCAAACCGATTACCAGGTAAAAGATATATGAAACAAAAACTATATTGCTATGTAGACGAAAGTGGCCAGGATACCAAAGGCGATATTTTTATTGTCTCAGTAGTAGTCACCGGTCGTGAACGGGACGAATTGCTAAAATTTTGCGAAGGGTTCGAACAAAAAAGCGGCAAACAGAAAGATAAATGGGGTCGGTCAAAACCAAAAAGGCGCTTAGATTATATCAAACTAGTATTTTCAAATAAGAAGTTAAGGGGTAAGCTCCGCTACTCTGTTTACAAAAACCTGGTTGATTACGATATGGCAACTATCGTGGGTATCGCCAAAGCGGTACACTTTAAAGAGCCATCCCAAGGTTACACAACTTTAGTGTATGTTGACGGTTTATCAAAAACCAAGAGGCAGGAATACGGGAGTGAACTGCGCAAACTAGGAGTTCCTACCAGAAAAGTTCAGGGTGTTGCCAGAGACGAGAATAATTCTCTCACCAGGCCGGCTGATGCTCTGGCAGGGTTTGTGCACGATGTGTTTGAAGGAAAGAGTAAAGATCCGTCAGAAATGAAAGGAGTCTTTGAGAAAGGAGTCAAAAATGGAAATCTGGTTGAAGTCTAATCACAAAAAACCACCCACAAAGGGGTGGTAGAACCTAGTCTTTCGACAGCTTGCCATAACGGTCAGTTTTCGGCTCGATTTGATAGAAATATACCATATGAATAGATTTTTGTCAACCCTATCAGAAAAAATAAATAGCATATTCAGCTTCGCAAGGCGTCCCCTTGTGAAACTAGTAGCCTGGCCTTTCGATCTTGTCTTTCTATTACTCTGGAAGACTATCCCGGCATATCGACGAATTAGGCCAGTTTTCCAGCGGCTTATTGCCATCATACTTATTTTTACTATCACTATCACTAGCCTCCCTCCGGGGCAGAGCCCCTCTGGGGCGGAGCCTATTCACTCATTTTCTTTTGATAATCTTTTTATATTTTTAAGTAACTTCTCTGTATATCTATTAAAGAGTTTAAAAGATGGGAAATTCTATATAGGACAAACTGATAACATAGAACGTCGCTTAAATGAGCATAATTCTGGATTCAATATCTCTACGAAATATAGACGCCCTTTTTCTTTAATTGGTTACAAAACTTTTAAGACTCAGAAAGAAGCAAGGTGGTACGAGTATGAAGTAAAACACCATAGCGACAAAAAGAAAAAGTTCATCGTAGACCTCCGGTTCGGAGAACCTCAAGGTTCGGAGAAAGTTGCCAAATAATTATGAAAAAAAGATAGCTCAGAAATTGATTTCTATACTATTAATAGTATCTATTTTCTCCTCATCCCTCTATTCCTTCTTGTTCCTCTTCCCTAACAAGGTCGAGGCTGCCTGGTTTGACGACTCCTGGGGCTACAGGCAGAGAATTCCTATTGATACTCACACTGCTTCGGAAACCAATGTTTATAACGAAATAGTCGTTGATACCGCGACTTTGACTACTGACAAGCTCCAGGCAGACTGCGACGATCTTCGCTTTACCAAAGAAAACGGCCAACTGCTCCCCTATCAGATCGTTTCCGGATGCGACACCGCGACAACTACTATCAGGGTTGGCTTTGACACCATGCCGATTGCTCCGTTTAACATCTATATGTACTATGGCAACCCTTCAGCTTCTTCTAATGCTACTACGTTTGCCACCTGGAACCCGAGCGATAAATCGGCTAGTATTACACTTTCTGGCAGCGACCTAACAGCCACAGGCCCCACATCTGGATCAACTTTTTTTAGTGTACGAGCGACAATGGGTAAGTCTTCTGGGAAATGGTACTGGGAAACAACAGGAGGAAGCACCGCTTATGCCGGCAATGTCGCTGTCGGTATTGGGTCATCTTCGCAAACTCTTACACCTTCTGGTACCCTCTCTGATCTGGAGGGTCTGCGTGTTTATGAATCTAGCACCGGCAATAAATTTACACCAAGTACAGCCTGCGGAGAATCTTATCTCAAAACTGACATTATAGGCTACAAGTTAGACATGGACGGAGGAACGCTTGTGATGCAAGAGAATGGTGTGGATAAATGTACGGTTGTTACCGGATTATCAGGAACTTTTTACCCCTATATTACCCTCTATGGAGTTAATCCTGCTGTTGCGGTCATTGCCAATTTTGGCGCAAGTACTTTCAACTATCCTGCTCCAAGCGGTTACAACAGCGGGGTATATACTGGGAATAGCTTCATTTTTTCTGCGTGCGCCAATGGCTGTGCAGAGGGAACTGCCGCAACTGAAGAAAAATCCCCAGCCCCAGTTGCCTACTGGAAATTTGATGACGCGACAGGAACCAACGCGCAGGATTCTTCCCCAAATAATCTGGATGGAACTACATCCGGAGCCACTTGGCAAACAGAGGACCAATGTATTTCCGGAAAGTGCCTTTACTTTGACGGCACGGCAGGATACGTTTCTGTAGCTAACAGCACAACCTTACAATCTGCTACCGCTCTAACCATGTCCGCTTGGTTTAAGTCTCAAGATACAACAGCAAATCGGGGTATCATCCGCAAAGATACTACTTCAGGAACTAGATATCTTTACGGACTTGTACTTAATACCACGGCCAACAAACTCACAGCCCAATATAACAACGGAGCAGATTTTGCGGTAACAAGCTCTGGCAACGTAAATGACGGCCTTTGGCACCATGCCGTTATGACCATTTCCGGCACCACCCTTACGCTATACATAGACGGAGTATCCCAGGGTACCTCCACGATAACCGGAACACAAGGTCAGCCAAACGGAGAACTTGATATCGGAGCTCTTCCTCCGTACGTCGGCCCTATCGCAAGAGAGGGGTTTCTCAAGGGTTTTATAGACGAGGTCAAAGTCTACAACTTCGCTCTGACCGCCGCGCAAGTGAAAACCAATTATATCTCCCGCTCAACCGGCAAAGGAACTTCGGCAGTCCTGGGCTCAAACAATGAAGCAATGAAACAATTGAGCAATGGTTTAGTGGGATATTGGAAGATGGATGAAGCTACATGGACTAGCGACTGCGCAACAGAAGAAGTTTTGGATGCGTCGGGTAATTCCAATAACGGAGAGTCTTGTCCAAGCGCTGATGCCACCGATCCTACAACAGGAAAGTACGGTAACGCAGGCAGTTTTGACGTGTAACCAACGCAGCTCTCACAACAGCCATGCCTCTCAATGGCTGGCTACACGCAGTATTTACCTATGACGGAGCAAATATCAAAGGTTATGCCAATGGAGTTTTAGAGGTAACGACTCCTTCAACAGGAAGTATTACAGCAAATGCAGTAAATTTATGGCTTGGACGATATAATTCTTCAACTACTAAATACTTTCCGGGAAGAATTGATGATGTTCGCCTCTACAACCGCGCGTTAACCCCTGCCGAAGTTTCCCAACTCTACGCCTTCGCCCCCGGGCCGGTTGGATATTGGGATATGGAAGAAGGAACTGGAATAGCAACAGTTGATAAATCCGGAAATGGGCTTGGAGGAACTATCACCAACGCGACCTGGACTACGGCAAAATATGGCAATGGATTAAAGTTTGACGGAAGTGGCGACTATGTAACTGTTTCTGACACCACAACCCTGGAACCCCAAGCCATCACTGTATCCGCATGGGTAAAAACAACCCAAAGTGGCACTAATTTCGTAGGCATTGTTGACAAATATACCGGCAGTACCGCAGGCTATCTGCTGGACTTTCCCAGTGGCACCGACATGTTTCCACGATTAACAGTCCGTACGAGCGCTGATCAAACAGTAACAGCTACAGTCGCAACAAATGACGGAAACTGGCACTATATTGCGGCAACATACGACGGCGCAAATTGTCTCATTTATATTGATGGAAAGTTAAACAATACCGCCGCGTGCACAGGAACTGCGACATATGACGCCCACGCTGTCATAATCGGAGGCGATGGGGTTTCAACTAATTATTTAAATGGTAGTATCGACGAGGTCAAAATCTACAGCTACGCCCGCACTGCCAAGCAGATTGTGCAGGATATGAACGCCGGCCATCCTTCTGTCGGAAGCCCGGTCGGCTCTCCTGTTTCATATTGGAAATTTGATGAAAATTATTCAACCACTGCGTACGACAGCATCGGTAATGCCAACAACTTGACTCTTTCTTCTGCGAGCTGGACCGGGCACGGACAGTACAACACTGCATGGGATGGAGATGGTGGCAAATGGCTCTCCCGCGCTGACGACGCGGACTTTGACTTTGCCGCAGCTGAAGACCTTAGCATCTCTTTTTGGTTCAAATCTGGCTCTGCGCTTAACCCCGGCGCGACTGAATATTTGATAAACAAAGCCTCTGCCATAATTGCTGGCTACGGGGTATACGCCAATACCTCTGGGCAAATTTGTTTTGGGATTGACGATGATACGAGTTGGGGGCCGGATGTGGCTTCCTGCACCTCAGCCGATGTCTACGACAATACCTGGCACTTTGTTACGGCTGTGAGAAATACTACTCTGGACAATCTTTATCTTTACTCAGACGCCGTGCAGGCAGACAGCGACAATGACACGACCACCGCAACGCTTGCCAATTCCCTACTCCTCTATGTCGGAGACAGGGATGGAACTGACAACGGCGATGAATTTACTGGAGATATTGACGAACTAAAAATCTACCGTTTCGCCCTCACTGCTTCTGAGGTAAAGCTGGACATGAACCGGGGTTCGGCACAGGTTTTGGGCGCTCTCTCTGACAATTCCACGTACCAAAAACAAGCAGTAAACCAGGAGTATTGTATTCCAGGCGATACTGCGACATGCTCAGCTCCTGTTGGGAGATGGAAACTGGAAGAATCAGCAACTCCGTCCTACGACACCTCTGACAATGAAAATTCGGGTACTTGGGCAGGAAATACCACGGTCATCGCGGGACAAAATGGAGTGGGAAAAGGAGCATATTTTGACGGTACAGGAGATTGGATCGAACTGGGAACCAGTAGCATTTTTAGTTTGGGCGCGGGCAACTTCACGCTTTGCGCGTGGAGTAAATCAACAGGATCAGAAGAAGATATTGTGGCAAATGGAGTCAGCAGTAACGGCAATTATTTACTCATGTCTTCAAATAATTTCTTCAAAGGACACGTGTGGTACAGCGGAAATTCTAACGCGCTTAGCGGTACCAAATCTGTTGTTGACGGTAATTGGCATTACGGATGCCAAGTGGTTGATGCTACTAAAATCTACATCTATACCGACGGGGTTCTTGATGCCAGCGCCGCGCTCGTGGGAACCAAAGTTGGTTTAACCGGAGCTGGTGTTATCGGATCAAGAACAGCAGCTTCGGCAAGCAACAATTTCCTAGGCTCAATTGACGATGTCAGGATTTATAGCTACGCCAGAACTGGCGCGCAAGTGGCCTGGGATTACAACCGCGGTAAACCTGTCGGCCACTGGAAATTTGACGAATGCCAGGGAACAACGGCCAATGATTCGTCAGGAAATTCTAATTCCGGAACAATTTCAATTGGCGCGACAGGTACGTATACTTCAGCTGGTACCTGTGCTTCTGGAACTTCTACCCATGCATGGGCAGGAGGATCAGCAGGTGCAGGAAAAAGAAATTACGTTTTATCTTTGGACGGAACATGTAACCAACGCAGCTCTCACAACAGCCATGCCTCTCAATGGCTGGCTACACGCAGTATTTACCTATGACGGAGCAAATATCAAAGGTTATGCCAATGGTGCTTTGGAAACAACAGTTGCCTCCACAGGAAGTATCGTCACGAATGCGCTAAATGTCTGGATTGGGAGATATAATTCTTCAACTACGAAATATTTCCCTGGAAAAATTGACGATGTACGCATTTACAACTACCCCCTCACGGCCACCCAAGTCAAAACCCTCTACTCCGAAGGCGCAGCAACCTTCAGACCCGCCACCGGCGCCCCATAATCTCCTGTATTCTTAACCCTCCACACCCTTCGTTAAATACCCTTATTTTCTTTCTTTTTCTTTCTTTGCAGGGCTCGCTCCGCTCGCCCTCTTTTAAACCCACGCTTGCATGGTCGCATTTATAGCCCACAATATCCTCTTTACTTTCTGTAAAATTTCCGAGGCTGAAAGGCGAGGCCTTGCAAAGCTAAGTTTTTTGCATTATTCTAAAATATGCCTGCAAAAAACTCTCTTAAGCAATATGTCGAGAATAGTTATTATCATATTTATAATCGCGGCGTAGAAAAGAGGTTAATTTTCCTTGATGAACAAGACCATGGTATATTTTTAAGTTATTTAAAAGAATATCTATTACCTAAGAACATAAACTTTTTGCAAAGCATTATAGCTTCTCCAACTACACCTTCAAAGGAAAAGTCACGAGCTTTGAAACGCTTAAGGTTGAATAATTTTCATGGAGAAATTACGTTAATCGCCTACTCTCTTATGCCCAACCACTTTCACTTCCTAATTAAACAAAAAAGCGCGCTTTCAATCGACAAGTTTATGAATTCTCTTGCCACCCGATATACTATGTACTTCAATCGTAAATACAAACGCGTGGGTGCCTTATTTCAGGCTGTGTATAAGGCAGTAATAGTCGAAACAGATATTCAATTACTTTATCTTACAAAATACCTTCATCGGCAGGCGTTAAGAAAACCCCGCTACTTTTCTGCAAAAAAGTCAGCTTCAAAAGGCGAGGCCCTTCGAAGCTGGAAAGTTGTGCAACCTTGCTCGTACCCTGAATATTTAGGGCAAAGAAAGACTGAATGGGTTAAACCAGACGAGGTTCTTTACTTTTTCTCCAGGGAAAATCCCTTACTCTCCTACCGGGCATTTATCGAAGAGTTTGAGGATTTAAGCATGATTCAGAACATTACTTTAGAATAGTTTAGAAACAAAACGATAATTGCCTCAAACTTCATCTAACTATAACTATCCCCCTCAAAAAATACTTTACATAGGCACGAATGTGGACCATGGGGGAATCGAACCCCCGTCACCGCAATGCGAATGCGGTACATTACCACTGTGCTAATGGCCCAGGTGAAATTTCTAATTTTTAATTCTCAATTTTCATTGAATTTTCAATGATAAAATGTTTAAAACATTGAAGAATTGAGATTTGACTGAAAATTTAAAATTGTAAATTGTTATGTGTGGACTCGAGGGGACTCGAACCCCTAGTCTCCCCGTACAATTTTGGTGGACCGTACCGGGATCGAACCGGTTACCTCAACTATGCCATAGTTGCGCTCTGCCAAATGAGCTAACGGCCCAAGAGGTTAATTATATCATTTGAGCGCTTCCAGAGGATTAATTTTGCCTCCGCCGGTCAAGATTTCAAAATGTAAATGAGTGCCTGTCGAGCGGCCGGTTGATCCCATTTTACCTAAAGCATCTCCACGTCTGACTGTTTGCCCAACCCCAACGTAGAGCTGTGATAAGTGGGCATAAAGCGTTTGATAACCGTTGCCGTGATCAATAATAACCAAAATTCCATAACCTCCAGCCGAGGCGCTGGCGTTAACAATTGTCCCGCTATCTGCCGCAAGTATGTCAGGAGCCGCTCGGTTGGCAATATCAATTCCTTTGTGATACCAGGAAAAGCCTTGCGTAAAAGTTCCTTGGACAGGCCAGGCAAAACTGCCAGAGGCGGCAACAGCCCCGGCGTTTGGCGTCTGACGGCGTGCTAAGCTCGTAACAGGGCGTTCTTCCGGCATTGTGCCGTCCGGAATAACCAACTCCTGCCCAACAGCCAGAGCAAAAGTTTCATCATTCACAAATGTGTTAAACGGAAAGTCGACAATCGCCTGCGGCTCAGCATCTAACTTTTTGGCAATCGAATAAATCGTTTCTCCCTTGGCAACTTTGTGTAAAACTCCGGTCACCGGCAAGACTTGGATTTTTTGACCGGATTTCAGCTTAGAAGTTTTCGTAAGTTTGTTTTGCCACAAAATAGTCTCTACGGAAACTCCGAATTTTTCAGCAATAGTCGAGATTGTATCTCCATCTTGTACTTCATAATCCATAACCTTGTCGCGGACTTTGTCAGACACCGAGGTAATAGTTGCCGGATTTTCCGTCGCCGCCGATAACACAGCAGATGGGGCCGGTAACTGCCATGGATTGCCGCCCGGAAGCTCCGCTGAAATAATCGGGGCAAGCATTATACCCATTGCCCCAATTCCCAACATTCCGGAATGAATAAAAGGGCGGGCAAACTTCCCTCTTTGGCGGTATAAACCTTCGGCCAAAACTCCTTTAGCATTTTCAAACCGGGTAAACCAGCGCTTTGTCGGTACACTTAAAAATTCCCACCAGAGGGAGCAAAATTCACGAAGCTCGGTTAATTGTGGCGGCATTGCGGACTGCCTTGCGGCAAGTACAGTTTTAGCACAAAACCCTGTTTTAGTCAAAAAAAGGCTGACGTTAAACGTCTAACGGTAACGAAGCTCGTATCGTTTATCGTCTTCGTGTTAAAGTAATACGTGCCCTTAAGTAGTGCTTATATTAAAAGTTTTCGTGATTTAGAAGTTTACCAAAACTCTTACAAAACAATGGTCGTCGTGGCTAAAGAAGTACTACCACTCTTGCCTCCGCGTGAGAAATTCGATTTAACAGATCAGCTTAGCCGATCTACAAAAGCCATTCCCAGATTGATTGCGGAAGGATATTCAAAGAGGTATCAAAAGTTTGGCTTTCAGAAGTATCTTGACGACGCCATGGCTGAGTCAAACGAATCTATTGTTAGCCTTGAGCAATGCCGTGATTTATACGACCTAGATAACGAACTTACAAACAAACTCGTAGATATTTACGATAAATGTTCGAGACAGCTTTACAAATTAAGACAAGCCTGGTCTAACTTTAAAACGTCTTCCGATAACGCTCGACGTAACGAGCCTCGTAACCGTTAGACGTTAGACGACTTACGCTGTTCCCTTCGCCAGTGAAGCTAAAAATTCTTTGTTCGTGTCGGTTTTTTTGAGGCGCTCTAAAACCGTTTCTGTTCTTTCCCCTTCAGAAATTAAATCAAACATACGGCGCAAAGTGACGATTGTTGGATAATCTTCCGGGTTATACAAGAGTTCTTCCTGGCGTGTTCCGGAAAGCGTGACATTAATTGCCGGGAAAATGCGGCGGTCGGCAAGACGGCGGTCTAAGTGCAGTTCCATGTTGCCCGTACCCTTAAATTCTTCATAGATTAAATCATCCATCCGCGAGCCCGTATCTACCAAAGCCGTACCAATAATGGTTAACGACGGCCCATGGTCTCCCGGCTGAATATCTTTTAAAGCTTTACCTATTGGAGCAAAGTTGCGCGCGGCTCCAAAGAATTTTTTGGCTGGATACAAGGCTACCGGGTCAAACCCTCCGGTTAAAGTTCTTCCGGAAGTCGGCAGTGCCAAATTGTAGGCACGGGCAAGGCGGGTTATAGAATCTAACAAAATAACTACCCTGCGGCCTGTTTCTACTACTCTTTTTGCCCGCTCTAAAGCCAGTTCGGCAATGCGGGTCTGATTTTCCGGAGCTTCGTCAAAGTTGGACGAGGCAACTTCCCCTTTTCCGTCGGTTGTGCGGGCAATATGGATTTCGATATCGGTTACTTCTTCCGGGCGCTCGCCAATTAAAACTGCCATTAAATGAACATCGGGATAGTTTTTAGCTATACCTTCTGCCATATCTTTAAGCACCGTTGTTTTACCTGCCTTTGGAGGAGAAACGATTAAACCGCGTTGCCCAAAACCAATTGGAGCGATCAGATCAATAACACGGGTAGTTAACTTTTCAGGAGTTGTTTCAAGATGAATATGTTCGTCTGGATGGACTGCTTTTAGCACCTCGAAGTCTGGCCTGTCTATTTGCTGGTCAGCAGGAATTCCGTTAGCGGTTTCCACTTTTAATAAACCCCAATAACGCTCGTTGTCTTTAGGCGCGCGTACTTGTCCGCCCACGACATCTCCAGACCGCAGGTTAAAACGGCGGATCTGAGAAGAAGAAATATAGACCTGGCGATCCTCGCCTGCTGTAAATGCTGGGCGAAGAAGCCCTGAGCCTTCCTCAGCAATATCTAAAACTCCTTCCAAAAACTCAGTTGGCAAGCCAGAATCCGGCAAAAGCCTATCGTCAACCGTAAATGTCGGGTTTGTGTTTGGCATATCGTTGTCTTCGTCGCCTGACGTCAACGGCCCGCCTTGGCCGCCAAGCGAGACAGGCCTGTCAAACCTACTACGGAAATTTCTTGCACGATTTGGCGGAACCATTATTTTATTTTAGGAAACATAACCTTTCGATTTCACTCAAGGTTGCCATGAGAATGGTAAGCTTCTGAGGTCATGTAATTGGACAAATAGTGATAACTAACTGAAGCTCTAGAACAAGTGTAGCACTCTTATTTCGTATTTGTCAACCCCGATCACATCGGGGTCAACCCAGCTGAGCGGGGTCAACTTTTTGCTGTCTCAAGAACTGTTACTCTCTCATCAAGATCTTCTAGCTTCTTACCATGCCTGTCCATTCTATCTGTGTGCTTATCTAATTTATCTTCTATCCTTTCCGTCTCTTCCTCAATTTTGTTGGTGAGATCTTCCTTTAAGTCTTGGAGGACAGGAATCATCACCTCACGAAAGGCTTGGCCAAACATTTCAAACCATTCTTCCTTTTGCTTTTTGTCCATGTGTTTATATTACGAAGTGAAATATAGGAAGTCAATGAAACTATTCACTTTCAGGCTCGCTTGTAAGACTCCATTTT
>VMGE01000007.1 GCA_007376395.1 Microgenomates group bacterium Gr01-1014_5 | reverse complement strand
CAATACATTGATCCTCAGCTGTCCAGGTGGCAGAGGAGATCATGCCGTCGGTTCCGTTACTGCAAGTTGAACTTGAAGCGTGGGCAGTGCCAGACCAAGTGTGGGTTCCATTGCCACCAAGCGAGCCGTCGCAGTAGTTGGTGGCTATAGATCCTGTTTGTAGTTGAACGCCATCAACCTCGACTGTTTCTGCGCCGTTACAACGGGGAGCGTCAATGTAGCCGGTACCGGTAGCATCAGAATCAGTAGTAGCTGTGACAGAAAATCGTTGCCAAGTGCCGCCCGTAGCAGTAATAGTAGTCTGATAGACACCTTGACCAACAGTTTCATCCGTTACAAACAGAAGTGTACAGGTAGCAGAGGTTGTTTTAAACCATCCGGAAATTGTATAAGCGGTGCTGGCGGCAATGCCGCTAGCTATTGAATATCTCCAACCGCTGCCGCCTTGCGTGGTGAAAACCGTTGATACGCTATAGCTGCCAAAGGGGGCACCAGGAGAAGAGCTGCTTTGTCGAGTAGCAGTTGTTTGTACTTGGGTCCAGCCGGTTGTTCCAGTTTCAAAAGATGGATTGGTAACAAGATTAGTCATAGTTCCATTAGATTTATACTGAGAATTGTTGGCAACTACTCCCTGTCCTTCATCAAATTTCCAATAGGCAATCGGGGCGGTGCCTTTTTCTTCGTTGGTGGGGGAGGCGATGGAGGGTTCGGTGGCGGACGACTTGCGCACCCGGACATTGTCGTATTGGACAGTGGTGTTGTATTGACCAAGACCAACTGTAAGGTCTGTTTCGGAGATAAGATCAGCAGGTAAAGTTGTACCAGTTCCAATGCTGGTGCCGTTTACATATAACTGGTTAGAGGTGCCGGTGACTTTAACGCCAAAGTTATACCAGGTATCAGCAGAAGTTCCGCTATTACCTAGATCAATAGCAGTACTCCAACTGCCTGCATTTTCTTGGAAGTAACTAATTGTACCAGATAGCCATAATCTAGATAGGTAGCTATTGGTTGAACGGTATCTTTGATACATCTGGAGACGACCACTCCCTCCTGAGGAAAATTTACCCCGAAAGTCAAAGGCGTATCCTGAAGCATCGGATTGGGTAAGGCTGGTTACATACATTGGCGTTGAGTCACAGCCGGTGCTGGCGGTGATTTGCAAAACCCCTGAGGAGATGGCGCCCGCGCAACCTGAGGGGTTAGTCCAGCGGGAGAGGTCGCCCGAGAAATTATCGTAAAAGACGAAAACTTGAGTGGGATTTTCGACATTTGACGCGGAAGGGTTGCCATAGTAGAGATAGACAGTCGCGCCACTTGTGGTGATGGAAGGCGCTTTGGTCCAGATTTTAGTCGTCGCGCTATTGCATCCCGGATTGCTTTCTTCTACCCAATGGGGCAGTAGTTTACCGTTGGTATCGGTAATTCGAATATCATCGCAGTCGCTTTGGACTTTTCCTGCAGTGACTAGGGTGGCGGTGTCCAGAGTTATGGAGACCTGATAGTCAGTTTGGGCGGTGCCGCTGTTGGTGATGTCCACCCTTTGGCGGTAGCCCCAGGAATCGTCAAACCAGGCGGCCTCCACCTTCTTGGCCCAGGGGCCAAAGGTGAGAATTAAGAATGATGAATTAAGAATTATGGTTAAAGACAAAACTATTGCCAGGGTTTTTTGAAGGATAATAGGCAACCTCTTAAACCCAGGCACAAAGCGCCACAGGAGTGGGTAGAGTAGCAATAATGGTTTAAATATTCTTGACCCCGTTAGAAATTTAGCTTTCAAAAGCATTGAAAAAACGCTGTTTATTTTTTCTAACGGGGTTGACAAAAGTTTATTCATATGCTATATTTCTTTCATAGGTCGGTAGATCGTCGATCGCCAGGTATCCATTCCTGAGTTAAACGGTTCCGATCTTTTTTGTGCCTAAAATTACCTTCATTACCTCTTGAGCCCCAACTGTAATGTCCGGTTTCTTCCTACCTATTGCTACAAGATAGGCTAAATTATGAGCAGCTGATAACTTACCAACATGGCTAAATTCAATATGCACAGTTTGTTTTACTCCCAAGTCCTCTAAATATGCCTTCAATTTATCCTCAATTAAACTCTCGTGTCCCAGATACTCCCTGTCTATAATAAGTTTATACTTAGGCTTGAAAACCTTAATCTGTATAGCTAATAGTGCAGTGAAAGTAAGATAAGGGAACAGCTTTGAAATACCTACGGTTTTGAAAAGCCTCTGCAGTTTTCTTTTTTCAGTTTTCTTCAGAAGAATAGTCATGCTATTGCCGTTAGTGCAAGCTAAAACAGTGTGTCTTTCTGTTTGCTCGACTTTCCCTGACTGGTCAATTTGGTATTTTTTGCTTTTTCTATTGATCATAAGAGCCTTTTCTTATTAGTATAGTCGGTTTGGGCGGTACCAGAGTTGGTGATGTCCACCCGCTGGCGGTAAGACCAGGAGTCGTCAAACCAGGCAGCGGACGTCGTTTTTGCAAACAAAAACGACAGTGAATAGAAGCTAGTGATAGTGATAGTTAAAGACAAAACAGCCGACAGAGTTTTTTGGAGGATAATGGGTAGTTTTTTAAAGCCAGGAACGAACCTCCAAAGGAGAGGGTAGAGAACCAGTAATGGCTTGAATGGGTTGACTTGACTTATTAGCTTTTTCATTTGACTTTATTCCTCTTTTTTGGTATACTTTTTGTCATAGGCTGGGACTGAGCGTCGACCAGAGTTGAAAAACACTCTCTTAAACGCCCACCAGCCTTTTTTAGTGCATTATTTACATCTTCAAGTTTAATTGTATAGTTCGGCTTCACTTTTTTATCAAATACATTTTTAGCAGCGTAGTGGGCCTTTGGCCGATTGCCGATTCGTGAGAATTTTATGTAAGAGATATCCCTATTGCGAGATTCCATGAATGCTTTTATGAGACTTTTGATAAGCTTGTCTCTTCCAGGATACTCAAGATCTATGATTATGTCGTGCCTGCCTTTAATATTTTTTAATAGGTAGAAAATTCCTAAAGAGAATAGGGTATAAACATACAGCCTTGTAAGCCCCTGGCGTCTGAAAAATTCCTGGACTTGCCTTTTAACTTTTTTAGGAATGGCAACGGAATATTGCTCTGCGTTTGAGTAAGCCAATACAGTATCTTTATTAGTTTGTTCAATTTTCCCAGACATATCGATTTGATAGTTGGTATTTTTCGGATTTTTAGCCTTTTTCATAATAGTTTTACTTTCTGGCGGTAAGACCATTGCCAAATTTCCTTTCTAAACGGCGGCGGAAAAGGTTTTCCCGGAAGCCGCCTTCGTTAACGAACTTTTCCTCAAGCTTTCTTAAAAGCTGGTCTAAAAGGTAATTTTCAAGGTGAAGTAGAGTGATCATCAAATTACAAAAACTCTCCGGTGAATTAGTCCAATTAGACAAATTAGACTTATTCGAGGAAACCCGAATTCTTCGGATTTCCAGAACTCGAGGATCGTCCTTTCCCCAAAGTTTTAAGCCACGAGTTCTCAAGAAATCTTCGTAATCTTCGAGTAACTCTCCAAAACTTCCCCGCGCAACGCCGGTTAGTTTGATATTCCCTTCCAGACTGCGAAGAAGCGAAGCTTCGACAATGTTTTGCTTTCCGGAGCGCGCGGCTTGTTCCATTTGGTCTTTGGTTCTTGAGCGGGGATCGATATAGCTTTTAACAAAAAGATCATTCAGGTCGAAAATAACCACCGCTAGTTGATAGGCAACTAGGTTGCGGTAACCTCCATTAGAATTAGACTTATTGGACAAATTTGACATATTTGACTAATTTTCCTTCAAATCTATTATCCACCAGTTAAATTCGATATCTGAGCCGTAGGGAAGGTCAATTGAAACTGTAAAATAACCGTCAACTATTCCGGTATGAGCTGTTTTGTTCTTGACATAGATAACCTGGTTTCCGGTTTGGGAAGTGGCGGTAACATACACTAAAGTATCGCTGGTGACATTCTTATTGTAAATCTTCAAATCTGCGTATCCAGCCGGGATAATTGCATGGCCGGCGGTGGCGTTGCTCGCGACTTCGCCTGCGATTTGAGCTGAGGGAGTTGAGGGTAATGAGGGAGCGGCGATGATTAGCTTCCGCAGAGTCGCCGAGCCCGAGGCGTCAATTGAGGCGACGGTCGAGCCGTCGGCGCCTTTTACCAAAAGGCTGCCGAAGGCGGATTGAGGGAGTTGAGGGTTTTGGGGGGAAAGATCTAAGGTCAAATCACCGCCGTTTGGCGTAATTGTTGAGACGGCGAGCGTTCCGTTAACTGTCAAATTGTTAATTAGTACTAAACCATCACCATTGATAATCAAGGGATGTAAAGAGATTCGTTAGTTGCCGTGTTCGCGATAGTAACTGCGCCGTCATAGACAAAAGTGTTTGAGAGGCGGGTTGAGCCGTAGACGTTAAAGTCACCGGCAAGGTTGAGAGTGGCAAGTGTATCAAGAGTACCAAGGGTATCAAGGGAAGCCAAATTTGCCGAATCAGTAGCCGCGGCAGTGTCCCAAGTGCCGGGGCTAAAGGACAAGAGCGGGGAAGTTTGAGCAGTTTCTGTTAGCATATCCTTAATTTGTTGTCTGGCCTGACTGCTGGCGGCTGAGGCGGCAACCGAGCCTTCCAGTTGTTCAAGGCGTCCCCTTATACGCTCAACTACCGATTGGGTGGTTTGGGTAGCCCTCTCGAACGCCAGATTTTGGACTGCAGACTGTGAGGCGATGAGCTCGCTAAACGTACCCGTTAGCCCTTCGATTTGATTTGCTTTGATCTTATCTGCATAGAGGGTTCCGGAAATAGTGGCGTCGCCGGTAACTTCGAGGTTGCCTTTGACAAGAAGCTTGCCAAAGGCAGAGGTTGGAGGTTGGAGGTTAGAAGCTGGATTGGCCAAATTTACAGTTAAGTCGGCGCCGCCGGTCTTGATTTCGGTTGTTTCAACAACCGGTGAAATAAGCGTGTCGGTTTGGATGAGGTTAGCTATCAATGACGGGATGTGTATTCTGCCCGCGAGGTCTTTGGTTATCGTGCTGGTGAGCGCGAGTAATTGCTCGACCGAACTACCAAGAGAAGCAAAAAGCTCGGTGAGGTTATTTTCTTTGTACATTTCAAAAGTAATGGAAATTCTGGCGTGTTTTCTTGGCGTGCCATTGTCGTCAATTGTTTCTGAAATCTCATTCCAGTCAACCGGCTGGGCGACTCTGGCGATGATGTAGGCCGGTTTGTAGGTTCCGTCGTCCTTCATAGCGTGTCCAGCCGTGCCCGAAGAAATGAGGTAGTCGCCATTTTCCAGATTTGACCCATAATCAGCTACCCACATATCGCCGTTTCCGGCAGCCATAACCAGGTGCGGATTGGTATTTGAAGCGGGTTGGTCTGATTCAAGAATACTTAGGTAAGAACCTAGTATTTTTGAATCGTTTGCAGTAGGGGTTTTCGTAATGCCATAGAGTATTTCGGAATTACTGTTGTTATTCAGGCTTCTATTGTTTCCAGTTAAGCTCACCAGCATTCCTTTTTCAATTGTTTCGTCAGTCCACGCGTAGTGGGAACCGGTAAATGTTCCATAAGTAAGAACACCACTAGCAACAGAGATTACACCCACTGATGCGCCGTCCCGTTGCCAATCTATAATAGTACCGTCGCTGGTGGTGCGGTTAATCGAGGCAACTGTTCCCGCGCTTTTGGTAAAGAGTGATCCGCCTGCCGCGTCCACATTCAAAAGTCCGGAATTGTACGTTTTCAATGTCAAATTGGATGAATTAAAGGTTTCTCCCGCTTCTATAGAGAGGGGAGCAGAACTTTTGATATAAGACGCTGTTGGGTTGGTGAAGTTGATGTCGTAAGCGATAGATACGTCGCCTGAAGCGGTGAAGTTGGCAGGAAGCGCGGTAGTAAAGTCGGTGTTGGAAACAGAGAAGATGTCCGAGCCATTGTTGATGTTCAGGAACTTACCGCTGGTCAGAGCGGTGGAGGTGGAAGCTATGTTAACAAGTGTTCCGGTGGTAAAGGTATTGTTGCTTGTCGCAATATCCAAAATCTTGCCAGTGGTTAATGCGCTGGCAGTCATGGTCAAGAATGTTTCGGTGTCAGAAGCGGTTGTCCACGCAGTAAGCTCTGCATCACCGAAAGCGAGTGTTTGTGTGCCGGTTGGATCTGTTATGTTATTCCAAGGTCCGCTACTGCCGCATCCCGAACACGAAGCAAAAGTTGCAACTCCTGCCGCGGTAACACTCCAGTTGTTATCTGTAATTGAGACTGTGGTAGAGGAGCTTGATCCAATAGCGATGGTATTGGCGGTTGCCCCGTTTCCTATGTTAATAGTATCGGCTGCTGTGCCGCCAGTACCGATATTAATAGTATCAATTCCAGTTGCTCCTGTTCCTGCGATGTTGATAGTGTGGGTTCCCGTACTAGAACCCAAATTGATTGCCGTATAGTTACCGGTACCATTACCCAAGTTTAATAGTGTGGTCGCAGCTCCTCCCAGAGAAAGGGTAGTGGCGGTAGTATCAAACAAAGTGGCAGTGGTGGCGGTGGTGGTTAAGTCTCCGCCGTTTAGCGCTAGGTCTCCTGTGGAGGTTATATTTCCTGTTGCCGCGGCTATTGTAAATCTGAGTGTGGGAGTGTAAGTACCGCCAACGGTCAAACTTGCATCGCCATATATTTGAAAGTTAGATCCTGAGTGTTGGAGTTGGAAAGCGCTGATAGCAGCTGCAGTCCAAGCAGACCCGCTGTAATACATACCCATACCAACCCATTCATTCTCTTGACCATATCCTTGAAGATTAAGGACAGAGGATTGCGCGGCAGTTAGGCTGGTTGTTCCAAGAGATACACCAATAGCTCCAGCTCCACCTGCGCCAACAGTTGTCTGACCTCCGGCGATTATCGCATCACCATCAGCAGATATCGCCCCCGCATTGCTAATTGTTACTCCCGTACTCCCATACCCCCCGCCAACAGTGAGGGAGTCAAAGGAACCTGCAACGCCAGTGGCAGTCAGGGTAGTAAATCCAGTCAAGGTCAGCGTCTCACTTCCTGATCCATCTGTTGATGCATCAATGGTTAAGTCTCCTCCTGATCCCACCGTGAATCTGGTATCAACAGTACCATCGGTGTAGGTCAGTCTTAATTGTTCAGTAGTTCCCAAGACTTCCAGGAAGGCATCGGGAGTTACGTCGTTAATACCTATAGCCCCGCTTGATAAAACAGTAAGTCTGGCATCAGTGAGAGCCACGGTTCCCGCGCCATCAGTATTTTCTAGGGCAATATGGAACTTGCCTCTGGCAGCACCAGAAACACTTTCATAGATAATCGCACCTTTTTGATATGCGGTAGTTTGGGTATAGTCTCCAAAACGGATCATACCGTAGTTACCGATTATGTTAAAATCCGAACGGATAGAAAATAGCGGAGTGGTGGCGGCATTTGTGTTGTTATATATTTCTAGGTTACCTTGGGGAGCAGTGGTTCCAATACCCACACTTCCTGTTCCGTCAACGGCAAATGGGGTGGTGTCTCCTGATACATCATCAATTCTAAACGCGAGGTTGTTTGTGCCGGTCGCATAGTGTTTGATATATGCAGTTGTGTTGGTGTTTGACGTGCCGGAGTTGGTGAGGTCGAGAAGATTTCCTGTATTTGCAGCGTTTGATCCCGAGAGCGTTACAGCTATCATATCTCCGGTAAAGGCTGTAGAGGAGGAGGCAAGACTAAGCGCTGATCCGCCAGCCAGAGCGTTAGTTACTATAGACTGTCCAATTCCCGTAGTTAAAGCTGAATAGGTCTGCAGGAATTGAGTACCCGCCGTTGACCCGGTAGAAGCTAAGTCAAGCAGTACTCCATTTGTTGCACCCCCTGTATCCACCGAGGAAGAGGTAATTCTAGCCAATGATCCGCCATCAGCGATAACCGAGGTGGTATGAGGAATGATGAAAGCCTCACCTGTAGTCAGTGCATTCGCCACTATTGATTGACCAATTCCTGTAGTTAGTCCAGAGTATGTTTGCAGGAATTGTGTGCCTGCAGTAGAGGCAGTAGAGGAGAGATCAAGAAGAACTCCAGTTGTGGTAGAAGTATCAATTCCAGTTGATGATATTCTTGCAAGTGATCCACCGGCAGCAATTACTGAAGTGGTATGTGCAAGAAGCATACCAGTGCCAGTAGTTAAGCCGATGTTTGTCATATTTACCCCAGTTCCTGTTGTTACCGAACTATCAATTACGACTGACCCCTGGTTATATGTTTTCAAAGTCAAGTCCTGGGAAGCAAAACTCTCTCCTGCCTGTATATATAATGGTGCAAGCGATTTGATGTATGAAGCCGTCGGATTAGTGAAATTGATGTCATATGCTATCCCCACATCTCCTGCTGAGGTGAAGTTGGCAGGGAGGGAAGTGGTAAAGTCGGTGTTGGTTACCGTAAAGATGTCTGAGCCGTTGGAGATGTTCAAGAACTTGCCAGAAGTCAGAGCAGTGGAGGTGGAAGCTATATTTAATAATGTGCCTGTGGTGAAGGTGTTGGCAGAACCTGTATTGATATCAACTAATTTTCCTGTAGTCAGAGAGGATGAATTAAAGTATGATCCTGTTCCAGTGGTCAGAGAATTACCGGTAAAGACAAAGGCAGAAGATGTAGTAGCGGTGGTGGCAACTGATGAAGCATAGGTTTGACTGCCCGTGCCGGAAGTTACGTTAAGAGTGACTCCTATATTACCAATATTTATAGTTTTGCCAATAGCTGTGCCTATATTTATCGCTCCCGCGCCGGAATTTATGGTGGTGACAGAGTTACCATCTAATCCCCCCAAGATAACTGTTTTTGTTCCTGTACCCCCTGTTCCTAAATTAATTGCTTGCGCTCCTGTGCCTGTTCCCAAAGCTATCGTTCCTGTTTGTAATCCTGTTCCGCCAATAGTGATAGTTCCTCCTGTCATGGCTGCGCCAATAGCCACAGATCCAGCGGTTTGGGTATTGCCAATAGCAATAACATTTGCTCCTGTTCCGCCAATGTTAATTCCATTGACTGCTGCTGCTCCTGCGCCGAGATTGATAGCAGTGTAAGAAGAGGTACCATTACCCAAGTTCAAAGCAGTTGTTGCCCCGCCTCCCAGAGAAAGGGTAGTTGCAGTGGTGTTAAAGAGAGTGGCGGTTGTGGCGGCAGTGGTAACATCTCCGCCATTTAAAGAAACATCTCCATCTTGCCAGGTATCTCCTTCTGCATCGATGATGAATCGAGCTGTGGCGTTATTGAGTACAGCCATAAGGCTGCCATTCGTTCCGACATCAGCGCGACCAGTTCCGGAAACTAGACCAGATCGGATTTCAAAGACTCCACGTCCAGAGGTTGTTTTGGTAGTATCTGCGGCCACACCCGACGTTGCTTGTACAAGAAATGCCGGTCGATTGGCCTCGGTATCTGCGTCAGTTGTTGAATCTATTTCTAGTCCACCGCCACCAGCGCTTGTCTTATAGAATGCTGCGAACGTATCCGTTTCCACAACGGCTGTCATTCCATGAAGAACATCAGATGATTTCAGTGCAAAAATTTGATCATCACTTGCTCCTTGGTTGATGGTGAGGCCTGTGGTGGAGTTGGCATTTGATGTGTCGTTGATGTAGGTCGCCCCCACCAAAGTCGTTGTCCCTGCATTGTAGAGGCCGATGTTGGTGGTGACGGCCGTTGTTTGTGCTGCAATGTAGACACCATAAGCATTGGTTATCAGGGCACTGTTTTGATTCTTTACATAAACGCCATAGAAGTTGGTGATAGCAGAAAGAGCTCCAATAGCGGGGCTTTCTACGAGATATCCATACCCATCAGTCATGGTTGTAGAACCTGCTGTTCTAAAGGATGAGAGAAAACCAGCTCCTTTTGTTGTTGCCGCAGTTGTGAAAATCGGGTCGGAGTAAAAACCAATCTGGTCGGCAGTGAGAAGGGCTGTTGAATTCGCTCGGGCGCTAATAGCTGTGTTTACTGCTACTCCAATTCCCAAATTTCCAGCCGTAATTGTTGCCCCGCCAGCAGTGACGGTGAGGCCACCAGTTGCGATAGAAAGACCAACACCTGTTGACCCACTAAACGCCACCGCACCTACAACGTTTATAGTTGTCGCCGCTCCGCCCGCCGCGCCAATATTTACAGTGTCAACTCCACCCCCGAAATTGAGCGTGCCGGTCATTGCGTTTAATAAATTAAATGTTGTGGCCGTTGTTGTTAAATCTCCGCCATTGACTGCTAAATCTCCTGTTAGAGTGGTATCTCCGGTTACGGCTAAAGTTGAAGAAGCAGCAAGAGTTGTAAAGCTACCTGCTCCTCCGGAGATTCCACCAGCATTGGTAACCGCTCCCACCAGTGTGGTCGTCCCTGCGTTGTAGAGGCCAATATTTGAGGTGGCTCCGCCGGTTGGGGCATCTATATAAATTCCATATTGAGTTGTTAATGTTCCTGCTCCTGAAGTGATATCTAAAATTCTTAGAGCAGAGGAAGTGGTGAGGGTAGCATTGGTACTATCTATGGGAGCAGAGATGGAAAGACCTGCCGCGTTATTAACGGTGGTTGCCGCAGAAGCGGCAATAGTTGATCCGGTAATAACTGCCGTTTCCATGAGGGAGGTTACGGCAGTTGGAGCAGTGAGTGTAATAGTCCCAGGAGTTAAGGTGAAGAAAGTTTTTTCTGCTGTTGCGCTGGCTCCAAGAGTCGCCGCGCTACCTGTCAAAGTCAATGCTCCGGTGGAGGAGAGAGAGAAGTCAGTGTAATTGGCAGCCGTTCCGTTTGAATCATTGTATGTCAATCTTAAAGAATCCCCAGTTGCATGGTTTATTTCCAGTGCCGCATCCGGAGCAGTTGTGCCGATACCGACACTTCCAGCAGCACTTTGGAGTACCAAGTTTCCCCCCGTTGTGTTGCCTTGGAACATTTGAATTAACCCATATCCAGTAGCTCCACCAGCCGTACCAGCGATTCGAAGGTTGGAATTACTACTTGTGTTGTCTCCGAATGCAACTGCATAGACATCGGTAGCAGTGTAGACATCAAGTGGAAATTCAGGAGTTACGGTATTTATACCGACTTGATTATCATCATCAATTACCAGCCCTGCTGTAGCAGTTGTTGCGCCAACCACAATATTTAAGTAATCAACAGTTGCGTCGGTGGTATAAAGGTTGGCGTAAGTTGCGCTAGTACCTGCCCCTGTATTAGAATCTCTTAAAATAAGTCCGTACTCATTGTCTTCAGGATCTATTTCAACGTATGCTAGCGCCGCTCCTGTGTTTTCTGTTCCCAAGACCAAGGCTCCAGATGCTCTGATAAACATATCTGCAATTTCGGTTGTTCCCGCAGTACCCCTTAGCCTTAAGTTTTGAGTATTGCTGTTTGAGTCTATGTCTAAGGTGGTTGCTGGTGCGGTTATCCCAATACCCACACTGCCATTTTCAACAATCAATCCATAGTTGGCTGTGGTTGCGTTACTTGCCGAGAAATAACCCGCGATGTTAGTTCCACTGGTGACGTTGCCGGTGGATACCGCAGAGTAAATGCCGTAAGCGGTATGGGCAAGTTGAGCATTTGTACCGGTTCGATTTATATCGATCATTTTTGATACACCGGAAGCTCCTCCTGCGGTAGAGGTAGAGGACAGGGACAAGGCTGTCCCTGTTGTGAGGGAATTTGCGGTGATCCCCATGAGATCTCCTGATTGGTTAGTGCCGGAAAACGAGAAAGAGGTTCCTGTTGTATCGTCGCTGGTAGCTGTAATTTCACCACTGGATAAAGTTAAATCTCCGTCAGTGATTACGTGATCGCCAGTTGTTTGGGTAAGAGAGGCAGTGCCTTCCGCAGAACCTGTAATTGTTACCGCGCCACTGCCCGAGAAAGAATAAGTAGGATTGGTGCCTGCGTTTCCAAATACCATAGCCGCGCCTGCGTCTAAGGTTCCAATATTAATGTAATTGTTTGTACTTTCCTGAATATCCAGCGCATCGGCATTATTGTCAACCAAGTTAAAGGTTATATCATTTCCAACCCCATTAGCAGTTAAAGTAATTGTCGTTCCGGAAAGCGTTATCGCGTCGCCCCCGTCGCCTATATTAGCTATGCCGTTGAGTGTTGTTGTTCCTGTAACTGTTAAAGTTGAATCAAGAGTTAGGGCTGAAGTGATATTGCCTCCTGTAATGGTTAAATCTCCAAGAATTGCCAAATTGCCTGCGTCAGTTAAAGAAAGCGTATCTGTCCCGCCGCTTGTTTGCTCGATTAACAGCGAGTAGTTGGTAGAGCTTCTATTTGAAACAAGGTGGAGTAGAGCTCCTGTTGCATCTGCGTCCTGGGTAACAACAACCAAGTTAGCAGAGTCGGTAAGTGTTCCCAGAGTTTGGGTTGCGATATTGGAAATGTTAAGGATTGAACCTGTGACATTAGTAGTGGCGCTTGCATGGTTGGTAATAGTGGTTCTTCCCAAGTCTAATATATTCCCAGAGTCAGTTAGTGTTTGCAAAGCTGTAGCGTTAGTTCGGGAAGTTGAAAGCAGGCCAATGTCACCACTAAACGAACCAGTAGCAGAAGAAGAGGTGAGAGTGCCAGACAAGAGTCCTCCGGAAGTTATGGCTTGAGAAGTTGAAACAATTCCTATTCCAAGACCTGTGGAAAGCGCGCCTGTGGTAAAGCTGAAATTGGTTCCGGTGGCATCATCTGAAGTAGCGGCAATTTCTCCACCTGAAAGAGTCAAATCTCCATCGGTAATTACATGATCTCCCAGAGTTTGGGTAAGAGAGGCAGTGCCCTCTGCAACGCCAGCGATAGTTACCGCGCCTCCGGTTGAGGATACTTGGAAGAGATCGGTATTGCCGACGGTAAAAAGAGCCGCAGGCGTTGTGTCACCGATGCCAACATTGCCATCTGCTCTTATTCTCATCTTTTCAGTTGCAGCTCCGCCGGCCGCCGCTCTTGTAATAAATTGCAGATCTGCACCCCATGTTCCATTTGCGACGCCTGTTATGAGCGAGGAGTAATTTCCTGCTCCCGTTCCACTATTACCATCAATAAATGCAATACCATTATTAAATGCGTTATAGTCTGTTCCTGCAGCCGCTCCGTGAGTATTTCCATAGAAAAACATATCGCCTTGGTTTATTTCCAATAACGCGTCGGGAGTGGTATCGCCGATGCCGACATTGCCTGCAAAGTAGTTGTCATCTGTTGTGGCTGATTGGTAGATACCATAGTCTGTTGTGGCAGTCCCATCACCAATATATAATCCATAACCCGTGTCTCCTGATAAGGCAATGGAGTAGAGACCGTAGGTACTTGAGGTTCCTGCGGTATCTCCTGTTGCCGAGAAGTACCCCCCATACGTATTCACTGTTCCCACTGCTGTTCTGCCTGTATTTGAAGCAGTATTGTAAGTGCCGTAGAGAGTATATGTTCCCGTCGCATCGTCTGCTCCTGTTTTGGCAGCAGTGTTGTAACTCCCATACGCGGTTTGGGAAACAGACGCTCCTGTTACTACTGCGCTTGATGTCCAGGCATTGTATAGCCCATACGACGTAGTAGCTCCTGTTGAGCTAAAGGTTGTCGAAAGATCAAGGGTTCTGGTATCTGTGGTAGAACCAGTTGAAGCAAGGTCTAGCATTCCGGAAGCTCCCAGAGTATTAGTAGTATTCGTAATAGTCGCATTCTCATTTCCGGCAAACACAAAATCAACATCTGTATTGGCAGTGACTGCGCCATCAAAAGTTACCCCACCCCCTGCAATTGTCAGAAGGTCAGTTGAATGGGTTAGTGTCACATCGCCATTGTTAAAGTTGACGACAGAGAGGTTTGCCAAGAAGAGGTCAGACCACATCAGGGCTGTGGTACCAAGAGCATTACCGTCACTGACGGCGGGAGAAAGATCAGTTGCTGTTAAATTAACTTCTGCCGATCCGCCAACACCAAAGGCAATTGTGCCGTCTGTGGCGTTGGAAATAGTCTCGTCATACTGGAGATCTATATCATAAGTAAAATTACCGGCTCCTTCTATATCAATACCATAAGACGTATCTGCCGCCGCGGTAGTAGTTACGTACAAACCATAAGCTGTTGCTGAACCTGCGGTATCAGGGGTAACACTAAAATATCCGCCATAGGTCTCTGCAGACCCTCCAATACCTGCTGAGGTGTTAGTTACGTTTGAATAGAGACCATATGCTTTTTTAGTTCCTGCTGTATTTGCTCCGGTATTACTTAACACAGAGCGGATACCGTAATTAGTATTTCCTAGAGCAACCGCGTCAGTTAGAGTAGAGTAAATGCCGTTGACGGTATTTGTATTTGTGGAATTTGAGTTGGTAGTTGCCGCATAAAGGTTGTAGGCTTCTGCCCCGACACCCGTAGAGTCAATAGTTGCAGTTGAACTTAAAACCTTGCCCGAGGCTCCCACATCAGATGTGAGATTGACAAAAGAGCCGGTTATGCCGACAGTTGCTGCTGATGGTCCAGTTAGGGATAAAGCTGAGCCGGAAGTAAGGGCAGTTGTACTGCCGGTTACTAAATTTCCGGTCGTTATCCCATTTCCAACCAAATCCAGAATTTCTCCTCCTGTAGTGATAGTCCCGGAGGAAGTCAGGCGAACTGCAGTGCCGGTTGTCAGGGAGTTTGCGGTGTAAGTAAGACCAACAGTTGTGTCCCCGGTAAAGGTTTGGGACCAAGTGTTAGTGGTTTGGTTAAGGACCAGTGCCGCGTCAAGGTCGAGCGTGTCTTCAAGGTCTGTAAAATCCAAACAGTCTGTACAGTTAATTTCTACAGCAGAGAATGTACCACCAGCTATCACGTCTCCGTCTGAGTCGACCGAGAATTTAGTTTGTTCTACGCCTCCAACCTCAGAGACAACACGCAATAAGATCTTGTCTGAAGCATCGGTGTTTGCGTCAATCTCCAGAGTGATCAGATTGTCATTGGCCGTTGTGCCCAAAGAATTGGTAATTTCCAAAACATTATCGGCAACCGCAGCTAAATCAATAGTTGAGGAGGTGTCGTTAAAGATTATTGAGCCTCCGGAAGAAATAGTAGAACTTGAAAAGTCTAATCCCCGGTCAAAAGTTCCTGCAAGATTTACGCCTATTGCAGTTGCCGAGGATCCGCCGTCTTTTACAGTTAAGGAAAGCCCGGTTTGGTTGCCTGAAGCAGTGTTAGGGACCGTAACGTTAGTTGAGATGTCAAAATTTAAGCCAAAAAGGGCTGAAGTTTGGGTTGCCGCACCCGCATAATTTGCAGTTACTAGGTTTCCACCAACTGCGGCAGTTGCAAGAGTTAATTTATCTGCGCCAAAGGCAATTGTGCCGTTAGTTGAATTTGAAATTGTTTCATCGTTTTTAAGAGCAATATCGGCTCCTGTGCCGGAATTGGTAATTTTTAAAACTGCTCCCGAGCAAGTAACACCGGTTCCGCAATTTTGTTCTAAAAGCAAGATATTGGAAGAATCGGCAATGTCTCCTGTTGTTTCAGTTCCGGAAGAGGAGAGCTTGGCTAAAGCTCCGGACTGGGTGACAGTTTGGCCTGCTACACCAACAGTAAGTGCGCGGGAAAGGTCAAGAATATTTCCAGTATTGGTAGGGGAGGAGGCAGCTGTCCAGTTCTGAGATAGAGATACAGATAGAGTGTCGCCAGTAAAGGCAGTAGAAGCAGACGCGGTCGTACTAACTCCAAGTCCTGTTCCGGTGGTGAGTCCGCCTGTGGTGAAAGAGAAGTTGGTGCCAGTCGCGTCGTCCGCCGTGGCGGAGATTTCACCGCCAGAAAGAGTCAAATCTCCATCGGTAATCACATGATCCCCAAGAGTTTGGGTAAGAGAAGCTGTTCCTTCGGCAACACCTGTGATGGTTACTGCTCCGCCAGCTATAGTCAGAGCGTCTGTCGCATGGGTAATAGTTACATCTCCATTGTTAAAGTTGATGACAGAGAGGTTAGCCAAGAACAAATCAGACCACATGAGAGAGCCGGTTCCTAAAGCACTGCCATCACTGGTTGAAGGAGAGAAAGCTGTAGTAGTGAGAGTTAATTCATTTGTCCCGCCAATACCTATTTCAAGACTTGTAGTAGCGTTAATATCCGTATCCCAACCAGAACCGATGTTTATCGCATATTCCAAAGCAGTGTTTCCGGTCAATGCGGCAATGTTTATTGCAGAAAGTGTATCGTTGGCGTCAGCTGCCGAAGTTAAAGAGATATTTAATCCGGAAATCGTGTCTGCTGCCGCGTCGGCTGTGTCGGTAAAAGCTATGTCAATTCCATCTGTTGAGTTGGCAGAAGTAAATGATAATCCCAACACATCTCCTGCTCCTGCTGTAGTATTGGCAATGGTAAAGTTCTCAGTAGAAGCGAAAACAAAGTCTACATCAGTATTGGCAGTGAGTGTTCCATTTGCAGTCAATCCTGAAGTAGCAGTAATCAGTCCTGAGATAGTAGGGGTAGCTGTCCAGGCAGTTCCTGTTACGGTTAGGTTTCCGCCCAGTGAGGTTAAGTTACTGCCTGAAACAGTAAAGGTATTGTCCAAGGTAGTTGCCCCGTGCAAAGTGAGCGCTCCCGGGGTAGTAACTGCTCCAATGGTGTTTATTGAAGAAGCCCCAGATCCAAAGGTGTTGGTCAAAGAAGATCCAGTCCCAATAGTTGATGCTCCAGATGAAGTTAAGGTGGTAAAGCTTCCTGCTCCTCCAGAGATTGCTCCAGCACCGGTTGAGAGGGAAGCAAAGGTTCCAGCTCCTGCTTTGGTTACCTGCCAGGTAGAAGAAGTTCCCAAGATATCAACTCCAGCTCCGGAATTAGCAAAGGAAAGTACTGCTCCTGTTGCGGAAGCGTAAGACTGAGTTAGTGAGAGGACATTTGCCGTATCAGTTAACGTTCCCGCGGTTTGGGTTCCATTTGAAGACAGAGCAACTAAAGCTCCCGAGATGGTGTGGGTGTTACCTGCGTTGTCCAGGATGATCGCGCGAGAAACATCCAGGACATTTCCTGTTGAGGCAAGGCCAACCCCGCCATTAAAGGTTTGAGAATAGGTAACATTGGCTATATCTGAAGTGAAAGCGGTTGAACCTGAAGCGCCTGTCTTGCTCAAGGTTAAGAGTTCGCCGTTGAAAGCAGTTCCCGTAGAAGCAATAGTTAACGCTGTTCCTGACGTTAAAGAATTAGCCGTTATACCAAGAGTATCGCCAGTTGTACTTACTCCTGTAAAGGAGAAGCTTGTCCCTGTTGCGTCATCCGCCGTGGCGGAGATTTCACCACCTGAGAGAGTAAGGTCTCCATCAGTAATAACATGGTCTCCCAGAGTTTGAGTGAGAGAAGCGGTTCCTTCCGCAACACCGGTGATGGTGACTGCTCCGGTAAGCAGGGAAGTAGAGTCAACAATTAAAGCCCCATTAGCAGAGATTGCTCCAGCATTGCTAATTGTTACCCCAGTTGCCCCATACCCTCCACCAACAGTGAGGGAGTCAAACGAACCAGAAGATGCAAATGTTGCTGCTCCTGCTACAGTCAATGTCCCATCTGCTTCTAAATCTCCCTCAACATACAAATCATCATCTCCTGTTGCAACTCCAGGAGTACCAGAGTCTCCGATACGGACATATCCAGCCGTACCTGTTTGATTAATTGTTAAATTACCTGAAGAATCAACAGTAAATCTGGAGTCAACAGTCCCGTCAGTGTAAGTCAGTCTTAACTGTTCCGTGATTCCTAAGACTTCCAGAAAGGCATCTGGAGTGGTGTCGCCAATCCCAACATTACCAGCTTCAAATATAGCAGCATAGTTTGCAGTGGTTCCGCCTGTGGCAGTGGCATACAGGCCTACATTGGTTGATAGAGTACCAGCATGGGTGTTGGAGATATGTGCGCCGTACGTTGTTTGAGTTGTTGTGCTGTTAGTTCCTGACAGCGCAATGTTTAATCCTTTTTGGGTATTGGAAGCTGCTCCTGTTGAGTTAACCCCAATGTTTAAAGCATTTCCAGAACTTAGAGAATTAGCGGTCACCCCAAGGGTGTCGCCTGTGGTGTTGACTCCTGTAAACGAAAAGGAAGTTCCTGTCGTATCATCCGCCGTGGCGGAGATTTCACCACCTGAGAGAGTAAGGTCTCCATCAGTTAAGGTAATGTTTCCTGTTGTAAGGGTGAGAGAGTTGGTTTCAGCTCCTGCTCCGGCTATGGTGATGAGACCGGTGCCAAGAAAGCCAAAGGTTGGGTTGGTAGTTGCGTTTCCAAACACCATGGTGGCTCCCGCGTCTAAAGTTCCAACATTGAGGTAGTTGTTGGCCCCTTCCTGGATATCTAACGCATCGGCATTGTTATCTGTCAGGTTTAAGGTAATATCATTGCCTGAAGTATTGGCAGTTAAAGTAATTGTTGTTCCGCTTAATGTAATCGCGTCTCCGCCGTCGCCAATTGCAACTGTTCCATTAGCGGTTAAAGTTCCTGCAACAGTGAGGGCGCCATCTAAAGTCGTTGCTCCATCAACTTCAAGCGTCCCTTCAACATAGGCATCTTCTCCGTCCAAAGAAACAGTTGGCGTCCCATTACCCACCTTTAAATTTCCTGTAAGAATGTTGGCTAAACCCGTGGCAGCACCAGTTGTTAGGTTGATATTGCCAGAAGTAGCGGTTGTCAAAGCTATATCTGCACTTGTCGTTGACAGGGTTAGACCCTGTCCGGAGGCTGCTGTGATTGTTCCAGCGGCAACAAAGTCAAGAGAATTGATGTCTAAATTTGTGCCTTCGACCAAGAACGCTCCGGCATCTGCTGTGTCATTAATTGTTACGCTTCCGGTTGAGGCAGACACATCAAACTCTGAGAAATCAATAGAGGCTGCAGTGCCGATAAGCGAGTAGGTAGTGCCAGTGATGTTATTGTCGGCAATTGATAAGGCATTGGTGTAGTCAGTATCGGTGATAACTATGGCTGTTGTCTGAGCTGCCGATGCAGAGAGCGTAAGTACACCAGTTGCCGCTAGATTCCAGTCATCCCCGCCGGTGAGGGCTAGAGTCGTTGAGGCGTTGGTGTTGCCTATGGTGATGACGTCGGCTAGTGTTCCTTCTGTCGCGACATTTATGGTGTCAGTTCCAGAGGCTGTCACTCCGCCGATGTCAATAGTTTTGGTAGTGGTTGAATCAGCGATATTGAGAGTGGTTAGGGCCCCGCCAATGTTGAGGGTAGTTAAGTTTGCGTTGAAGAGTGAGCCAGTGCCGGTGGCGCTCGTTTTAATGTCAGGAGTTGAGGAGTTTAAGTTAATATCTCCGGCAGTTGCCGTGATGTCACCGGCGGTTATCACAAGTGCGTTCGTTCCTTCAGCAGATCCTGCTATGGTTACCGCGCCTGTTCCTAAAAATCCGAAGCTGGGATTAGTGGTAGCGTTGCCAAATTGCACAGCCTCAGACGTATTAGTAGTATTGACATTGATATAGTTCCGCGTGCCTTCCTGCAAATCCCAGGCGTCAACGATACCGTCGGCGATGTTAAAAGTAATCGGGGAGGTTTCGGTTGAGGTAAAAGTCGTGCCGTTGATGGTGACTGTGTCGTCGCCATCGCCCAAGGAAACCGGTCCGTTGGCGGTAAAAGCTCCGGTAACGGTGAGTGCGTTGTTGACAGTAGTAGTTCCGGTTGAGGCCCCGACTGATAACGAAGTTGCGGCTGTTGCGAGGTTGACAGTTGTTGCGTTTGAAGTTAAAAAGTTAAAGGTTGAGGCTGTTGAAGTTAAATCCCCGCCATTGATAGCCAAATCTCCGCCCATGGTAGTGTTGCCGGTAACAGTAAGCGCTCCGGCAGTAAGGGTACTGCTGTTGATGTTGGCCGTGAGCGTACCGCTGACGGTTACGTCTCCGTCAAAAGTAGAGTTGTCGGCAACATGCAAGTTGCCGTCTCTGATATCCAAAGCGTAGGCCGATGAAGTTCCGCCTGTGCGGTAGAGGACAAGCGTGTCGTAGGCAGAATTGGTGGTGCGGGATTCATCGACTTTGTAAGTGACAGAGTCGGCAGTTGACGGGCCTTGGGCGGCAGTTGGATATTTGGTAATCCGGGCAGAGTCGGCCGAGCCTTGGTCAATTTCAAATAATCCTGAATCTTGGTAGAAGCCCGTGATAGAAGCAAGTCGGCCGGCAGAATTCAAACGGGTTACGCCTCCGACTAGCAGATTGCCGGTGAGACTGATATCGCGCTCAACCGACAGTTGCTGGGTAACGACCGAAGGGGAGGTAAGTTGTCCTCCGGTTTGTACTGTCCCTCCAATAACTGTGTTTCCGTGTGAATCAACCGTAAATCGTTCTACAGGTTCAGAACCGGAAGAAAGGGAAAAAAGGTTATAGTTTGATCCATCATGACCTACTAAACCAGAGATCAGGTTACCAGATGTCAGGTTAGAGTTGGTCACTGAAAACGAATCTTTGCTTGTTGTAGAGGAACGAAGGAGTACTTGACCTTCGCCATCTGGAGCTAAGGTGATGTTTCCGTCCGAGCCTGTATCGGTTTTGAGAGTGATACCAAGACTGTTTAGCAGAAGGGGACCACCTAGCGCTCGAATGAGGGGATCGCTACCGATTAAATTAAGGATGCGTGCGGTGAGGGTATCGGAGGTCTGGGTGTCAGTAGTCGGTGTATCGGTGGATCCGTCAGCCGGTGTATCAGAAGTGCCGGTGTCCTGATTTCCTGAAGTACTGGTTTCCTGACCGCCGGAATCACTGGTATTCTGACCTTCCGACACCCCGAGCAGTCCTTGCGCAAACCCGGAGAGCGCCACAAATACCGACTTATTGCCCTTGGGAAGTTCTTTGAGAAGGAAAAAAGCGAGCGCGACCGCCGTAAGGCCGGTGAGTGTGAATAAGCCAACCTTGAAATAGGCTTTGGCAGAAAAGCCGACACCCTGATTTCCAGACCCATTCTGCTGATTCTCTGAAGTGCTAAGTTTTCCGACCCCCTGATTCTTTTCCCACCAAAACTCAGCTTTTCCGGTTGTCGGGTTGCCTGGTTTCCGGGTTGCCTGGTTTCCAGCCTCTTTGACAAAACTTTCCACGTCTTTAATCGGGGGAGTAAAGGTTGTTTCGCCAGTGGAAGGAGAAACCACAACCACGCCGGCAGCTGCCGAGGGGAAGTGGCCGTTAGCGCTTCCCCAGCGCAGAAAGCGGCCAAGGGAGGACATTTTGCGGCGGATTGTAGCAGAAGAATGCAGGTTCTCTATCTCGCTTTGATATTTAGCAAGGAGCTCAGGGCTAATGTTGGGCAGGTTACTCATTTTCGGGCACAGCCGGGGGAAGCAAAGTGACTCTTTACAAACCTCTTGTTTGTGGTGGTATACTCGAAGGAGCGGGTAGCCTTAATACCGATTAAATCGGAATTAACTAAAAATTATTATCCCCCCAGATGTAATTTTTGGCTACCCGTGCCTTTTTAGCTTGTCTGAATTGCTTTGTCTATCCAGACTTCTTGATTTAGCTTTAACCAGTTGACGAAATGTTTTATGTCTGACAAGTAGTTTTTGCAAGTCACCGCAGAAATGCCTTCCTTTTCCAAAGTTTTAGCGTATTCACGCACGATTCCTTCCAGTTCCTGCTCCAAGGTTAATTCTTCCTTGAGATTGGTGATAAGTTGGGTGGGATTGTTTTCTGTGATGCCTGAAGCACTCAAAAATTTTCCAAAATTGCGAAGTGTCGATAACCTGCGATTCGTTGTTGACTGCGGAACCCCGAAATGCACTTGATGAGTTCTGTAAGTGGCAACTAGATATCCGGAGAAGTGAGGAAGTAAAGACTCCAAGTCGTTAATGGCAATTTCTTTGCTTTCCAAATGAACCTTTGACCAACGGATAAAATGCCCAAGATCAGCTCTGTAGTTTCTCAGAGTTTTTCCAGAAACACCAAGTGTTTCGGCAAGATAAATCTCAAATTGTTTAGGCAGGGTATTCATAATTTTTAATTTAGCTTCGGATTATGTCCTTTTATAACTTGCGTGAAACACAAGTGAACATATGAGAACCGCAGGTTCGATTATACAAAATTATACGCGGTTATACTGAACATATTCACTATATTAATAGCGCCAAACCCTTGTCAACCCCCAATTTTTACCTATTAAGGGGTATGATATAGTCTGAAAAGAACAGAAACTTAACTAAAATCAGTTTTCACAGAACTACACACGGAACAAGTCGCTAAATTTTAGCTTACCTAAATATATCAAACCGGACATTGGTGGCAATATTGGTACATGATATAGTTTGTGCTAGAAATTCGAAACTAGGCGCATAAGTGAGCAAAATCCCGGTTGGTTAGGTTATTTTTTAGAAATTTACTATTGTTTGGTAAAAGTTCGTCTGCTAGCGGTCGTACTTTCGGGTTGACAAGAATTAATGACGCGAGATTGGAGCGATTTTGTGGACTTTTACCCGTATTTCTTGATTCTTTCTTCTTAATTCAACTACAATATCGGTATGGCCGCAAAAAAGGTAACCGTGAGTTATAATCCAGCCGTAATTGAACCCAAGTGGCAATCTGTGTGGCAGAAGCAAAAACTCTTTTCTCCTGACTTGGGCAAGTCGAAGAAACCCTACTACAACCTGATGATGTTCCCGTATCCCTCGGCTGAAGGTCTGCATGCCGGGAATATGTATGCTTTTACGGGTGCAGATATTTGGGGGAGATACCAAAGAATGAAAGGTAATGACGTATTTGAACCTATGGGGCTTGATGGATTTGGAATCCATTCTGAAAATTATGCAATTAAGATCAATGAACATCCGACTGAAGTCTCGAAACGCACAGAAGAGCGGTTTTACTCACAACTTCAAGCAACAGGTAATGCATTTGATTGGACAAGAACTTTGGAGACGTATGATCCGGATTATTACAGATGGACACAGTGGATATTTATCCAAATGTTTAAGCATGGCCTAGCTTACAGGCAAAAAGCCAAAGTTAACTGGTGCCCGTCTTGTTTGACGGTTTTGGCAGACGAGCAGGTTATAGCCGGAGAGTGCGAGAGGTGTAAAAGTGTTGTCGAGCAACGCGATCTCGAGCAATGGTTTTTTAAGATTACAGATTATGCTGATAGATTGTTAGATAATTTAGAAAAAATTAATTGGACAGAAAAAATTAAGATTGCCCAGAGAAATTGGATAGGGCGATCTTATGGCGCAGAGGTTAAGTTTAAAGTAGCGAGTAGGGAGGCCAAACAACTAACTACCGACACCTTAACCTGTTTCACTACAAGGCCGGATACGCTTTACGGTACGACATTCATGGTGATTGCCCCAGACTCGCCGCTAGTTGTTACGCTAACAACGGAGGCGCAAAAAGAAGTCGTATCAGACTATATTAAACAACAACAAACCATATCTGCACCGAATTTAGGTTCGCAAGGAGAGACCTTGCGAAGCCAAAATCAAGACAAGTCTGGAGTTTTTACTGGAGCATATGTGGTTAATCCGGCCAACAATAAAGATATTCCGGTGTATATATCAAACTATGTGGTTTCCGGATATGGTTCTGAAGCGGTTATGGGTGTTCCTGCGCACGACCAGAGGGATTTCGAGATGGCTAGTAAATATAATCTCGATATTGTTTCTACAATCAAGTCTGAAAAAGAAACTGATCAAGACTTGCAAGAGGCGTATGTTGGCGAGGGGACGATAATAAATTCGGGAGACTGGAATGGACTATCGTGGCCTCGCGATCGGGAAAAAATATTAAGTTCATTAGAAGAAAATGGCTGGGGTAAGAAAATGACGACTTATCACCTTCGCGATTGGTTAATTTCGCGCCAAAGATATTGGGGACCACCTATCCCTATGATATATTGCCAGGCTTGTGCAGATAGAGGGGATTCATGGTTTATCACTGATGAGGCCGAAAGAATGGTTGAGGGGAATGGAATTAAAAATTTAAAATTTGAAATTTCAAATTCCGCTGCATCGGCAGCAGGCTGGTACCCGGCGCCCGAAGACCAACTTCCGGTAGAACTTCCATATATTGAGAATTATCGTCCCACTGGAACTGGCAAATCCCCATTAGCCCAAGACGAGAAGTTTATAAATGTTAAATGCCCCGGGTGCGGCTCTGATGCGCGGCGGGAGACTGATGTTTCAGATACATTTTTAGATTCTGCTTGGTACTTCCTTCGTTACCCTTCCGTAACGAAGAATTTAAAATTTAAAATTTCAAATTTAAAATTAAAGAGCAAATCGAAGGAAGAAAACGTCGAGAGTCTACCCTGGGACGAGGAAATAACTAAACACTGGTTACCCGTCGATATGTATATTGGCGGAGCAGAACATTCAGTTTTGCATCTTATGTATTCCCGTTTTGTCACTATGGCTTTGCATGACTGGGGACACCTTGATTTTGAAGAGCCGTTCACTAGATTTTTTGCTCACGGACTTTTAATCTGCGAGGGAACGAAAATGAGTAAAAGTAAAGGAAACGTGATTGTGCCGGACGCCTACATCAAAAAATACGGAGCTGATACTTTAAGATTATATTTGATGTTTTTATCACCATTTAACCAGGGTGGCGACTTTCGGGACACAGGCATGGAAGGAATGTTTAAATTTTTGAACAGAGTCTGGCGACTCGTACAAAAATCAATTTCTAATTCACAATTTTCAATTTCCAATGAACAAGAACGCTTAATTCATAAGGCTATAAAAAGAGTGACAGAGGATTTAGAAGGCTTGCGTTACAACAGAGCAATTTCAGGGATTATGGAGTACGTCAATTCCTTAGAGGAATTGAATTCAAAATTCAAAATTCAAAATTCAAAAGTGGAAAACGGAATATCTAAGGAAGCGGGTGAAACTCTACTGAAGCTGTTTGCTCCGTTTGCGCCGCACATGACAGAGGAACTATGGAATGAGTTGGGGCACAAAGAGTCGATTCATTTTGCCCCGTGGCCAGAGTACGACCCTGTTTTGGTAATTGATGAGGTTGTTTCCATATCTGTTCAGGTAAATGGTAAATACAGGGGGGTTGTTGTTGTCTCTGCCGACGAGGCAAATAATCAGAAAGTAGTAGAGGAGCGCGCCAGAAGCTTTGAGTTTGTGGCTAAGTATTTAACTTCTGAGCCGAAAAAGGTAATTTTTGTGCCCGGTAAGACGATTAATTTTGTCGTATAACGCCAAAATTTAAATTTCTAATTGACCTAATTGATCTAATTTCTAATAATTGGGCATTAGTGCTTATTTAGGTTAATTAGTAATTAGAAATTAGGTTAATTTATGTCAGAGTTTTTCCTGTCTGAAGAAAGTGAGTGGAAAGCCAAGATTCAAGCTTGGTTTGAGAAGTATCGTCTTCTCTTGATAGCAGGTTTGGGCGGACTATTTCTTCTTTTTGGTGGTTTCTCTTTTCTGTCGGGCGTTTTTGAACAGCCTAAGGTGGAAATCTTGGAAAGTGGTGGGGGAAATGAGGGAGTTAGTGGGGTTGAAGGTGATGAGAGTAAAATTACGGTTGAGGTTTCGGGGGCAGTCGTCAAGCCTGGGGTATATGAGTTGTTAGCAAGCGATCGGGTAGAGCGCTTGCTAATAGCCTCAGGAGGTTTGTCCGCCACGGCGGATCGGGAGTGGGTAGAGAAGTATGTTAACCGTGCTGCCAAACTTCTCGATGGACAAAAGATATATATACCGGCTGAGGGTGAATTATCGGTTGTGGGTGGTGGATCAAGTAGCGCAGGTAAATTGTTGGGAGTACAAACTGGCTTGATAAACATCAACTCTGCAACTCAATCGGAGTTGGAAAAACTAAAAGGGATTGGACCGGCAAGAGCGGCGGCAATTATCGAAAACAGACCCTATGCTGCGATTGATGAACTTGTTTCCAAAAAAGTCATTGGCAAGAAACTGTTGGACGAGATTAAAGAGCAGATAACAGCGCCTTAGTTCAAAAATCCTAAATCCTAATTTCTAAATCCTAAACAATATTTAATTTCTAATGCCCCAATGTTTCAATATTCGAATTTACCATTTGTAATTTATTTAGAATTTAGAGTTTAGTGCTTAGAGTTTTGTGTTGTTCGATTTATCATGCCAATTCGCAAGTTATTTTTCTTAGCACTCTTAGGTATTGGACTAACAACGGTTTGGGTGATTAGGTTTGTTTTAGTAAGACCTAGTTACCAGGTAGGAGACAAAGTTCGTGTCTCGGGACAGATAAGTAATCAACCCCAGGTTGCAGGTGCACAGCAAAGGATTACCCTTAGTGACTTCACTTTCTATACTGACCGGTTTCCGGAACTGTCGTATAGCGAGCGAATAATAGCCGAAGGGGTCATTGGCAAAGGGAAGAGCGGGTATTACCTGGAAAGTCCTGTAGTGAGAAAAATAGGGGAGTTGGGGGTCTTGGGTGAAATACGCGAGAGAGTGTTTGGTGTTTTTAAGAAATTTCTTCCCGAACCCCACTCGGGGCTATTATCAGGTGTTGTTTTGGGTACAAAATCCAGCCTCGATTCAAACTTTTTAGAAGCTTTGCGTAAAACTGGTACTCTACATATTGTTGTTGCCTCGGGTTCTAATATCGCCTTTTTTTCGGGACTGATTATAAATATTACGGCTTTTATTTGGGGGAGAAAGAGAGCTGTTTTGTTATGTTTTATACTAGTTTGGTCTTATGTCCTCTTAATCGGCGCAGACCCACCGATAGTAAGAGCGGCTGTCATGGGCAGTATCCTCATCTTCGCTCAATCTTTGGGACGCGAGTTCGATGTTTGGCGTGCCCTGGTAATTGCAGGAGCCATAATGCTCTTTATTTACCCGCTTTGGTTATTTGACCTGGGTTTTCAACTATCCTTTTTGGCGACTGCCGGCATTGTAGGGCTGGGGAAGAAAACTCAAGATTTGGTAGACAAAATTAAATATCTGCCGGCTGTTTTTAAGTCTGCCTTGTCGGTAACTCTTGCGGCCCAAGTTGCGGTAACCCCCTTGCTGTTTATTACTTTCGGCGAAGTGTCGCTCGTCAGCCCTTTGGTAAACACGCTGGTGCTCTGGACCGTGCCTTTTATTATGCTTGGCGGATTTTTATTAGGGATATTGGGCGTCTTGGGGGGATTATGGGGCACGCTTAGCGTGCCAGGACCCGCGCTAAGCTCAGGGGAAATGCTCGGGCAAATTCTTGCTTGGTTTTTGTGGCTGCCTTTAGAATACTTTATCCAAATAGTAAGACTATTTGGAAGTTAAAAGTTAAAATTCAAAGGTCAAAAGTACAAATTAAAACTTAAAAGTGGCAAAACTTTTGACTTTTTAATTGCAATTTTAAATTTTGCCTTTTGATTTTTGAATTATTATGCGTTATTGGCACTATCTTTTAATCTTTTTTCTAGCTTCTTTATTACTCCTCGTTTTTGCTCTTGCTCCGCTTTTTGACAACCGTCTGCATTTGGTTTTTTGCGATGTCGGGCAAGGCGACGGGATTTTAATTTATCAAAAACAGGTTCAAATCCTTGTTGACGCAGGGGCTGACGCCAAAATTTTAAGCTGTCTTTCCGGCCATATGCCTTTTTGGGACAGGAGAATAGAAATGGCGGTAATTACCAATGCAGATTTGGATCATTACGGTGGGTTTATAGATATTGTCAGGCGGTATAAAATAGGCGCTTTTGCCGCGAATATGGTTGGCAAAAATGACCTAGCCTTCGAGACTTTGGAAAAAGAGATTGAGAAAGCCAAAATCAAAACAGCTGGCCTTAATTCTGGACAGACGATCGCGTTTGCGAAATTAAAACTAGCCGCGCTTTGGCCGGACAAAGATCAAGTCTCAGCTCTTGATACTCCAGCTCTCGGGAGTAAGGTTTTGGGGGCTAGAGTGGAAGAAAAAGTTAATCCTTTTTCTTTAGTTTTAAAACTTTCGTACGGCGAGTTTGACGCCCTTTTAACAGGGGACATAGTTCCTCCGGCTACAGATACTATGGCAGAGAGGATCAGGGGCACAGTAGAGGTTTTGAAGGTTCCACACCATGGTTCAAAGAATGGTCTTACCCTTGGAATGTTAGAGGTATCCTCGCCGGGATTAGCAATAATTTCTGCAGGCCGCAATAACCGCTATGGTCATCCGCATAAAGAGACTTTAGAAATGTTGAGGGATTTGAGGGTAAAAACTTTACGGACAGACCAGGAGGGGGAGATAGAAATTGTGAGCGATGGCCAGACTTGGTTTGTGAAGAGTGACTGACCCACTCGCAACGCCAAGCGTAGCTTTGGCGGGCGTGGTGGAAAAACTTGGCAAGTTAAATGACGCTAGTTTTGTATTTGTTTTTCTAACTTGTCGATTCTTTTGTCGACTGCAGCTAAGCCGATACTAAGGGTGGTGGCTATATCGCCATGGATTTGCTTGCGTAAGGATATAAGCTTTTCATCAAAGCGTTTGTCTTGATCTGAAAGCTTTTTATCAAATCTACTGTCTTGCCCTAAGAGCTTTTCATCAAAGCGTTTGTCTTGATCTGAAAGCTTTTTATCAAATCTACTGTCTTGCCCTAAGAGCTTTTCATCAAAGCGTTTGTCTTGATCTTTTAGCCGTATATCCAAGAGTTGGCTAAAAGATTTTTGCGTCTCGTTTAATCTTCCTGTTAAAAGTTTGTCGATAGCCGTAAGATCCTGTTTCGTTAATGCCATAGGGAATTTTAACATTACCCATTACTTGGTCGTCAACTGGAACTTAGAAGATCAAGCCTGTATACTCAAAGATATGCAGGCAAAGGAGAAGATAAAACAGTCACTCGAGTTATCAGTAACTCAGATAACGGGTAATTCACCTGCTGGCAGAGAGATTAAGCTCGAGCATCCTGCCGAGGAAGCGCATGGAGACTACTCTACAAACATCGCGATGACGATGTTTGGGAATTTTAAATTTGAAATTTTAAATTTGAAATTGAATAGCCCGTTAGAATTTGCTAAAGCCATAGTAGAACAGCTAGAGAAGAACGAAGAATTAAAAGATTATGTTGAGAAAGTTGAGGTTGCTCAGCCCGGATTTATTAACTTCTGGCTTTCCAAGGACGCGCTTTGTCAGGAAATGTCTTTGATTACGGAAAAAGGTGAGCGATATGGTTCGTCCGATTTGGGTAATGGCAAGACTATGGTAATCGATTATTCTGCCCCCAACGTGGCTAAACCTTTTGGAATTGGACACCTAAGATCGACAATAATAGGACAAGCGCTTTACAATCTATATAAATTTTTAGGCTGGCAGACAATAGGCGACAACCATTTGGGAGATTGGGGTACGCAGTTTGGTACTCTTTTATACCAAATAACTGATAAAAACTTAGACCCCGATACTCTGGATATTGAAAAATTACAGGAGTTATATGTCGAATTCAACACAAAATCCCAGGAAAATCCAGACTTAAAAGAAGAGGCAAGGCTTTGGTTTAAGAAGCTGGAAGACGGAGATGTTCAGGCACGTGATATTTGGAAAAAAGTCAAAGATATATCGCTTCAGGAATACGAGCGAATCTATAAACTTTTGGGTGTTGAAATAGACTTTGCGCACGGAGAGAGTTTTTATGAAACAGCGCTCGACGGCATTATCGAAGAATATGAACAGAAAGAAATTGCAGCCGAAGACCAAGGCGCTTTAGTAATTCATTTTCCAAATGAGGAGATGACGCCTGCCATGTTAAGAAAATCAGATGGAGCGTCAACCTATCTCACACGGGATTTGGCGACAATCGAATACAGGAAAAACGAGTGGAAACCGGATTTAATCGCCTACGAAGTTGGAGCAGAGCAAGAATTGCACTTCCGGCAGGTTTTTGCCGCTTACCGTCTTCTGCACCCGGAAGACATTACAAAATTTGTCCATATCAAGCACGGTTTATATCTCTCGCCTTCCGGTAAAAAATTTTCAACCAGGAGAGGGGATATTGTAAGACTGGAAGAAGTTTTAGAAGAGGCAATAGAAAGAGCACAAAAGCTTGCTCACGGAGGAGATGGGCAGGCCAAAGCAGTGGGGATTGGGGCAATAAAGTATTCCCTGAATCAAATATTATTTTTGATTGGGAGAAAATGTTTGTTCTAGAAGGGAATTCTGCTCCTTATTTGCAGTACACATATGCGAGAACAGAAAGCGTAATCGCGAAATCCAGATTATCAGATGACCAGATATCAGATGGCCAGACTCTCAGATCTGACAAATCTGGTAATCTGAAACCCGGTAATCTGGCATCTGAAGAACTTGCTCTTTTGAGATGGATTTACCGTTTTCCCGAGGTGGTTGAAGAAGCCGCCTTAAACTTTGCTCCAAACACGGTTTGTACTTATCTTTTTGAGCTTGCCCAGCGCTACAACACTTTTTATGCAAAACACAGGATATTAGCAGATAGCGCACAGAACACAGCAAGCTCTTTCCGTCTTGCCCTTACTCAGGCGACCGGAATTATCCTTAAAACCGGTCTCCACTTGCTTGGAATCGAAGCTCCGAGTAAAATGTAAACCTTAATGGATTTTCAAAAACACACTCTTAATAATGGTCTCCGCGTAGTTACCGCTCCCATGTCTGCCATGGAATCGGCAACGGTGCAAATTTTGATTGGTTCAGGCTCCCGTGATGAAAATGTTAAAAAACAAGGCCTGGCTCACTTTTTGGAGCACATGGTTTTTAAGGGGACAAAAAAATATCCTACTTCTGCAGTAATTTCAGCCGCAGTTGACGGGATAGGCGGAGAGATTAATGCTTCAACCGGGAAAGAGCGCACGGGATATTATATTAAAGCGTGGGAACGATATCTTTCTTTAGCGTTTGATATATTATCGCAATTTATTTCGGCACCGATATTAAAAGAACGTGAGATCGAGAAGGAAAAAGGGGTAATTATAGAGGAAATTGCTATGTACGAGGACTTGCCGATGTATAAAGCCCCTTATCTTTTTGAAGAGCTCTTATTTGACAAGACGTCTCTCGGTTGGGATGTTGCCGGAACCCCTGAAACCATCCGCACAATGGAGAAAAAAGATTTTGAAGGCTTTATCGCTGATTATTACCAGCCAGAAAACATGGTTTTGTCGGTTGCGGGTAAATTTGACCAGAGCGAGGTACTTAAGCTGGCTCAAAAGTATTTTGGGAAACTTGGTAGATCGAAGTTGGACGTGAGAAATGGGAAGCTGGATAATGAAATGGGAAGTGGGAAATCTCACCTCGCACGTCAGAGCGAAGCGAATCCAGTTTCACACTTCTCACCTCGCATTTCCAAGTTGAACCCTTCCAAAAAGCCCGAGATTAGAATGGTAAATAAAAAAACCGAGCAGGCACATATTGTGCTTGGTGTGCGCGGCAACCGTTTGGGGCACCCTGACCGCTATAAAGAGGCAGTTTTAGCTTCAATTCTCGGTGGGGGAATGTCTTCCTGGCTTTGGAATGAGATCCGTGAGAAAAGAGGGCTTGCATATTATGTTCGCTGCGACATCGACCATTACAAAGATACAGGGTATATAGCCGCGAGGGCGGGGGTTAAATTAGATAGTGTTGAGGAGGCCATAGAGGTAATACTGGCGCAATTTAACAAAATTTCCACGCCCGGTAAGGTCAAAGACCGGGAGCTTACAAAAGCTAAGGAATATTTGAAAGGCAGACTGGCTTTGGGATTAGAAGACACCCATTCTGTCTCAGAATTCTTTGGCGACCAGGAGCTTTTTGAGGAAGAAGTGCGCACAGTCGAGCAGGTTATGGCTGGAATTGACGCTGTCACGATGAGCGACGTTCACAGTCTTGCCAATGGCTTTTTTACCACTCCAAAGCTTAATTTGGCGGTTGTCGGACCTTTTGTTGATACTGTAAAATTCCAAAAGCTCTTAAAACTGTAATTTATGGAAAAAACACTTCTTGTAGTTAAACCCGACGGAGTAAGACGCGGTCTTGTTGGAGCAATCCTAACGCGCTTTGAGCGAATTGGTTTGCAGATTGTTGGAGCCAAAATGTTAAGAGTTAATGACGTGCTTCTCGAAAAGCACTATAACAAAGACGAGGCGTGGTTCCGCAAAGTGGGGGAGTCCACAATTAAATTTTGGGAGGAGAATGGCAAGGATCCTAACGAGGATTTGGGCACCTCAGACCCGGTAGAGATTGGACAGAAAATCCAAGGCTGGTTATTTGATTATTTAAAAGAAGGGCCGTTTTAGCCGTTGTTTTATCAGGACCCCATGCGGTAGAACTCGTCAGAAAACATGTCGGGCCGACCTATCCACTTGACGCTCCTCCAGGGACCATAAGAGGAGATTATCATTATGATTCTCCGGGTCTATCCGCTCTTAACAAACGCGCAGTTTACAATATGGTTCACTCCTCAGGCACTGCCGAAGAGGCGGAGTTTGAAATTAAACTGTGGTTCCGCGAGGAAGAGATATTTGGGGAGAAGTAAACGGCCTTTTCTCAAGCGCGCGATTAATTGCTTCGTAGGCATAGTAAGCTGCACGGATGTAGTTTTCTCCTGTCAACTCTTTAGGACGATCAACGAACTGAAAGAACAAAGCACTCTTATTTAGATCGTTACCATTAAAAACCCTATCTATTTTAAACAACCTGCCTGAGGTATGCATAACTACGACTCTTCTTGCTTTGAACGCGCCATAGAGTGGTCTTTCACTGCCTGTAGTTGCTATTTCCATATATCCTTCTCTATGTCGACCTAGACTAACTGCGTCTATGGTCACCGGTCCTTCTGACATAACACCTTCTTTGACAAGCTTGGCGCCCCAAACAGCTAGATTTTGCCTTGCCCGACTTTCGGCTTCAGAATGACGAGACTCGTCTCTTTTTAGGTGATCGCTGATATCAGTTTCCAGAAAACCAATTACCATTCGAGAGGGTAAATGTAATCTTGCAAATTCTGCAATTGCCATTTGTGGTAATTATATTCCAGGCACTCTCTGAAGTCAAAGTCGGGGTGCTGGGAATATGAATCGCAGATTCATATGGCTTACTTCGCTCTAAAGTGAACATTATTGTATATGGCGAAGAGCGCCATTGAACCCTTCGTCCTTTACCCCGTTAATTTCAGTCGGAGAGGAGGGACTCGAACCCTCTACCTCCGCGTCCCGAACGCGGCGTGCCGCCGTTGCACCACTCTCCGAAATTTTACGGGGCGAACGGCGTGATACCGATTCACTACACCCCGTGTTTACCCTGAGCCAGTCAAAGGGTGCTCCCACCAGGAATTGAACCCGGATCTATCCCTTAGGACGGGACTGTTCTATCCGTTGAACTATGGGAGCTTGAGTTCTATTTTACCACAACCGAGCTTAACAACCATTCTTTCTTCTGTAGTCTAACCGTCTCTTAAAAAGGTTTTCCCGAAATCCACCTTGTTCGACAAATTTCTTTTCTAAAGACTCCCTGAGCCTTTTTTGCAAATAAATAGCTTGGTTAACAAGTGTAATCATTAAGTTAACAGCTTTGGCAAGATTATCGGGAAGGTCGGGGAAGTTAGGGGAGTCGGGGAGGGTTGAAGTTTTTCGAATTACTTCCCACACCAACCCAACCTCCCTTACATTCCTTACTGTTTCTTCTTTTCCCCAAATTGGAGTTTTGTTTTGTCGAGAAAAAGCTAAATAATCTTTTAAGAGTTCTTCTAAAGAAGCAAGATTTACCCCTGTTAATTTAATATAGCCCTCTAGACTTGCCTGTTTATTTCCTTCTGGAATGTTGTTTGAGCCAGATCTTCCGGCTTGAACCATTTGATCATAAGTTCGATGCGAGGAAAGTAATCCGCGGTATTTTTTGCAAAAGCTTACAGTGTAATCGTAAATAGGGATAGTAATCTTGTAGGCTAGAAGATATTCATATCCTGCTTTCTTTGGATTGTTCTTACCATCCCAACTATCCATACCATTCTAATTGTAGCAATTACTTCAAACCCAACGCATAAATGTTTGCGAAGCTTGGACTACCTGCCCCAAGAGGAGTAAGTAAGAATAATCGCTGGCCGTTAGGTGCAGGAATTGCGTAAGGAGCAATATAAGGGCCTGACCAAACAACCTGTCTGTTAGTTCCATCGTAGTCCATGATAGTTACATTATTTTGTTCGGCGAGTACGATATTTTCTGTCAGGAACCAGCCTATTGTGCTCAGCGCAGAATTTAAAATTACTTTCTGGTCAGTAATGTAAAAATTACGATCTTCTTTTATATCGTATACATAGGTTTGTGATTGTTTGATACCACGTTCTTGTTTTTGCGTAGAAGAGCCCGGAATTTGAGATCTAAGCTCTTCTTTCAAGCTTGCAGAGGCAGATGCAATATAAAGGACTTTGTTTTCATCGGGAGAAAAAACGAAATCTTGGGCCTTTCTTTCTAGAAAATCCCGCATTTCGCTCGGTAAGAGATCAAGGTCATCTTCCCGGCGGTTTGTCTTTTCTACCTGCCACTGGGCAAGTACTTTCTCAAGCCGGGCCCCGCGGATATTTACCAAATCCCGGTCTGCAGTGTAAGATCCTGCCGGAAGAAGATATGTGCCGCCTGCGGCTTGCGTTGTAACTAGGACCTGCCGCGAATCAGGTGACCAGCTCCAGGAAGAGGTTTCAGGGGAGAGGTTCGTGATTTGTCTGGGATCTGACGAAAAGCCGATTGGTAAATTACCAAGATCCATAACCCAAAGCCCGAGTTTGGTGTTGTCGGCTGATTTTGGCACGCCGAAAACAATCCGCGTTCCGTCAGGAGAGGTTACAGGCATAATTGCACCTCCAAAAGTAAGCGCAGAAAGCGAAGGGGCTGCAGGGAAAAGGGCGGCATCGACCTTAGTTACTTCTTCTTTTTTAATAGTTAAACGCTTGCGCCAGGTTAAAAAGCCCTCTTTCTTAATTTCTACATCATAGCTGTCAGGGGGTAGGGAGAGCGTGGCGTTTGTGGCTGATTCAAGAATAGTATTAATCAATATTTGGGCGCCGTCCGGAGAAGAAGTCGCGACCAATAATCCTGTTGGTTTAAGACCAAGATTTTTAGTGTCAAGCTTGCAATTTTTAGGATAGAATTTTGGGTTCAAAATCAATTAAAGAGAGTTGCAAATTCGAGTTAAATGAGTTTATACTCTTTAAGTAATCTGCCCCAACTTTTGTCTCAGTAATAGTACTAAAGATATCAAACCATAGTATAGTAAGTCGTTATTCGGTAACGAGGCTAGTATCGGTAAGGAAAGGCGTAAGAAACTTACTGCTTTGCAGTAACCGCTAAACGATACGCGTTTCGTAACCGTTTAACGTTTTTTGGTTCTATTAATATAAAATGCTGCTATCCCAACGTATCGCTATAGATTTAGGTACGGCAAACACCCTTGTCTGGGTTGCTGGCGAGGGAATTGTCGCTAACGAGCCGACAGTTGTTGCTATCACTGAAGAAAACCGGGTTGTGGCAGTGGGCAACGAGGCTAAACGCATGATTGGCCGTACCCCGGAAAACCTTGTAGCTATGCGTCCTATGCGCGAAGGGGTGATTGCAGATTACCAGGTGACAGAAGCAATGCTGCGTTATTTTATCTCCAAAGTTGCTCCCAGGATTGCTTTTTTCAAGCCTGAGGTTATGATTTGCGTGCCTGCCGGCTGTACCCAAGTAGAACGTAGGGCTGTATTGGACGCGACTTTGTCGGCTGGAGCCCGGGCCGCCTACTTAATCGATGAGGCAATAGCCAATCACATGCGCAGGAAGCATAATTTGATTATCGGTGATCAAACAGCAGAAGCCATAAAGATTAAAATAGGATCAGCAATTCATCTTGCTAAAGAGGAAACGATGGAGGTATCAGGCCGTGACCAGGTATTGGGCTTACCCAGAACCATAGTTTTAACTTCGTCTGAGATTACAGAGGCGATTAAGCAAACCCTCCTTTCTATTATTGGCGCTGTTAAAGGAGTTTTGGAAGATACTCCGCCTGAGCTGGCGTCCGACATTATTGAGCGTGGAATCACTATGTCTGGAGGAACAAGCCTTTTGCGCAATTTTGACCGGTTAATTACTGAAGAAACAGGAGTCCCTGCGCACTTAGCAGAAGATCCGCTTCTTTGTGTTGTCCGGGGGACAGGAATAGCTTTGGAAAATCTTGATTTGTATAAGCGTTCGATTATAAAGAGATAATTTTTTAAATGCCTAATAATTTAAGAGCGTCTACTACATTGAAAATTGAAAATTTAAAATTGAAAATTTCGCCAAAAAGGCGGTTTACTATCGGTGTTGACGCTAGTCGTGCTTTTGTAAAAGACCCTGCTGGTCCTGAGTACTACAGTTGGCATTTAATAAAGAATTTAGCCGAAATTGACCATAAAAACCGCTATGTGCTCTATTTAAGACCAAAACAAAGGCCAAACTTCCCATTGCCGCAAAATTTCAAGACAAAGACAATCTATCCTGGTCGCTTTTGGACACAGCTGGGATTAGCGTGGGAGACTTTAACAGACCCACCTGGTATTTTATTTATTCCCGCACATACATTGCCATTAATAACAAGAGCGGTTTTTGGTATAGGGTCTAAGGTTAAATTATTACCGCAAATGCCAATATTGGTTACAATCCATGGACTGGAGGGAAAATATTTACCGCAAGCTGGTAGCTTTTTATCTCATATTCACCGCAATTGGTCTATCAGTTGGTCGGTGAGGTTTGCTAACCATCTAATCGCGGTCTCAAACGACACACTCAAAGAAGTACTTAATACATACAATATACATCGCAATAGTATTGAAGTAGTACACGAGGGTGTTGAATTCGAAAAATATCACAACGTGCCCCTAAACCGTAAACAGTTAAGCGACAAATACCATACCGGCGAAAACTATATACTGTTTGTCGGGACTTTACAGCCTAGAAAAAACCTTGTTCGTTTGATAGAGGCTTATTCAAAGGTAAAACATAATGGAAAATTGGTAATTGCCGGTAAGGCAGGTTGGTTATACGATGAAATCATGCAGGCGCCATTTCGCTTTGGAATAAAAGACAAGGTTGTTTTCACCGGTAGAATTGACGAACCAGACCTTCCTGGGCTCTACAAAGGCGCTCAGGCGTTTGTATTGCCGTCTTTAACTGAGGGTTTTGGTCTTCCCGTGCTCGAGGCACAAGCCGCAGGCGTACCTGTCGTTTGCTCGGACAAGGGTGCCTTAAGAGAAGTTGCTGGAGACGCGGCAATTTTTATTAATCCCCTTAACACTTTTGAAATTACCCGCGCGATTAACCGGGTTTTAGAGGATAAAACCTTTGTCGGTGTTTTAGTTAAGAAAGGTGTTGAAAACGCAAAGAATATGTCATGGCGCAATACAGCTTATAACACATTAAAAATTATACAAAAACTTGTTGTGTAAAATAGATTTTCGCCTTTTGTTCGCCATCGATAGTATACAGTGTATTTTTAGCAAATAAATTGTGGACACGATATAGTTTCCAGGTTTAATTGAGGCTTAAAATTTTGGGGATAATCTGTGTACAGAAGCTAGTTAAGGGTGAAAATAATGGGCACCACCAATCAACTTGTAGTAAAATAGGTAAATCAAATAGGGGAGTGCCAGCTAATAATTAAGAATAACCTTATAAGGGTAAAATAAGTTATTAAAGAGCCGTTAAAGCGCAATATTATAAGTTGGTATTTACATGGTTATAGGTTATGTGAGAAAATAATAGCAAGAAACTTAAGTTCGCAAGAAAATATGACAAAAATAAACAAAAACTCTATAAGCAATACTGCTCGAAATATCGTTCCGGTTTTGGGTATAGGCATAGATAGCGGTCTGAGAGGGGAAGTGCTAAATCGTGCCTGGAGTCTTATTTCTACCGAACGCGAGGCTGTGCCGAGCCTAATTGTAACACCAAACCCAGAGATTGTGTCAAGGGCACAATCTGACCATGAGCTGGCATATATCCTTAATAGTGCCGACTTGGCCGTGCCTGACGGAATAGGGATCGTGGCTGCAGCCTGGGTTTTGCACCCTAATAGCATGATGGTTCGCATCCCTGGTCGTCTATTCGCCGAGGAATTAGTTAAATTGTGCTCAAAACACAATAAAAAGGTATTTCTCTTGGGTGGGGCGCCAGGGGCGGCTGAACTTGCGGTTAAAAATCTTAAAAACAGAAGCATGAATCATGAATTACGAATTATGGGAATAGAAGGTCCTCGACTAAGTATGGACGGTAAACCGGTCGACGAGGTTCAGGAGCAAATTGAAAAAGAAGTTGTTAGAAGTATTAATGATTTTAAGCCAGATTTGCTGTTAGTTGGCTTCGGCGCTCCAAAACAAGAAAAATGGTTAGCGCGACACCTTGGAAAAATCAATGTTTCAGCGGCAATGGTTGTTGGAGGGATGATTGACTATACTGCCGGAATTTTACCCCTGCCTCCCAGGGCTTTTAGCGAACTCGGTTTTGAGTGGCTCTGGAGATTAATTACTCAACCAGCCAGACTGGGCAGGATTTTGACCGCAGTTGTCGTTTTTCCGTGCCAAGTACTTTTTTGGAAATTTAACAACCGATAGGCAAATTTCATTAATTCTTAATTATCAGTTTGACTTCTTATTTTGTATTTTTTACCCGCTTGTTCAATTTTACTCCCCCCGAGTAAATTTTATATCCATTCATGCAACAGGTGGCGTTTAATGCTTTATACAGGCATATAAAATCATTTTAATAGATATGAATTTGAATTATAAAAGACAACTCATTTAGAAGATATTGGTGCGTTAAATAATCTTATTTTTACCGGACTTAAAACTACATATGACCAATTCAATTCTGGTTTTTTAGTTTATTTCCTTACGTGTTGTAAGGCACTTGCGAAGCTGGAAAATAAGCACTTGATATTTTGAGAAAAATTTGACAAGGTAGAGTAGGTAAATAATGTCTTTAACTGCCGAGCATTGGAGACGAGTTTCTAATGTTGTCCGAGGTGTTACTGCGGGTGTTCTTCTTGCCGGACATCCTGGGGCATTTGAGAGCCCCAGAAATTTTGGCCGAAATTTACAAACTGCATCCGCTACGGAGCTATATCTTGCGCGAGAGCAAGTATTAAACGATTTATCTCCCGCCGCAGCAAGGGCCGCTGCTAAATATCAAAAAATCATCGAAGGTAGGGATATAGCAGAAATTGCTAGGCGTATAGGCATACAAGGGATCGACGCCAGATTTCATTGGAAAGTACAAGGAGTCTCCTCAAGCCCATTCAAAAACGAAAGTCAAATGATTGAACTTTTAAAGACTTCGTTTTCTAAAACGGCACCGGAATGTGTGGGCTATACATTAGGGATGGAGTTAAGAGTTGTTTTTAAAAATTTATCCGCGCTTGGGTTTTCTGAACTCAGTGGATATTCAGGTGTAATTTTCCACTTTAATCCTCGATTTATAGCGTTTATGCCTACAAGAGTAGAAGAAATCCCTAAAAAGGATTTGCCGCAAACTCTCGCCGGGCTGAAGCCATGTAAAAATTACTTCACAGAATCTGAATACCCGACATCATTTGCAAAGACAAAAGTTGTTTATATCGGTGCAAAGGGCGAGCAGGGAGATATCTATGTTGCCAACTTAGACGGCTCAGAGGAAAAACGATTAACGAATGATGATAGGTCAAAGCAGGATGTAAAGTTTATAAATAACGAAGAAGTAGTTTATGCTGATTTAGGACCTAAGTCGAAGAGTGTTAAAGATTCCAAAAGAGGTATCGTCAAGCTAAATATACATACAGGGAAAGAAGAATATTTAACCAGTCTCGGGGGAGATCAGGGCTTGGATCTTTGTCCCTCGTCCGATGTTGATAACACTGTAAAATTTCACCGAATAGAAGCAGGTAAGAATTTTGTAGAATCTTTCGAAAATGTTTATTCAGTCGACTTAAGAACCAAAAGAGTTGAGCAAATAACGTCAGACAAGGTTAGTAGTGCCGAAAGTTGCCCTACACCAAGTCCTGACGGAAAACAAATCGCTATTGGAACATATATTTCTGGTCGACACGGGCCTTCAGGTACTGTAATTTATCCTCGTGACCAACTGAAAAATTTCAATCCTGAGAAATTACCAAGGTTAATTCACGGAGGGCCTTTGTTTTGGTCGCCTGACGGAAGATGGCTTTACACTTCGGGCGCAGAAGATGAAGCTTACCCTCTATTATTTAGGACCGAGGTTTCCTCAGGTAAAGTTGAAAGTTTGTTAATTAATACCTGGCGAGGAGTTTCGATTACTCCGGACGGAAATTGGATTATTACCTCTATTTCAGACGGTGGTTTTGCTACAGTAATTGCCCAACAGCCCAAAGAGCACATACCAACCCACCGCCTTTTTGAAAGAGATTTTGCCATTTATGAACTTACAGTCCAGCCAAAAGTTTTTGTCCCTAAAAGAAAACTAGTTGGTTTTTCTCCGGGGCTGACAACTGAAATTGTTGGGGAGGGCGTAAGTTTGGAAACAAGCGGCCTGACAGACGAGCTACAAACGGAACTAATACAAGAAGACGGTTTTGAGAGAACCGACTTTATGCGTTTTAGTCCTAGGGGAATTTATTGGGACGAAAAAACAGGGAGGTGGCTTTCTAGAACTTCTAGCTGTGATGACAGTTTGTCTTCCCCTGAATGGAGAGCTGATAGATTTGTAGAGTCGATCATCGCCCTACGCGAGGCAGACTCAGATAGGGAAATAGTAGTTGTCACACACTCAGAAGGTGCAATACCTTGGCTTACGGCGATGCAAAAGATAAGAGATAAAAAGTTAAATATTAATTTACAAGGAATAAAGTTTATCTTTGTTGACGCGCCGGCTCAAGGTGTTGGGGAAAGTGTTATTGATATTTATAATCGCGTGTTTCGGGATGCGAGCTCGGACGCATGTAAAATTATCTGGGACAGTATGCCCCAACCCTCACTTCTGAATTTTGATGCAGGTAAAAACTTAATTAATTACGGTAAAAATCGAGTAGCAAGGAAACAGGAAATTAACGAGATTGTTTCCTGGATGAAAGCACAGGGGATTGGAGTTTATGCTTTGATAAATTACCAAGACTGTGTAATTTCATTAAACATTTGTTTAATGCCAGAAGAGCTGGTCGAAATTCTCTTTTTAACAAACCCGTCAAGATTAGAAGATATGCTTAGTCAGGAAATTCCGGGGGCAATAAATATTGGGAGATTTTTGGGAGCAATAGAGGGGTTTGGACATGACCGCTTCTTTAAATCAGAAATTGGACGAGCAATTTTGAGAGCAGTAATTGGTAGGCAGTTGGACGAACTTAGAGCTACCCGACAGTCCATCCTCCAAGAGTGATGATAAAGAAGACCAGAAGCAATAAGAAGCTAAGTATTGCAGGTAAAACTGCATAAAAGATTTTTCCCTTTTTAGAATCGTTGATCCAGTAATACCCGACTCGGCCAACAAAAATAAAAATAATTACTATTCCCAATATTCCGATTGGCGCCATATTATCAATTTCAAGAAAAATCAAAAAAATTGGAAGTCCCAAGATCCAACTGAGCAACACAAGGCATAAACTTTTCATTATTTTGTCAAAAGTTGAATCTGTCATTTTATTTACTTAAATATTTTTCATTTCTACTATCTTTTTCCATAATTATTTAAACTCTCAAAGCAACTAATTTAGAAGAATATAGCCCTACAATGATGTTGTCGACGCCTGAGTTTAAGAGTCGTTGAACAGAAAGATTGGGAGACAGAAGGTTGCTTTTTTTACCAGTAATTAAGTTAAGTACATCTAGCTCGAACCTTTTGCCTCCTACCCCATGTGAGACAATAAGTTTGTCGCCAAGGCGCAGAGGGTCAGTCATAAAAGGGTCAAAATAAACAGGTGGCCAGGCAAATTTTTTCCCGGTCTTAATATCTACACACCAAACTGCGCCCTCGGGGTTTGAAGATTGTCCACGGATATTCTCTCGGGCGAGTATTAGCGTACCGTTTATTTCTCCCAGACAATGCGTCGCTGAAAGAGTATCTTCGTTCTGCCAAACATATTTACCGTCTAAAAATGCCATTGTCCCGTTTCTCGGATGAGAAGCAAAAGTCCAATTGTCTTTAGAAAAAAATTTAAGAGGTGTTGCTGGTTGTTTGGGAAGCTCGTCAATTTTTTTCCAGTCTTTGCGAGAGTAAAGATAATAGAAGAGTTGCTGGTTTGACTTCCAATCTGGATCTTCTAAGATTACAATTTCTGACGAAAGGAACACAGGAACCGTACTTGAAAGGAATTCTTGATTCCAGACAATTTTACCCGTTTTTGTCTCTCTGGCATAGATTTGGGACGCTCCGTAGAAGGAGTTTCTGTTTATTTCTTGGTGGATAACAATCTCTCGGTCAGAAACTTGTGGACCGTTTTCAATTTCCCAGGTTTCCAGGTCGTCTCCGACTGGTTTTTCTGCTCGTATAATTCTACTTTGGTAGTTTGCCCACTTGTTGTAGAGTAGTTTGTTTTCGGTTAAAAGTAAAAATTTCCCTCCCCTGTTTGTGATTACCTTCGTTTCTCCGCTATTATTGACGACTGCAATTCCTTCGGTGGATTCAAAGGCAATATACTCACCCGCTGTCCAAAAGTGCAAACCAACCATAGCAGCAGAAGTTTCTCCTGGCGCACTGCCGCCAAAAAGCGTGTTGGGGAGAGCATACTTCCATTTTTCTTGCTTGGTGTCTGCATTTACGGCATATACTCTAAACGATTCGAGGTTTAGGAAATAGACAAGGCCGTTTCCTCTACCGCAGATGATACCTCTCCGTTCCCATTCCCATTCAGGTTTCCCAGTATTTAAATTTAATTCAACCGGCGTACCTGCAGGATTTACGGCAAATAATCTGTTCTGAACTATAGTAAAAGCGCCATCAGGACGTAAGTTTTCTCTCAGCGGTACTTCCCAAATTTTCCCGCTTGGAAGTTCGGTGGGGCGCGGTTTTTCTGTTGGTTTCGGGGTTGGTGGAAGTGGACGAGTTGGTATGGCGAGTTCTGGGATGAAGGCTGTTGGTCTAGCAGTTGGTTTGGGTTGAGAAACTGCATCTGGCGGCGTGGATTCCGCTGGTTTTGGTGTTTCGGGTAGAGGTTTGGGAGTTTCTGGAGCTGGGGGAGGAGCTGATGACCGACCAAGTACAAAGGCCGCGGGAATTGCAGCGACCGCCGCCGTAATGCCTATATATTTTAATATCTTGCGCCTCGTTGCTAATTCGCTTAAAGAGGGCATATGTATACTATAATATATCTACACCCTGAAATGTTGAAAATACCTAAACTTCCCTACAATCTTTTTGGTTTAACGGCAGTTGCCTTATTAATTGTCGGGGTGTTTGCCTCACTAACTCTTCTTAAAAGTGAGCAAAATGTAATTCCTGAAGCCTCAGATATTGATCCAACAGACACTTCCTATGACTTGGGAGTTTTAGTCGTTAAATATTTCCCTCTGACTTCAAACGGGTTGAGTATCGATATATTAGTGACGGGCGACGTTGGAGAACCCTATGACATTATCCGTCAAAAAACCATTGACATAACCCGCAATCTAAAAGATTCTTTGGAAAAATCTACCCGTTACCTGGGGTACAAAAATCCCTCTGCTCCCTCCTCTTTGCGCTATACGATTGTAGACACTAAAGAATATACCCAAAAAGTTCCCATAAAAACCAGAGGAGAAAGAGTTACTTACCCCGATTATAATAAGATTATGTCTGACAATAATATTTGTGATTATGTCGACAATAAAAATGTCCGTGAGGTATGGCTCTGGGCATATCAGGGTCCAAACATACCGGAGACCGGCCAGCCTTATTTAGGAATAAACGAATCAAAGATGTCTGGCCCGTTCGGGGATATAAGCAACAGCTGGCGTTTTAACGATATGCCTGTTTGCAGCAAAACCTACCGTGTGTATACCCTTAATTATGGTAGGGGAACTGCTGAGGCGATAGAGTCCTGGGGGCACCAGCTGGAAGCGGAAATGGACGAAATTGACCGGGATTTGTTTAGAGGTAAATTTCAAGGGCCATATTATCCTTTAACTCAGGAAGTGCCGGGCAGGTGCGGGTCGGTGCACAATCCGCCCAACGCACGGAGTGAATACGACCGTGACAACAAAACTCCAAACACGTCTGACTGTTTGGACTGGGATCCGGACGGGCTTGGGCAGTTGAGCCAAATTAGTTGTGCTAACTGGGGTTGTGATGGGACAGGAGACGCCGATAATGCGCACTTAAACGCGCAAATTTGGGTTCTGCAAAATATGCCGGGTAGGCAAAACACGAAATATTATCAGGGTAGAAAGTTAAGGAATTGGTGGGACGTGCATGGAGATTTTGACGCGGTTATGGGTTCTAATAAAAGTTTTTTCTTAACTTCCCAACCAACAGCTTCGCCAAGTCCGACAAAAAAACCACCCCCTGTAACAAACCCGTCCCCAAGCCCTACGCCTGTTACCTCGCCCCAACCTACACCTTGGCCGGTTTCTATCTCTGGTGATTTGGACGCTGATGGTGATTTAGATATCTTTGACTATAATGTTCTCGTTTCGCATTTTGGTAAACGGAAGCCATCTGGCGTCACCCCTGCCGATATAGACAAAGATAACGATGTTGATATTTTTGATTACAATTTATTCGTTGGATATTACCTTTGCCGCAATGGATGTTGAGCATTGGAATTTAATCGCGTTTGCGTATATATTTAAATAGGGAAGTTATGCGTTATACCTTTTATCATGTCTGGAGTATCGCGATTCTTTCTGTTTCTGTGTTAATTTTTTGCGTTACCCTCTTTTTAGTGGTCGGGCAAAATAGATTGCCCGAAGTGGCCTTGGCTCTCACGCCTGACAACGGGGAAGCCCAAGCAGGAAAGACCTTGTCGGTTGGCGTATATTTCCGCGGGCGCGACGCGGGTCAGGTTAACGCGGCAGACATACGTTTGAAATATGATCCGACAGCTCTGAAGTTAGTTTCAGCCACAGAAGGTCCGTTTTTTAGCCAGCCGGTGAGAGTCCTCTGGAATCAAGAATCCGGAAGATTTTCTTTGACCGCCAATCCAACCGTCGAACAGTCTGAGAATTCCGAGTTGTCAGTAATACGGCTTGAGTTTCAAGTGCTGAGGAAGGGAGAGACCGAGATTTCGTTTGATCCGGAGAGTAAAGCGTATGTTTCTGGAAAAGGCGGAACAAATCCGCAACCAAACGCCAGAACATACAAAATAAATTAATCATATGAATGAGAAAATTGGTGCTTGACAAAAAGTTGTAGTCTGATACAGTCAGTATCAGTAAGTTCTTCTGGCTTGCTCACATGATTCAGGGTAAAAAAGCACTAAAAATAAATGACCTCCCAGACCTTCTCACTGTCCGTGAAGTCGCCGAAATTTTGAGGGTTTCTCCTTTAACTATAAAGCGCTGGGGAAAGCGCGGAAAACTAACTCCGATTAGAATTAATTCGCGTGGAGACAGGCGTTACAAAAAAACCGCAGTACTTTGGCTTCTTGGCATCCAGCCAGATGGAGAATAAGTTTCAGACAGTCGGATTACCAGATATCAGATGACCAGACTCTCAGATCTGATAAGATAGACTGGTGTCTACTTCTATTAAACGAGCTTCTGATCTGAGAGTTTATAAAGTTTCTATAGACCTTCTAGACCCCTTATATGAGATAGCATATTTAGTTCCACATTTAAATTTAAGAACTCAGCTAATAAAATCTGGAGAAGCAATCGCACCGCTTATTAGTGAAGGCTTTTCAAGGCAAAGAAATCCACGAGATGCTGCCAGAATTACGAAATAGCTATGGTTGAAAGCGATGAGACTTGCGTTCATCTCAAGAAGGTTACAGTTCTTTGTAAACGGTTCCCTCGTATACCGAAAGATAAATGCGAAAACTTGATTGTGTCGTATAAAGAACTTTCCAAGCAATTAAATCGTTTAAGAACAACTTGGAAAGAGTACGCTTTTAAGAAGAGATAATCTGACGATCTGGCAATCTGAAATCTGATTATCCGGCAATCTGGAATTTAAGCCTCTGAGCCTGGTATACTTGTGGAATGTTTAGTACAAATTTCGAAGCAAGTACTTTGTTGGACTTAGTCAGACAGCAAGACCTGGGTTCTGCCTGGCTGCATCCAATTGGTTACGCTATCCGCAACGCACTAACACAAGGCGTACCGATTGATAATATCGTTCTTCTTTTGCTACTACCCTTGGTTGCGGCTGTCATTGCCGCATCGCGCCATTTAATCGGCTTGCGCGGATTTGGAATCTTTTTACCCGCGGCGCTGTCAGCGGTCTTTGTTGCGACCGGTCCGGTTGTCGGAATCGGTTTATTTTTAGTGATAGTTTCCGTTTCAACTTTCTCCCGGATGTTATTGCGCCGGCTGCGTGTAAAGCTGCAATATCTACCCCGTATGGCACTTATTTTACTCGTTGTTGTTTTAGCGGTTTTGGCAATTCTTTTTGTCGGCCCGCAATTTTTTGGCAGACGGGAGTTGGCTGAAGTTTCTATTTTTCCGGTGTTGATTTTGGTTTTATTGGCAGAAGATTTTACCCGCGCGCAATTGGGAAAAAGCATCCGGATTGCCGCTTCCTTAACTGTAGAAACTTTAATATTAGCTTTATTTTCTTTTGTTTTCTTAAGTTTAAGCGCCTTGCAGGAATTTGCCCTCCTAAACCCAGAAATATATCTGCTTATAGTGCTTGGTCTGGATCTTTTCTTGGGAACATACTCTGGCCTCAGGCTTTTGGAGATTTGGAGATTTAGAAAACTAATTAGAAATTAATTTAACTATATGCGCTTGTCTTCAATCCTTGGTCTTAACGCTCGTTTTCAGCTTTATTCTTATCCTTCAAATTCGCGTCGCGGAAGAAAGATCGCTGGCTCAAAACTGCTAACTAAAAAAATTTTGCGGAAGGCAGAAATTCCCATTCCGGAAATCTACGCCAAGTTTACAACCCAGGAAGATATCTATAATTTTGACTGGACTAAACTTCCCGAGCGTTTTGCTTTTAAGCCCAGTAAGGGTTTAGGAGGAGAAGGAATAGTGGTAGTAAGGAAAAAAGCGCGGCATAGCTCTTCAGGACAAGTAGAGTGGATTACGACGCAAAGAACGAGGGTGGGGATAGAGGATTTAAAACTGCACGGCTTGGATATTTTAGAAGGCGCATATTCTGCCGGCAACGTACCGGACAATGCTTTTATTGAAGAATTTGTCGGCCGGAATAAAGCTTTTCGTAGGTATGCATATCGTGGAACACCTGATATCCGTGTCATTGTTTATAACAAAGTGCCAATAATGGCGATGTTAAGACTTCCCACACGAGAGTCAGGAGGGCGTGCAAATATCCATCAAGGAGCCATTGGAGTCGGGGTAGATATTGCAACGGGCGTCACAACCCACGCGGTGTGGCACGGAAACTTAATCCGTTTTAAACCTGGTTCAAAAAGAAAATTACATGGCATTAAAATTCCGCAATGGAATAGGATATTGGAAATAGCCACTACGTGCTCAGAACCTATTGGTTTAGGTTATTTGGGCGTAGATGTTGTTTTACACCCGGAAAAAGGACCTATGGTGCTTGAAGTTAATGCCGAACCCGGGTTAGAAATTCAGCTTGCTAACATTGCGGGTCTGCGCCGCAGACTTGACCGGGTTGAAGGTTTGCGGGTGGAGAGCGCACAGCAAGGTGTGCAAATTGCCAAAGCGCTTTTTGCCTCTTCCTTTGCCGCCCGCGTCCGCGCTGAAGCAGAAGGAGGAAAAACAGTCAATATTTTTGAAATGATAAAAATATTAGGCGATCAAGGACAAAAAATTGAGGTTCAGGCAAAAGTGGATAGCGGCGCTTGGCGCACATCTGTCGACTGGACACTTGCTGAAAAATTAGGATTGTTAAAAGAGTCTAATATTTTAGGGACAAGAAAAGTTAGAAATCCCTTGGGCGAGGAGAGGCGACCAATTATTGGCTTGACATTTTGGCTCGGTGGGAAGAAGATAAGTACTGCCGCAGGCGTCTCTTTCCGCGGCCATTTAAAAAAGAAAGTAATCATTGGCAGGCGCGATCTTACCGGATTTTTAGTCCAACCACACTAAAATTATGCGTATCCACATTTTTTCAAAATCAACAGAACATTATGCTCCTGGGCGGATTACCGAGGAAGCACATTTGCTTGGTCATAGCGCTGAAAACCTTTTCTATAAAGACTTAGTTGTTGGAATTACAAACAAGGTAAGGGTTTTAATGCATGGCAAATCTTTAGAAATGCCAAGTGCTGTGGTTTTGCGCGTCTCTGGCGCTGGACTTGTCGGGCCGTTGTTTGCATATCAGCGGGTAGCTCTTATTAACTACTATTCTAAATCTATTCCCGTAATGAATAGAGAAACGTACATTTCTTGGATTCGTTTAAATAAACTGGAGCAGCACTACGACATGGTTAGGTCAGGAATCCCAGTTGTCCCCAGCGTTTCGTTTTCTTCCGAAGAAGTTATCGATTGGGACAAGTTAGAATTCCCTTTAATTGCCAAAACAAGTTTCGGATCTTCCGGTCAAGGAGTATTTAAAATTGAAAATAAAGACGAGTTGTTGACGAAAGTAAAAGAGAAGGGGATTTCAAATTATCTTTTCCAAAAAATGTTGACAACCAGACAAGATTATCGTGTTATTGTAATCGGCGGTAAAGCTTTGCCGAAGGTTATGAAAAAGACCGCACAAGAAGGAGAATTTTTAACTAATTTTGCGCGAGGTGGGGCTGTGCAAGGCGTCCCCTTAAACAGCCAAATGCAGGATTTAGCAGAACGCACTGCAAAGGTTTTTAAAGCCGACTACGCGGGAATAGATATTATGTACGATACAGAAGGCAATCCTTATGTTTTGGAAATCAACCGCGGTGCGCAATTTCAAGGCTTCGAGGAATCAACCGGCATTAACGTTGCTCGGGAAATAGTGCAGTATTTAGAAAGACAAACACGTTTATCAAAATGAAGCTCCCGCGACCTAACGGTCAGGATATCTTCTCCCCACGCTTCGTAGGGAGGCAGAATCCCTCCGAAGCGAAAAACACTTCGCTCAGAGGCGCGAGCTAACGCTCTTGAGTGTTTCGCGAAGGGGGATAAATATGCTCGTTAATATTCAATGCTTGGTTCAGGTTTGCAAAAGGTTAAATATCGACTTTCGTTTTATTGATAATAACCACAACGTAATTCAGATAAGCACCGGTAACAACCTATATTATTTCGCTAATTGGACCACTCCTTATAATAAAGAGTCGGAAGCTTATATTTTTCAAGACAAAGAATTTACCTACCAATTATTAAAAGATAAAATTCGTATGCCGCGTACTTTAGGTTTTCTAGATCCCGACATTGAAGAGAAAAGGAAAGAATACTTAACCGCCTCTAGTTGTGAGAAAATTGTCGATGAGATTCAAAAAAACTTTGGTTTACCGGTGATTATTAAAAAAAATAAAGGGGCAGGGGGTTTGGGAGTCTTTAAGTGCAACAATAAGGACGAATGCTTGATTGCCGTTAAACATGTTTTTGACAAAACTTCAAAAGATTACGACTATGTAGTATTGGGTCAAGAATATATACCAGTTGTAAAAGAATATCGAGTTGTGGTTTTTAAGAATGAAATAGTTTTTGCTTACCTTAAAGACGTGGAAGGCGCTACTTTTGCAGGAAACTTAAGTCCTTTACACTGGGAAGGGTCAAAAGCAGTTTTAGTTGAGGACACAACAAGTCTTGAGAGTTTTAATGTTTTTCTTAAGCCTGTATTCTCCGAACTTCCAATAGGGTATGCCGGATTTGATATAGCAGAAGACAGTACGGGTAAATTGTGGCTCCTAGAAATCAACTCAAAACCAGCTTTTGATTTTTATGTCCGCGACAACGGGACAGATAAACTTTTACTTTTGTACGAAAAAATGCTTGAGGATTTACGGGAAGAGAAATTGATATGAGAGAAATTAACGCAGACATAGGTGGAGCTTTCCCTGTGTTGGACGAAGCGTTATACGGGAATTTAAGGGAATTAGAAAGAGAGATCTTGGAGACGGTATTTAATGCTTCAGCGCCAAGAGTGAATGGCGAACCTGCAGGGTTGCGCTATGTTGTTATTTGCCGCTTGTTAAGTGATGTTTGCGAGGAAGACCAGTTGGAAGGGGCGGTGGTACAGCTGGCAAAACTTGGGTTACTTGTGACCCAGCGGCGTGAAGGAAAAATGTTTTTTCAAATTCGGGATGAAGACGAAACGTTTTTAGAAGCAAAGATTTACGGTGTGTAACACAAAAATCCTGACTAAATAGCCAGGATTTTTGTTTAATGTACGATATATTAATATATCGTACAAAATTACTTAACTTCAACAGTTGCTCCGGCCGCAGTTAGTTTCTCTTGTGCGTTTTTTGCTTCTTCTGCTTTTACATCTTTTAATATTTCTGCCGGAAGTTTTTCAGACATGTCTTTTGCTTCTTTCAATCCTAGGTTAGGATTGATTTCGCGAAGAGCTTTAATGACTGCAATTTTATTTCCTCCAGAGTTCGTAAGAACAACTGTTTGTACTCCACCTGTGGCTTGTGGCGCTGCCTCGGCTGGCGCTGCGCTTACTGCTGGCCCAGCTATCGGGGTAGCGCTAACTCCCCAGCGTTCTTGGAGTGCTTGAACAACTTCGGAAAGCTCTAAAACCGTCAGCTTTTCGAGCTCTTCTACGATTTTTTCAAGTTTTGCCGAAAGTGTTTTTGTATCCTTCTCTTCTGTTTGTGTTACTTGATCATCTGCCATATCTTAATTCACCGCCTTTGCTTTTTGGTCTAGAATATACACCAATTTTCGTAAATTACCATTTAATACTTCTACCATATTATATTTTGGCGCGATTAATGCTCCCAATAGCTGAGCAGCTAAAACATTTTTTCCCGGTAAGTGAGACAAGGTGAGAAGTTTTTCAAGACCTAGGACGTCGCCGTCGAAAATTCCAAATTTTAGTTTAGGCAACCCAGACTCATCGATTGATTTACCTAATACTTGCAAAGGAGCGACTTCATCTTTTTGGGAGAGGATAATTGCTGTTGGGCCAACAAGCAGGGTATCAAGAATATTAAGACTATTAAGAGTGTCGTGGACTTTTTCAAGAGCGCGTTTAATAAGAGTATTTTTAGAAACAGCGAAAATTCCACCTGCCTCACGCACCTTTTGGCGAAGTTCGTTGAGTTGTTTGTTTGGCATGCCTTGGTAATTAAGCACGGTAACACTCTTGGCTTCCTTAATTTGATTAGCCAAACTATCAACTATTAATGGTTTGTCGCTCTTTTTCATGCTTATAAAACAAAAAAACGCACACGAGGTGCGAATATAAATTTGCCCTCGGTAGGATTTATCTCGCTTTCGCTCGACCTACTGTCTTTGGATTAGTGTATTTTAACTCAAAACAACCGTTTACGCAACAGAAACCTGAATTCCAGGTCCCATCGATGCGGAAACAACTGCTTTTTTGATATTCTTTTCTCCAATATTTATTAATACTGCTTTAATATTTTCTTCTATCTCTTTCTCCGGTTGGCTTGTTTTGGCAACTACCGTGTGTATAAGAGGCGCCGATTTTTCAGTTTTAAGGTTGATGTTATTTCCGCCAAACTGGTCTTTGGCTTTTTCAGGGTCAGGAAGAAGAGTTCCGTTTTTAGGATTTGGCATTAGACCTTTTGGTCCTAAAAGTTTAGCAAACGGAACGAGCTTGTGCATTATATCTGGAGAAGCCAAAAGTACGTCAAAATCTACTTTTCCTGTTTTTAATTTTTCTACGGTTGCGTCATTTGCAATTTCAATTTTTCTGGTTTTTCCTGTGGGATGGGGAAGTTCGATACTGGTGTTTAGAGAGTCTTTAGCTAGAACTAGATGTAATTCCACCGAACCGTCAAACTTAGAGACGGAAGTTTCTTTTAGTAGTTTTACGGCGTCTGTTATGTTGTAAGTTTTTTTAGGATCAACTTTGGCGCGGGCTGCTAAATATTTCTTTCCTCTCGCGTGTTCTGTGTTTTCTCTTTGTACCTCATTTACTTCTTGTATATTTTGCGCTACTACTGGCTCGGCATCAATAACTTTGACGCGCTGTCCGCCTTTTAGTCCAGCTAGATGAACCTTCTGATCTTTTTTAGAAGATTTTTCTTTCTTTTCAACTTCTTGTCCGATGATATTTAGTTTTGTTTTTCCCATTATTCTTGAATTTTCACTCCCATGCTTCGAGCTGTGCCTTCCACGGTTTTGACGGCCGCTTCCAAATCGGTAGTATTCAAATCCGGCAATTTACTTTGGGCAATCTCCTGAACTTGAGCTTTAGATAGCGTTCCAGCTGTTTCTTTAGGGGTAGCTCCTGATCCTTTTTCGAGACCTAAAATTTTTTTAATCATGGCCGAAACCGGAGGAAGCTTGGTAATAAAACTAAAAGTTCTGTCTTCGTAAACGGTTAAAACGACAGGAATAATGTTGCCTTTCTGCTCTGCGGTTCTTTCGTTATATTCTTTTACAAAGTCCATAATAGGGACTTGGTGTTGGGCAAGAGTTGGTCCCAAAGGAGGAGCCGGTGTTGCTTCACCCGCTTTTAAGCTTAATTTAATTTGAACCTTAATTTTTTTACCTGCCATTTCTCGTCCTTTCGTCCTCGAAACAAGTTTAAACTTTTGCAATCTGTAAGAAATCCAATTCAACCGGTGTTTCACGGCCGAAAATAGAAACCAATACTTTAACTTTCCCGCGGGCTTCATCCATCTCGTTGATTGTTCCCAAAAACTGCGAGAAAGGTCCATCTGTAATTTTAACAGCCTCGCCAACAGAAAACCGGACTTTATAGCGAGCCGCTGGGGCTGAAACAAATTTTTCAATATTGGCTACTTCTGTTTCAGAAAGAGGAGTCGGTTTTGTACCTGCTCCAACGAATCCAGTAATTCCTTGAGTTGTGCGGACAGCAAGCCACGCCTCGTCGGTAATAATCATTTTAATAATCAAATACCCCGGAAAAATCTTTTCTTTGATGGTATATTTTTTCCCTGAGCGGATAACAACGCGGTCTTGGGTGGGGATAAGAATTTCTAAGATTTTATCCTCAAGCCCCATTGTTTCGACTCTTTGTCTTAAATTTTCAGCAATCCGTGCTTCATGACCTGAAGTTGTGTGCACGACATACCAGCGGCCGTTAGGATCATTGCTTTTGGTGATAACGATATGCCCTTTAAGCTTTTTTCCGGATCCGCGCTCTTCGATTGCTTCTGGAGGAGCTTCTATTTCTCCTGCATCTGCCGGCTCGTCTATATCTTCGACTGGCCTAATTTCTTCTACAGATGCGCTTTCTTGTTGTTCATCTACCGGCGCTACTACATCTGTAGGATTTTCCACAACCGGAGTTTCCTCAGTTTGAGGTGCTTCGGGTGTTGTTTCTTCGTTGAGTTTGCTTATATCTTGATCTGCCATATTTAAGCTATTTTACTATTGAATTAAGTACGTTTGTAAAGATAAAGTCTAATCCTCCGATATAGGCTCCAACTAAAACCGAGACGGCAATAACCATGACGGTAAGTTGAACTGCCTGGTTACGGGTAGGCCAGACGACTTTTTCCATTTCTGACTTGACTTCACGCAGGAAAGTAACAGGATTCATTGCAAAGAAAAAGAGCTTTTTTACCAGCTCTTGTCAAGTATTATATCACACCTATATACTGAAAGACAATGTCAAAGGTGCGTAAGGCCGTAATTCCTGTTGCCGGCTTCGGAACCCGTTTTTTACCTAAAGCATGAGGCGGGCGCGAACTTCCGCGAATTTCTCAAAAATCTACAGCTCGATTAACTGTATCTCTATACAGCCTCGCGCTTTTTCTCCAATTCGCGCTGGTGTATGATGTCGTATTTTTTAAGTTTTCGACGTTCTGAGGCAGTTTTATGCCTCTCGCGATCCCGAAGTTCAAGCAATAAGCCCGAAGAAACAACTTTCTTGCGAAAGCGTAAAATCATTTTGTCTTGTGATTCTCCTGGTTTTGGTTTGACTACAACCATCCATGTATCGCCTCCTTTCCTCAAGTATAGCACTTAGAGCAAGAGTCTGGTAGAATGCTTTTAAATGGCCGTAGCTGAAAGAGTAACCCTCAAAGGTTTTCCGGCTTTTCCCTCTGCTGAGTACTATTTACAAGGTCTAAGAGTAGACCACACACGACGAATGGGACGAATTGAAGGAGCCTGTTTACTTTTTGTTACAAAGGCTCAAGAACTTCTCCTCCAAAACCCTTCATTTATTATGGATTCCTCTAATAGCACTTGGCCTGTTGCGGTTCCAGTAAAAAGATATGTCATCATAGAAAGTGAGGTGGTTCAGGCAAGCAGGGCAGTGTTGAATAAATATTGGATTCAAGGCTTAAGAGTAACCCCGGAAGTTGAAACACTGGCAGGGTTGCGTTTGTGTTTGATCTCGGCAATTCAGCTTGTTGGAGTTGATAACACGAAGGCATTACGGGACTTCCCGCAAAAAACAAATGACGCAAGGGTGGCCTTACTGGGATTTTTTAATAGTCATTATGCTCTTGAGAGGAATAAAGTATCGAAGAAAGTTGGGGAGGCTGAGGTGCATAAATTTGAAAGAAGTATGGACAGGTTAATGACAGTTGCCTGATGAGTGTTATGCTAGCCGAATTGACCGCGCTTTGCCAACTACAGAACCCGAAAAAAGACCTTCAGCTAAAAGAGTCAACATAATATTAATATCTTTTGATGTAATTTTTTTATCTTTATATTCAGGTTCGACTGAATCTAATGGTACCCATGTTCTGTCCGTCCCGTGGATATAGCGATGTGAACGCGGGTCGAGAATTATTTGCTGTAAAGACACGGTATATTTTTTATCTATCAGTATTAAAGTCATTTTGTCGCATTTGATGTGATCAAGCCTTTCTACGCCCGAAGAATTCAGTTGGTTAGTATCTTCAACTTCGAGAAATCTTGCAGTTAGAATAAACCCCAAACCTTGTTCTTTGGGAAGACGTTCTATCAAAATAGTATTTTCTGTGCCCTCTGGGTGTAAAACCTTACCCAACCCTTCGACCAGTCGTTTTCTTCTTCGGTGTGCGGCGTCTTGAGTGACAAGACCAGCTTGTTCTAATATTTCTAAGTCAACTATAAGTGACGAATCCGTGAATAAGTCTTTAATGTCTATTTCGCCACTCAACTGAGGAGTTTGAGGCACTGGAATAGAAGCCAGTTTCCACATAACTTCCAAGGCGCGTTGTGTTCGAGGAGAAGCAAGGTCAAAGCCCTCTTTACTTCTGATAAAATAATCCTCTTGAACGTTTCTAATTTCAGTTATCATAATAGCTAGAGTAGGTAGTCTACATTACTCTAGGATATAAGTCAACTTACTATGAACCTGTTTCAAAACAGGTTCTCTCAACTCACCTTACACAAGTTAGCGAAGCTAGCGCGTGAGTTTTGAAACGAGTTTTATATTCTTCCTGAAATTTTTTCTTAAGAAGTTTATATCTATCACTGATTTGTGTCCTTGTCCCGGTTTCATCAAACAGCACGTCTTCTTTTGTTTTGTATTTATAAATCACAAAATTTCTTTCATCCAAAAATTGTTTTCTTGAGAAGTCTTGTTGTGATCCGTCAGGAAGTTCGTTCCAAATATGGAAGTTATTTTTGTCATAAATCATTTTTCCGCCATATAGGTCGTTGACAATTAATGAAGTGACGGCGCATTGGCCATAAGCTTTATTTTCTTCAGACCAGGAGTCTTTTGTATCAGGATAAGTTGTATCTCTGCCCCAAGCCCTTTCGAGTGCTGTTTCAATTTTTTCAAACTCAGCTTGGGTTAAAAATTTAGAATTTTTGTATAAATTATTCACAGAAGAAAGTATACCATTCAAGGTTAAGCAGGGTTTGGTAAACCGCACCGGGACTTATTACAGTAACCGGATCATGCACCCGTAGTTTTTAACGAGAATTAATCCTCTGACTATTATCTATAGCAATATTTAACAATCTTTCAACTGTTTCTTGGGGAGTCTCTAATGGATTGAACTGAAGATATTCACGAACTTGTGTCTGAACAACTTCAGGATTTCTCCCCTCCAACATTCCAATTAAATGTGTTGAAGATGTTATGTAACTAATAAGCAGAACACCTATTACTGTGTATTCGGGAGAAGTAGTTGCCGTAAGTCCAAGACCTAAATGTTCTTTAAGAGCTTCTCTAAGTTCGCGCTCCCACGATCTACCAACTCCACTGCCTGTATGTATACCTCTATACACACTAGTTGCAAGCTCTTCAGGAACAACAAAATTTCTTTCCGCACGTAGCATATTGGAAAATACTAACATTAAAAAGAAGGTATGTCAACTATAGGGCAGAAAAGCAGGTCCTGGTAAACTATGTTGGAATCTATTTCAATAACTGGCGGATGGGTTCAGAAAACTTGTCGGCATCTCCCTTGATCCATTCTCTGATATCTCCAAGTAGTTCAGAATTTGGATGTTCTGCTAAAAGAACAGCTTCAAATGCATAAACGAACGCTTTTTGGATTTTTGCAACCTGTTCAGGCTCCTTTGTTAGTCGCAGGCCAACGTATCTCCCGTATCCCTCTAGAAATATACCCATTGCTGATCTGGCAGGTCTATTAGGGTCGTATTCTTCATCAGCCCATCCAAACTCCCTTTTGCCTTGGAAGAAGGCTTTAAGAGCAGGAGAATGACGAAATTTTTCATTGGTTTCAAATTCAGCTTCTTGAAGCATGGGGATATGTCCACCCGCAACACTAACCAATTGGTCAATCTCACCCCTATACTGCTCATTTACCGAACTGGGATTTTCAATAACCTCATTTAATTTGGCGACAACAGCGTTAAAGTCTACAACCCGGGTTATAAATTCTGCCCCATTTTCCTTTAACCATTTGAGAGACTCAGTCGTGTTGGGATATTTAGAGAAAATTCTTTCTGCAAATGACCTAGCCATTTCTGCAGAATCAAGAGAATCGGGGACTTCAGGCATAGAACAATTTTACCATGGACTTGTAGAGTACATTAACTACGTTAGCAGGCCTTAGTATACAGTGTTGGAACTTATTATCGGGCAAACAGTGTGTTTTATGCTAGTTAACATTATATAAATTCACTAGCTGGTTCTCCGATATTTTTCCAGGTCTGACTCTTTAAGGTTAAATATGTCGTAGATTGTGGTTACCTCTGGATGAGTTTTTTCGTAAGATATTTTCCTTGCTGTACCTTTATGCAACCTCAAAGGGGTGGGTATATTATATTTCTTCATTGTTTCTGAGACGCTGTAAATTGCAAACTTCGTTGGGTCAGGATATGGGGAAAAGATTGCCCATTTATCATTATCTCCTCGAATCTTGCCTAAAACGTAGATGGTTGATTTAGGCTTAACTTTCTCTAATTCTTCGGAAATTTTCAATCTATTTATTTGTATTCGCTTATTTATCACGCAAACGATTAGTGTTTTGTTGTCATAACTCTTTTTTTTAGAAAGTTTTGTCTTTTTTAAAAATTCGACGACATCTGAAACATCCGAATAGTCGTTCATATCTACTATTTCCAATTGGGTTACCTCTAATAACAAAGGTGAAGGAGGAGCTTCTGTTTGTTTAACTGCAACTACATCAGGCGAAGCACTTTGTAAATTTGGCTGCATAATGTATTTGTTGTCGATATGTAATTCATAGGCACCCAATAGTGCAACTGCTCCGATAAACATTTCTCTGGCAAGTTTGAACTCTCGCTTGTTTTCAATGTTGCTCCCGTATAATTTAGCCAGCCTATTAGTTGCTATCACAACAAGATGTGGGGAAAACCACGGGTATTTTTGGAAATTATAATCTAATGTTGTGTCAAAATTCATATACAAAACTGCTCATACTGACAAAGGCAAATTATAACATTGATGCTTATGAGATAATATCTGAATTGCCAACTATCAGACAAAAACTTGTAGCTTCAAAATTGTTGGAAAATGGTGGAAATCTGGGTACCCCCTACAACTAAGTTATGAATACATCAACTAGGTTAAGAAATATTGAAAAGAAAGTTAGCATTATAAATAAGGATGAGGTTATGTGGTTTTGCTTTTGCGGTGAAGATCCTTGTATGTGTACAGAGGAGCATAAACTGGGTAAATGCAAAAAATACCAACATGGAATTTGTGCAGAATGTAAGACATCTAATGTAATTAGATTTATGACTGGTTTGAATTGCACAAGTGTACCAATTTTAGAGGAGCAGGAAATACCAGAATTACTGGAAATTACTAGAAAAACAGGGTTGCAGCCTCCAATACTAGGCATGCGGTCAACTAAATAACTCATGCCAACAAGTTGCAAACAAACTCTATCTAACAGTAACCCTTGCAAAGCCCATACACAAAGAGGTAAGGATTATTGTTTCAGGCATGATCCTGCAAACAATGAAGCTAAAATGGTAGCTAGCATTAAAGGTGGTCGCAATAGAGCTTTACAGGGCTTCTACGGATCAACTATTAAGCTAGAGACACCAGAAGATGTTAAAAGGTTCTTAGGTAAAGTGATTAATGCCGTTTGGTCTGAAGGTGTGCCCGTGCCTGTGGGAAGCTCCATGGGATTTTTAACAAGGTGCTGGTTAGATGCTTATGACGCATCAAATGTTGTTAAAAGGTTAGATGAAATAGAAGAAAAGATTAGTAAAACAAATGTATAAATATTATATAATTTAGTCAGTGCAGAAAATCCTAATTAAACATAGGTATTTAATAATTATTTTGTTTCTGGTTGCTGGATTGTTTTATTGGTTTCAACTTCGACCTTCTTGGGCTAAACAGGATTGCACCAAAAGCACAGGTCAATTCTATTCAGAATCTTTTCAAAAGGCTGATGCCGATCCTGACAGAACAGGGGATGTGATTAATGATGGTTTTATCGATGGTGATGTTGGTGAGACCATTAGGGATAAAATGAAAATCCATTATGATTATTGCCTTCACGGAAAGGGATTATAAGAAACTTATTTAATCACAAGGTGGAGAGCCCAAAGTAACATCTCCATATATTGGGGCATTACAGGCAGTTGGATGCGCTATACAGTATTCTTCCCAGGTTGTATAGCATTTCTGTTTTGGGGGCTCAAACGGTGTGGGTTTCCAATCCCCAAACAAATTATTAGGTAGAGGAGTTGGGGTAGGATAAGATTTTACTTCGTCTAGCATGCGCTGGTTGGCTGCTTGACCGTCTTCAACAATCCTTTTTAAATTATCTATTGACTGTTGAGTAGAAATCTTAGATTGTTCCACCAATAATCTTAGTTGAACAACTCTATCACAGTATTCAGGTGGTAACTTATAAACTTTTCCACCACTCCCAACACAAGTAACAAGATTAGATGCGGTGCGAGAAGGTTGTTTTGCTGAATTTTCTTCAGCATGCTTTTTTGCACACTCAGTTTTAAGCATCATGGTGTAAACAGAATTATTATTTAAACCGCAATCTACATAATTAGGACAATTACTACTTCTGTCTTTAACATATTGTTTCGATGTTGATCCTGGTCCGCAATTCACAATAGGATCGGCTTCCTTTTTTGTAATTTTATTTGAGGGGGAGTCTATTTGAGAGGTAGGTTCTAGAGATGGCGAAACAATACCTATTGGTGCAGTTGTTGTCACCGATGATGACTGGTTTTGTTGCGACTTTTCTTTGTTAATTATATCTGAACTTACAAAACCAATAAGGATTAAAAGAATTAAAATAAACAGGTATTTAATTGAATTAAATACAGAAGCAAGGGTAAATTTATTTTCTTGAGATTCTGATGATAACTTTTTCTTGGACATGAGCAATTATATTCCTTGGAGTCCCGAATTGAAAACTACATGCGATTATTTTATTGTAGACAAATCGACTTTGTGTTACAATACGAGTTAGTCAGAGTTTAGCCTTGTAAGCGAGAACCGGCTGCAAAGAAATGCAGGCGGTTTTTTTGTGCCTAAAAAATAATAATGACTAACAAAAAGATGCATGAGAACAAAGAGAATGTCGACAAAAAAATGTCATTCCAGGTTCGAATCGATACCGGGTGGTGGAAAGTGCTTCAACTGCTTCGTGCAAGCTCCAAAAAAAGTCTTAAAAGCCTAGTAGAGGAAGCTTTAAACAGAACTTATGGAACCGAAAAATAATAACAGACCTCAATGGTTTTGCGAATCGTCTGCGTTATCTTTAGATGACCAACAATGGATATGGGAAAACATAAAAGAAGAATCAGAGAAGGAATGGGGAAGTGTTAGTGTTAATGGAAGTGTTAATGGTGCCTATAAAAACGGAGTTAATTCAGAGTTAAGTTGGGATAAATCCAAAGTTATTTCCCTATTAAAACAATGTACATCAGATACCCCGCCAATCCAAGTCTCCGCATTCTTAGAAGAACTTTTTAAACCTTGGGCTAGCAAAGATGGGCATTGGTTATGGATTGCTCAGACTTATACGCCAAGAGCTTTAAATTGGGCATTTCTACAGACAGAAAAAGAATACTTACGTGGAGCAATACGAACTAACCCTTCAGCATATTTCACTTACGATCTCAGGTTTCGAAAGAAGAGAAAATCTTTTAGAAGTACCAATGGTATTCACAAACACCAAAACATGGAATGATAAATTCATCTTATAAACAAACAGCGTTGATAAATAAAACCAAACTAGTTTTTGGTAAAAAATACGGTCGAGAGATATCTAACCAAGAAGCAGAAGAGATAATGCAAAATTTGCTAGCATTTATGGAGACTGTTGTAAAAAAGGAATACAATTAGTTTATGAGATACATAATTTATTGTCGCAAGAGTAGTGAAAGTGAAGACCGTCAGGCACTCTCAATTGAGGCACAAAAGAGGGAGTTACAAGAATATGCTCAAAGAAACAATTTAAGCGTAATAGACATTTTAGAAGAATCGCAGAGCGCATATAAACCAGGCAGGCCTATATTTGAAAAGCTAATGGTAATGTATGAGCAGAAACTTGCAGACGGCATTTTGTGTTGGAAAGTTGATAGGCTTGCAAGGAACGCAAGAGACGGTGGTAGAGTTATACAAGCAATTGATGACGGCTTCTTAAAAGAAATAAGAACCCCTTATGAATTATTTAAACAGGAAGACAACAGGGTAATGCTTTATTTGCATTTTGGAATGTCAAACGACCTTTCAAGACAAATTAGTGCAAATGTTAAAAGAGGGAATAGGCAGAAATGTGCAAGAGGCGAATATGTTGGAGCTTCACCTTTGGGATATATAAACGTAAAAGCTGGAAATTCAAGAAATATTGCCCCTAACCCTGAAACTGCTTCTTTGGTGAAAAGATTGTTTGAAGAATACGCAAAAGGTAACTCCTCGGTTTTAGAGATATGTAGAAAATCGGTTGAATGGGGTTTGAAAACTAAAACAGGTATAAATATTCCTAAAAGCGCAATGTATAAATTGTTAACCAGACCTTTGTATTATGGTTTATTTCAACACGGAGGCGAGTTTCACCAAGGAAGTTATGAGCCATTGATAAGTAAGGAATTATTTGACCAAGTTCAGCTTGTTTTAAAGGGCAAAGGCGTGCCTAGAAAGCAAAGTTGGATTCATGCCTACAAAGGCTTAATAAAGTGTCCCTGTGGGTGCTACATAACCGCAGAGACAAAGGAAAAACATTACGCTCGAACTAATAGAGACGCAAGCTACACTTATTATCGTTGCACCAGGCGAAGGGGAGTTTGTAAAGAGCCTGGAGTAACTGAACAAGAGTTAGAAGGAATGCTATTTAATAATTTGTCTCGAATAACGATTGATAAGGAAGTTTGGGAACTTGGCGTAGAGCTTTTAAAAGCAAAACACGGTCAAGAAATTGAAGAAAGTATTAGTACAAGGAAGCGTTTAGAAGAGCAAAAGACTAAGGTTGACAAGAGACTGGGAGTTTTACTAAATATGAGGCTAGACGAAAGAATCACAGAAGAAGAATACGCTGATAACAAGAAAAAACTTATAGAAGAAAAAATGGAGTTGGAAGAAAAGACAAACGACAGAGAAGGAACTTTAGATTCTTGGTTGGAACGTGCTGAAAATTTCTTTGAAACGGCTTTTCAGGCACGAGAGATTATGGAGAAGGGGAATAATGAGAAAAAACGAGATTTGATAAGAAGTGTCGGTTGGAACCTACTTTTGAGGGATAAAAACTTGGAGTTTAGCTTCAGAAAGCCCTTCGATATACTACTTCAACCCGAAGTGCGTTCGGACTTGCAGGGGTGGAGTGAATCGAACACTCGTTACCGGTTTTGGAGACCGGTGTCCTACCACTGAACGACATCCCTGAACGCTTCTATTATACCTGAAAATGAACCCAATTTCTAATGTACGATATATTAATATATCGTACACAACGGGCTCAGGTTCCTGGTAATTTTGTCGGGGTTTTTCCCAAAGCAGATTCGACAGCATATTTTGTCAAACCCAAAAGAAGGGTTTTGAGTTTAATTTCAGTTTTTCTCTGCCCAAGTTTTTTAAGAGCGATCAGAAATCCGTCCAACTTTGTCTCCAACTTCATTTCAATCTTTTCTATTGTTGACCTTGTTACTTTGAGAATATTATCAATTTCTGTTGCAGATACTTGCTCCTGAATCATCAATACTACTCCGAGTCTTTTTGCCATCATTAATCTTTCTGTCTTGGATAAGAGCGAGGAGAGGATCTTCTTCAATTCGTCGGGCTTAGAGTGCGACAGGATATATTCAAGTGAGTCAATGAGTTCAATTTCTACTTGTGGATTTAGTTTTCGTTTTGATAAATGAGGCATGATGTACGATATATTAATATATTGTACAGTGAAAACAAGTGACTATTTTAATTTTAGTGTTTCGTTGTGTTTCGTATGCTTGCGGCACCTTTTGCAATATTTTGAGAAAGCTAATTTTCCGACGGTATTAGTCTTGTTTTTTTCGGAAACATAATTTTGAGATTTACACTCAGCACAAATAAGACCGATTAATTGTCTTGCACCTTTTTTAGCCATGTTTAGTAGTATAACAAAAACGAGCTTCAAAGAGAAGTTTATTCCAATTCTTTGAGGTGGAAGTCGTCCAACAAGAGAAAAACCAATGCAATCGCTATTGCTATTATTGCACTTAATAAACGTTGGTTATCGAGGAAGAAAATATCAAGGATTGTCCAAATACCCCACCAAACAACTATGAGAGCAATTAGCGCAAAGAGCTTGTGGATAGGAGAATTATGGGAGTCTCTTAATCTTTTTAAGAAGCGGATTTTTGTAATACGAGTTTTATTTTTGGCAGGCATAAGTATTTTATTATAGCAAATTTGAGCCTAGAGCGGGAATCGAACCCGCGACCCCGTTCTTACCAAGAACGTGCTCTACCACTGAGCCATCTAGGCGTTTAAAAGTGCTGGCGGAAGGGTTCGAACCTTCGTAGGCAATTGCCACTTGATTTACAGTCAAGCCCCGTTGGCCACTTGGGTACGCCAGCCTGGAGTCACGCTAAGCGTGACTGAATCCGAGCTAAGCTCGGAGCCCCCTATCAGAATTGAACTGATGTCTGAGGTTTACAAAACCACTGCTCTGCCGTTAAGCTAAGGGGGCTTCCCGTATTTGTATTATACCAAGAATTGAAGGTAATTTGAAGCTGGTAAGATAAAAAAACCCTACCTAAAGGGTTCCGGAAAGATTTTCCCCGCTCACATTAAAGTGGGTGGACTGTCTCTAAACCCACGGGCTTAAAGAACTTATCCTCCCGAGAAAAATCTTAGTAAGGAAAAATTTTCCGGATTTTGATCCTATCGGTAGGGCATTTATATTCTACCTCACAGGAGCAAGTGTGAAAAGGGTCAACCTTGACGTGATCGGGGTTAAATTAAGCCGCCAGGCAGAAGCATGCCTAAAATGAAGCTAATTGTCGGCCCAATTATACTCCAGACGATGGCTTGTCCGCCAAAAATAGGAAAAATTAGAAAAAGGAGGATAAAAGTCCCATATTGACGTAAAATCCTGTCCCATTGATCCGCGACATCTTCAGGCAAAAGCCCAACCAGGATTTTTCCGCCGTCAAGAGGGTGAATCGGAACAAGATTAAAGATTGCCAAAACAACATTAAGAATTACAAACTGGTATAAGAATTCAGAAAGCAATCCGCCTCCAACTTCCTGGAATTGACCAAGGCCGTAGAATAAAGTAGTGTTCAAAAGAATAGCAGACACGGCGGCTAATATTAAGTTGGCCAGAGGTCCGGCAAAAGAGATTATGGCCGCGTCCCGTCTGGGATTTGCCAAATTATAAGGGTCAAACATTACTGGCTTTGCCCAACCAAAAAGAATCGGTGCGCGAGTTAAAAGCAAAAAGAGCGGTAGAAGAATCGTTCCAAAAAGATCAATGTGGGCAATTGGATTAAGGGTTAATCTTCCCTGAACCCGTGGAGTTGGGTCGCCTAAGCGGTCTGCCGCAAGAGCGTGTGCAAACTCGTGGAAGGTTAGAGCAAGTAAAAATGCAATAATTTGGAAAAGAAACGCCGGCTGGCTAAGATCGAACATATATGTTAAAATTATACCCGAAATGGCATTAGTTTGTCACAACTGCAAAAAACGCGCCCAACGAGGGAATCGTGTTTCGCATTCCAAAATTAGAACACACCGCAAATTTATGGCAAATTTACATGTCCACTGGATTAGCGTCAAAGGCAAAAAGGTTCGTGCTAAGTTTTGTTCTAATTGTCTTCGTGCTTTAAGAAAAAGTGAAAAACCTATTATTTCAGTTCAAGCTTCATCTGTCAGCCAGATATAATTCTGGTACTAATAACATTTTATGTCAAGCAAGGCAGAGACTTACCGTCAGATAATGCAAGGAAGCTTTTGGCCTAAGCATTCCTCAAATCAAGCCACAACACACAGGATATCCGATGGGGAGAGACGAATATTTGGTGTTAGTAAAAAAGTGTTAAGGTCAGAAAGGAGGCAATCCGGGGGAGAGCAAGAGGTCTTTGAAAGAGTTGTTTTTCAGATAGAAAGGGCACTAGGACACTTTAAAAACGGTGAAACTACTCCGGAAGAGCGAGCATATCTCAAAAGAATAAATAATGAAAATCCAAGATTAGTACAAATGGTTGTTACCCAACTTTCAAGGGGAAATCAGGATAAGCCTGTAGAAACTCTTCGTAATTAACAGGATTTTTTCCCTCGATTTGAATTTTTTTCCCCGGAAAGAACTTTATTATCGTGTCACGTTTACCGTGTGTCGTATCACGTTTCCAAATTGTCCAAGCAATTGGCCAAGGATAAAAGGCTCTAATCATTTGATCTAACTGCGCGGCGTTTGGCGGATTGTCAATGTCGAAATAAGCCTTGTTTTTCGACTCCATGGTTTTATAGGTATAAGTTGCTTTTGAGTGATCCTGTTCATTTGGAATAATTCTCCGTTCTACGTAGAGTGGTAGAATTTTGACCAGCATCTGGGCACCTATTTTAAATCCTTTAACAAGGAGCGATTGCTGAGTATCGCTACTGCCTATCTCTACCACTTGTTGCTCTAAAATTGGGCCGTGATCCATTTGCTCATCCACGACCATTAGAGATATTCCCAAATTTTTCTCTCCTGCTAAAATTTGCTCCTGGACAGGGCAGGCGCCGCGCCATTTAGGAAGTAAAGAGGGGTGAATATTAATTATTCCCTTTGGAAAAATATCTAAAACCTCTTTGGTAACAATTTTTCCGTAGGACGCCAATACTCCAACTTCAGGCGAAAGTTCATTTAAATCTCTGTGTTTGTTTAATACTTTAACTCCGTTTTTTTTTGCCCAAATTTCAACAGGGGAGGGAGTGAGGATTTTTCTTCTCCCTACTGGTTTGGGAGGTTGGGTAACAACGGCAACAATGTCGTGTCCGGTTTTTTTTAACGCCTCCAGCACGGGTATCACGTAGTTTGGCGTTCCGAAGAATATTACTTTAGACATATTTTTTTACGGGAGGTCTACTTCGATCCATGCATTATTTTTCAGCTGAAAAAGCTGGCGGTTTTGTTCAAAGAGTTTGTCGACAAAGATTTTTCCGTTTAAATGGTCGACCTCGTGCTGAATAATTTGAGCGGCAAAACCTTCTATCACTTCGTGTTTATTTTCCAGTATCCACTCTCCGTTTTCCAGTTTTGGTTTCTGGTATTCCAATTCAACAGTCCAAGACCTTTGTACCGGGCCATAATAATGAGGAAGAGAAAGACAGCCCTCCATTATGTACTCATCATTTTGATTTTTTATAGGGTCGTTGTTTTTTTTGGATAATTTAATTATCTTTGGATTAAAAACAGGAGCGATCTTATTTTCGTCTCGCATTAAAAAGATTTGATAAAATTCTCCTATTTGCGGAGCGGCGAGTCCGACCCCTTCCGGATCTTTTTGTATCCTTAAAGTGTCGTGCATATCTTCAAGGAGCTTAAGAATTTTTTTGTCTATTTTTATTACCGGCTTTGATTTATGTCTTAAGCGCGGATCTTGAGCAGTTAAAATTTTTCTAACCATGCGAGTATTGTACACCGAGGATTATTTAATTTGAAGCTCTTGAATGGCTTCTTTCGGATCTTGGTAATCTGGTTTTAAATCCAGAGCCTTTTTAAACAACGCTTCTGCTTTATGTTTTTCTCCCTTGCGTTCATACAAAACACCTAGGTTGTAATGGATTTTTGGCTCAGTCGGCGCGAGCCTAACCGCCTCTTCCAGCGGAGGGATTGCCTGATTTATATATGCCGGATCGATTAAAGAAAGACGCGCAAAGACAAGTGATTGGTTTTTCAAAAAATTTATATTGTAAGGAGAAATTTGCACTGCGACGGCTGAAGAATCGATTGCCAGTTTTGCAAGATTAAGGGACGCTGATGTTTGACCAAGTTCGCGCTGGGAAATAGCCAAAAAGCTTACTAATTCAGCCAGCTCGTTATAATAGAGCGGCTCATTACTTCTTATAAACAGAGCGTTTTTCATCTCTTTTGCGGCTTCTTGGTAAAGACCTTTTTTACCATATTTATCGGCCTTGTTGTAAAGCGTGTCTGCGTGCCAGTAGCGATAAGTAGCAAAAAGCGTATAGCTCACAGCGAATAGTATAAAGGCTAGCAAAATTCCAGATTTAAGAGTTAGCTGTTTCCTGTACGCCATTTTCTGCACGCTATTTTCTGTCGCTGTAAGCGACACAGCCATCGCTGGAAAAAGGAAAAAGAGTAGACTTACCGTTGCGGTGGAGAAGCCGAAAAAATTAGTAACAAGAATGCTGGCGTAGCCAGCAAGTAATGAAAAATTCAAAATGCAAAATTCAAAATTACAATTAAAAATTGAAAAGTTTGCAAATTTTGACTTTTGACTTGCACTTTTAATTTTTGAGTTTTTATTTTTAACTTGTAGGATAGTGAGCACGGAGAAGACAATTAACACAACATACGACACAACGCCAAACGTTCCTGTATTAGCGGCGTAATTTAAGTATTCGTTATGTGCTTTATTATATAAAAGTTCCCATTCGGAAGTGTTATTGTGCTCTATCGGCCGGTAGTTGTAGTAAGAATAAGCAAAAGTTTCAGGGCCAGTGCCGAAGACAGGATTATTTCTCCAAATGTCTAACGCCCCTTTCCAGACAATAGTTCTGATTTTACAGGATTCGGTTCCGCCCGAGGTTGTTAGTTGATTGGGGTTTAAGTCAAAGCAATCGGCGAAATTATAGTGCCAAAAGAAGATTGCTGAGATAAGAATAACCAATAGGTAAGAGAGTCGAAACACAAGCTTTTGCGGTAAAAGAAAAAATATATATACAGCAATTGCCGCTCCTAGTCCGAGAAGTCCTGACCTTGATTTGGTAAAAAGAGTTGCTAAAAGCAAAGTAACAGGTAATAAGTAACAGGTAATAAGTTGAGACAAGCTTACTGTTTTGAAACTTGTTACTTTTAACTTCTCACTTGTTATTAACGAGAGCGGTAATACAGCAACTAAGTAAGCGGCCATCCAGTTGGGTTGCCCAAGCGTGGCAAAAACTCTGGCTTGGACGTCTTGCACCCAGCAGTTAGCGTTCAATTCTTCTTTAAGAAGATAACAGCTTGGGCTTATCCCAAAGTGTTCTAAAATTCCCCATCCGGCAATTAAACTTGCCGAGATTAAAAGACAGCGTATGGCATATAGGGTGTTGCGTATCTCCATGTTTGAAACATATGCCCAATATAACAAGAGATAAGAGGTTAGAGATAAGAGGCCGCCGTTAATTCGCGAATAGTAGCCGAAGATTGAAGTATGCTGGTCGATTGAAAAATAGGCGGCAATAAGCTGTGAACCGAAAAAAAGTAAAAGCGGGATGTCAAGAAAAGTCCTTTTGAAGATGAACGTTTCAGTTAGTACAGACCTTGTCAGCCATGCAGTAAGAATAATAATCGTACAAAAGTAGATAAAATACATTTTAGGAAGCTCAAATAATTCAGAATTTCCAGGGTTGAAGATAAATGGAGTGATGAAAAAGAGAACGTAAAAACTTACCTTAATAGTCCTTTCTGCCCAGAGTAAAATATGTCCCATACTGATATCATATCACGCGTGTTATACTTGCCTAGGGTTTGCGCCGCTACCCTCAAAGTTCACATGTTAAACAGTTTCCTCTCTCTTTTTACTCACGATATAGGTATAGATTTGGGGACGGCAAATACCCTTGTATATGTGCGCGGCAAGGGAATTGTAATCCGCGAGCCTTCAATTATCGCCCGGCACAAAAAAACAAAAGAGATTTTGGCAGTCGGCAGACAAGCAAAGCGCATGGAAGGGCGTACTCCGCAAACGATTGAAACAGTTAGACCCTTAAAAGACGGCGTAATTGCCGATTTTGACGCGACGACTTCAATGTTGACGCATTTTATCCGTGAAGTACACGAGAGACCGGGGGGTACAAAACGGGTTGGTTTTCCTAAAATTCCAAGGCCGCGGATTATTGTTGGTATCCCGTCCGACGTAACCGAGGTTGAACGCCGCGCTGTACAAGAAGCCGCTCTCTCAGCGGGAGCGCGGCAAGCATATTTAATTGAAGAGCCAATGGCTGCGGCGATTGGAGCCGGGATGAGTGTCGAGGAACCGGGGGGAATTTTTGTGGTTGATATTGGCGGCGGTACGACCGAGATCGCGGTGATTTCTTTGGGCGGCATTGTGTTAAACCGGGGTTTACGCATTGCCGGAGACGAGATGGATGAGGCGATAATTGCTTATCTTCGCATGCGTTATTCATTGTTAATCGGCCAGGGAACCGCGGAAGAGTTAAAGCATAATATAGGCAGTGCCTTGCCCAGAAAACCAGAGCTGGTAACGGTCGTGCGTGGTAGAGATTTAGAAACAGGTTTGCCAAAATCGATCAAGATTACCTCTTTAGAAATCCGGGAAGCGCTTTCTCCGGTAATTCAACAAATTACGGCAAGAGTCAGTGAAACTTTGGAAGAGTCTCCACCCGAGCTTGTATCAGACATTATGGAAAGGGGAATCTTGCTTGCCGGGGGCGGGTCATTGATTCGGGGCATAGACCAATTTATGGCCGAGCAGGTCGGGATTCCGGTTTGGATTGCTGACGACCCATTAACTGCCGTAACCCGGGGAACTGCAAAGGTTTTAGAAAATCCCCGCCTTCTTGCCAAAGTCCGTGTCACTGGAGGGTTGAGGTAAGTTGAAGCCAAAACAGCCTATAAGGTGATATAATAGAAGTATGGTTTCAGAACTTCAAACACGTGAGGGACGAGAATTTCCAAGACCCACTGAGCTTGACCTATTTGACTACCGCGGGGCACGGTTTGAAGAAGTTGCTTCAAAAAGACAATTTATATATGGCTTGAAAGCTGCAATAATTCGTTCAAAACAAGCTCTTGATGGATTTGCCAATAATTCTCTTGAAAAAGCCGAACGGCTTAAAGAGATTGGTCGTGATATTCATAACAGATATAGCGCTCTTGGTGAGTCAATTGTTTTTTCTGAGACTTACCTTAAAATACAAGAAGAACTGTCAAAACTTGGTGCAAAACCTGAAGAAGTTTTAGATTTTTTTAACTTTTGTTTTGAGGTTCAATTAAAAGCCCAAAAAGAGCTTGGCAGAAGTAATTTAGGTTTCCCGGGTGCAGATATAGCTCACCAGCCAGCTGTGAAAGGAATCTTCAATAAAGTTTTTGATAAAGAAATTGGAAAAATTTCTCAACCCTCATGGTTTTCCGGAAATAAAGGGCAATGGATCGACTTTGTAAGACAACATACAGGATTTGTTTCATATGTACACGGGGCACAACGATATGGAATTCGTCCGGGCGGGCCTGAGGTCGACATGATAAGAATTTCTTCAGAGGTACCGGATTGGCTCGCCGCAGGTATCATACCAAACACAGAGATTGTAGAGAAAGAACTTGCAGAAGACAGAGAACAAAAGGAACAGCTTGGAGAATATGCTAAAGAAATCGATCGTCAATTAACAGCTCTCAGGGATCGCCATATTGAAAAGGAAGAGAAAGTTTCAAAATGGCGACGCGAATTGATGGCCAAACTTCCGTTAGAAATTAGAGATTTTCCTACTTTTTTGATGTATCTAGATGTGGCTGCGCCTTTGACCCAAATAGCTACCGAAGGATTAACAAAGGAGGATCTCAGACGGTTAGGAAGCGAGAGAATGGTGAGGGCTCATTTTGACACACTCAATTATTATACGGATGCCACTCTTAAAAATAACTGGGATATTATGACAAGCCGCGAATTTATTGCTCTTTGGTTTGATAATAAATTTAAAGAAGCCAGTCTAGTGCGCCCTGCTAATCTTTCAGGAATAGTGCAAATGATTAAACTATTGTGCGGCCGTCCCTCCGATGGTTTTTCCTGGGAGCGTCTAAAAATAGAAAACAAAAAGGCTTATTCTGCGCTTTATCATGATTTACGGCCTTACTTTTTTGTTGCCAAAAAAGAAGAACTAGACTTTTTAATTGAATTTGTAGACCAGCCTGGCGTGACTTACCAAGACTTAATCTTTGCGGTAGTTGACGTGGCCAAGTCTGAGAATGGGATAAAGTTTGCAGATATGCCGGAAGTTGATCGGAAAAAGTACCAGGCCATGATAAATGAATTTTACAAATTTACAAAGAAGTGGGCAAGGGAAAATTTTAAATGGGCACTAAACTGCATGTTTGAAAGTCTTAACTCTGGAGGTTACAACTCAAGAACTGCAGACGAGACGGTTACAAGCGCTCCAATCGGAGAAAATACTCCTGAGCGCTGGCAAGACCTGCGCTCACTTATGACGAAGGAAGGAGTTAGTTTGGCAAATAAGGCAGATAGTATTGTTCGCGGATTAGAGAGTTTAGTTCTTCTCCCGGATACGGTTAATAATCTGCGTCCCCGTTATTTCGTCAATGGAGAAAAATATAAAAAAATGAAAAGAGATGACGCTAGGATAATGTACAGAATTGACCCCGGATCCAATACAATCTTTTTTTACGTAGAACCGCGCGGTTTCAAAGGATATGTAAAACCTCAATAATAAACCCCTTTTGTAATCTGCGTTTCCGATTGATGTTGTAGTGTTAGACAAAAATAACAGAATAGTAAAACTGCGGCAAAACCTTGCTCCAAACAGAATTTTTGTCTGGAACCCAAAATATGACAAAGTTTTAGAATTGCCGCAGGGCACAGTGAAAAAACTTCACTTGACCCAGGGCTCGTGTGTTAATATGGTGTAGCAATGGCTGAGATTAAAGGCGCTTCGGAAACCCCGGGAAAGTTATACGACGTCAAGTTGTTTCCTGTCCTCGGATTTTTAACTACAAAAGTTGTGCCAAACCCACTTGGCTCTGAACCTGCAGAATCATACTTTATGTTGGCTGAGGCAAATATGGAGCGCCACGACGAAAGAGGCCGCCCGGTTGCTACTGAGATGCTGGTTTATTGTAACGATGATGACGACGGACGGCGGCTATTAACAATTCATCGCATAAGAGTAGAAAAATTTGTTCTTCCTCAAGGGGCTTCTCCTCCTTATCTTCCTGTTCCGCCAAGAATTGAAGACGAAGAGTGGGAAAACATGGATCCTGATTTAAAAGCGGCAGATGAACGTCTGAAACAATTGATGCGGCAAACAGACAAGCCGTTTGTCGTTTTAGACCGAAAAGAAGGAGAGATGCAAAAATTGATGCTGGCTGCTGCCAGAATTAGACAAAGAAAATTTGTTAAGTATTTGACCGACATGAGGGAAAAATTGCCAAAATATTGGTATACAGAAGAAACCCCAGCCAGCAAGTAATATTTGGTACAATACGCTTAGATGCGTACTAACTCGAGTAAGACATATCTTCTCGTTTTATATTTCTTTATCGCCGGAACTTTCTTGTTTCTAGATTCCCGACAGCTTCTAGGTTTTATTCACACGAGCGGGCAAAAGATTTCTGACCCTGCCCGTAAGCAATTAATTGAAACAAAGAAGAATTTTAAGTCGTTCTTTGCTTGGGGTGAAACAAAAAATTTAGAAGAGAAAATAGTAACACTTAACGCGGAAAAGGCGGAACTTCTCTCCCGCTTGGCGAATTACAAAGCCATAGAAGACGAAAACAAACAAATGCGGAGGTTATTAGACTCTGGCCTTCCAAAAAGCTGGAAATTTACCCCAGCTCAGGTTATTTCTCGGGTGGGAGACGCTGTTTTTCTGACAAGTAATACAGAACCAGCTTTTGGAACTGTGGTGATTGCCGCTGTCGCAAATGCAGACAAACAAAGAGAGAAGGCAGGAGTGTATGTTGGCAAAACAGAAGAGAGGGTTGGCAATCAAATAAAGACCATACTCGCGACCGAGACTAATAGTAAAATTCCGGTAATCGTACGTGATAAAAATAGCTTTGACCAGAGGGCATCGGGTATCTTGGAAGGCCGCGGCGGCAGAGTTGTTCTTGAACAAGTCTTGTCGCGCGAAACAATAAATGAAGGAGATTTGGTTTTGACTTCGGGAGAGGTAAACTTCCCGGGAGAACTTTTGCTTGGATCTATTACAAAAGTTTTGGCCAGCAATAATTCTGCTCTGCAGCAAGCAGAAGTTAAAACTGCAATAGATTTAAGCGGTCTAACTCATGTATTTTTTATCACTAAGTATTAATTATGTCTAGGCGTTTATTCATCTTACTCTCATTTATTTTTGCTTTACTGCAGGGAACGGTTTTGCCTGTGGTGTTTATCGAAGGGCTTATCGTTGTCTTTTTCCTGATTACCCGCACCAGTTCTCTTGGATTGCCGTTACTTGCTTCGGGATT
>VMGE01000010.1 GCA_007376395.1 Microgenomates group bacterium Gr01-1014_5 | reverse complement strand
AGCTGAAGCCAAAATTCAACAAATCCACCTTGTTCAACAATCTTAGTTACCTCAAACCCAGATTCATTCAGCATCCCCTTCAATGCAGAGCTTGTATATCTTGCCCAGTCGTGCGGCATATCATGCAGTGGATAAAGAAAGGGTACCGAGATAACGATTGCGCCATTCGGCTTCAATACTCTTGCTGCCTCTTTTATAACTTCTCTTGGTGAGTCGACGTGCTCAAGCACCTGAAACAACAAAGCGATATTAAATTCCTTATCCTTAAATGGGAGCTTTTTTGCGTCTGCTAAAATATCTGGTTTAATATCCGATTTGTAAAGTTTTGAAACACTTGGGTGATCGACTCCGGTATATGAATCAACTAACGGCTCAAGCTCGCCCCTGTAGGGCATGCGGCCACAACCAATATCGATAAGTTTACCTTTTGCGTGTTTTTTTGCCTCGTCAACCGCAACGCGTTGAAATCTAAGCAATAAAGATTGAGGGTGAATAAAACTTGTCCCAAAAGATTCGGTAAAGATAGTCCATAAACTTTTACTTAATTTGCTAAGCATATAGCTATTATGGCCGATTAAATAGTGCGAAGCGCAAGTGGCCATATGAAATCTTGCATCCGCAAGATTGATTATATAGAATTATGACTGTGAAATACAAAAAGGTACTTGTTACGGGAGGGGCAGGCTTTATCGGTTCTCATACTGTTGATTTGCTTCTTAAAAAGGGGTATCGAGTTAAGGTTTTAGACAACCTTCAAGAACGGGTCCACCCCAAAGGTAAACCTAAGTATGTTTCTAAAGAAGCAGAATTTATCAAAGGTGATGTAGCAAATCCCAATGATCTCTTAAAAGGACTAACGGGAGTTGATGCTGTTTACCATTTAGCAGCATATCAAGACTATCTTCCGGATTTTTCGCATTTTATTCATACTAATACCGAGAGCTCTGCGTTAATATTCGAACTTATATTACAGCATAAATTACCCATTAATAAGATTGTTTTTGCCTCGTCCCAAGCAGTGGCAGGAGACGGAAAATGGAAATGTTTACAACATGGTGAGTTTTGGGCAAACCAACGTCCTTTAGCTCAGCTAGAGAGGGGTCTTTGGGACTTGAGATGTCCCAGGTGTGACAAGAAAGCACAGAGCGTTTTAATGACTGAGGATATAGCCCGACCAATTACTACCTATGGTATCTCAAAACACACCATTGAGCAGCTAGCCGGTGTTTTGGGTAATAAGTATGATATTCCAACCGTTTGTATGCGTTACACTTATGTACAAGGACCCAGAAATTCAATTTATAATGCTTACTCTGGAATAGCCCGTATTTTTGCGCAAAGAATACTAAATAATAAACAACCAATTTTATTTGAAGACGGTTTAGGTCTAAGAGATTACATCAGCGTTTTTGATGTGGCTCGTGCTAACGTTCTTGCTCTAGAAAACGATAAGGCAAATCATCAAGTGTTGTTTGTTGGTGGCGGAAAAGCTTATACCAACGTCGAATTTGCCAAAATCATGCTCAATGTATTTGGAAGCAAACTAGAAGTATCCATTCCTGGAATATTCCGCCTTGGGGACACAAGATCCACCGTATCGAGCATTAAGAAGATTAGCAAGCTGGGATGGAAACCCAAAGTAAACTTGAAAGAATCTATGCAGCAATATAGAGAATATATCGAGAGTTTGGGTCAAATTGAAGACAGGTCCGATGAAGCCTTTAGAAAAATGATGCAGCTCGGAATTATACGTAAAGTAAAAAATAACTTATGAATATTGGTATCATCGGAACTGGTTTAATAGGGAATAAACGAGCCCAAGCTATAATTGGGCTTAAAAGAGCCCAAGCGTTTGTTAAATCTAAAACAGATTCGATACTTGCCGTAGCTGATATAAACGAAGAAAAAGCTAAGAATTTAGGCGAATTTGTCGGATGTGATTATTTCCCTGATCCACATAAAGTTATTAACAATCCTAAAATCGATGCAGTTATAGTTTCAACTGTAAACAAATATCTCGCACCTCTAAGTCTGGCAGCACTAAAGGCTGGAAAACACGTTTTATGCGAAAAACCGCTTGGAGTAAGCACAACAGAGATAAAGAGGTGTATTCAGGCCGCAGAGAAAAACAAATTAATCTACAAAGCCGGTTATAACCATCGATTTCACCCAGCAATCTTTAGGGCGAATCAACTAATAAAACAAGGTAGGGTCGGCAAGCTCACATTTATCAAGGCCAGTTATGGTCACGGCGGGAGGGTTGGATACGAAAAAGAGTGGCGTACACAAAAAAAACTCTCAGGTGGAGGGGAGTTACTTGACCAAGGCTGCCATATCATAGACCTGATCCTCTGGTTTACTCAAAAAAAAGTTTCGAAAATTCACTCTTCTCTTTCAACGCAATTTTGGCCCATTCAACCACTTGAAGATAATGCTTTTGTCTTACTGGAACTTGGTGACATCACGGCAAGTTTTCACACTAGCTGGGTTCAATGGAAAAATGAGTTTATTTTCGAAGTCTACGGTCAAAAAGGTTACGTCAAGATAAACGGCTTGGGTGGATCTTATGGCGTAGAAACACTTATCTTCGGAAAACGGGTTCCCGGAAAAGTACCGATTGAACAAATATATCACTTTGCTGAGCCAGACAACTCATGGACTCTTGAGTGGGTAAATTTTAAACAGGCGATTAAAAATCCACGAAAATTGTTGAGTTCAGGAAAAGAAAGTATCGAGGTATTAAATATAATCGAAAAAATTTACAATCAATGACTACAAAAATGGAATTATTTCTGTGCTTTAATCTCCCCAACTCCCACTCCAATACCTTCATATAAAAAACCAGCTTTTTCCCAAAGTTCTTTGTCTAAGAAATTTCGGGCGTCAAAAACTATTTTTTGTTTCATGGTCAACGAAAAAACCTCAGGTTTTAACTTTTTAAACTCTTCCCAGCCCGTCATTAAAATTATCACATCTAACCCTTTAAAAAACTCGTCATTTTTCTGGCAAACCTTTAATGATTTTGTTTCCGCCGTGGAACCGTCAATAGCAGGGTCAATCGCACGGACATTAGCTCCTAACGCTTTTAATAAACCTGCGAGCTCAAGTGACTGAGAGCGGCGTAGGGTATTGGTATTAGGTTTATAAGTTAATCCAAGTAACCCCACCTTTTTTCCTTTTAAAGAACCAGCAACCCTTGATATTTTATCAATAAAACGCGGCAGCCTGTCTTGATTTACCTGATATGCAGCCCTAATTAGTTTCGGCGAATATTTAATCTTTCTCGAAATTGTTCTAAGTGTTTGCAAATCTCTTCCTAAAGTTCCGCCAGCAAACCCTATTCCTGGGTTAAGAGGTGCGTAAACGCTTACTCTCTGATCTGTTTTTAGTGCTTTCATCACGTCAGTCGCATTTGCCCCCAGTCTTTCGCAAAGATCGCTTACTTCGCTTGCGAAGCTAATCATTAAGGCAAGATAGGAATTGAGAGAATGCTTCGCCATTTCGGCAGATTCAAGACTCATTTTTAAAACTGTGCATTTAAAAAACGAGAAGTCTGACAAAAACTTTTTACGCGCTTTTTCGCTTCCACCAAGGACAATTCTGTCTGGTTTTAGAAATACATCAAGTGCTTGCCCTAGACGCAAATTTTCTGGGAAATAGAGAACGTGGTTATCCTTCCCGCTACGCATTAACTGCTTCTGAATAACCCGGCATGTACCGATAGGAACCTGACTTGAGATAACCAATATCGTCTTAGGTTGAATATACTTTTCTACTTCTTTTATTAATAAGTTAAACGATTGTAAAGAGACGATGTCGCGATCGTTTACCGGTGTGTCTAGGGTTATAAATACATAGTCCCTGTTCAGAACAGCTTCGCAAGCAGAAGAAGTAAAATTGAGATTTTTTCTGTTTAGTTTCTGGATTAAGTCTTCCAAACCTGGTTCAAAAATAGGGGGGGTGTTATTTTTAAGATTATCGACAACTTTTTTATTTAAATCAAAAGCACACACTTCAAACCCTTGTTTTGCCAAACATGCGCTATAAACACAACCAAGATGCCACAAACCCAAAACACCAATTTTAATCATTTTTCAAAAAAAGACCTGTTGTCGATTCTACGCAAGCGATATAAATTCTGAGTAAACGCATCAGATTTCTGCAATTCTTTAATTGGATCCCATTTTGCGCTTAATAAACGTCCGGTTATGTGATCAGCGCCTTTTGAAACTAAGAAAGCTACTAGTTTTGCGGCGAGTTCCGGAGGGGTTCCACCTTGTTCTTTTAGGGTTTTCGCAGTTTGATACATTTCTTCTCCCACTATAGATTTATCTAATTTGAGTAAATTTAAATTCAGGTCTGAAGCAACTCCTCCAGGCGCAATAGCGTTCACTTGAATATTTTCCGTCTGCAACTCAGACGCCAAATTTTCAGTTAAACTAGCAATCGCCGCTTTCGAAGTATAATAACCACTAAACCGCGGCAAAGGTTTAGTGCCACCTACACCAGCTCCCGCAAGGTTGATAATTTTACCAGCACCCTGCTTTTTCATATGCGGTATCACTAACTTACTACAATAGACTGCTCCTAAAACATTTATCGATAAAACATTTAGCCATGCCTCAGGATCGTTTGTTTCTAATAAGCCGACTGGTCCGTAAATACCGGCATTATTTACTAAGATATCTATCCTGCCTGTTTTAGAAAGAGCAAGGTTAACAAGTTTTTCACAGTCATTAAAGCAGGATACGTCCGCTACCTGCCCGAAGACTTTATTATATTTAACACTAAGCTTTTCCACTGCTTTGTTTAGTTCTTCTTGATTGCGCGAGCAAATAACAACATTAGCCCCCTGAGAAGAAAGTTCTTTCGCGATTGCAAACCCAATTCCTCTTGATCCCCCGGTAATAATAGCTGTTTTACCTTTAAGCACAAAAAGAGTATATCACAAGAAAAATGTGCTAACATATGTCTCACATGATTGTTACCAGAGCTCCGTTTCGAATACCTTTGGGAGGCGGCGGAACAGATCTTCCGTCCTATTATTCAAAATACGGAGGCAAACTTATATCGGTTGCAATCGATAAATATCTAGTCACAACGGTTAATCATCCTGTAACTGATAACCTCATACGATTAAAGTATTCACATTCTGAAACAGTTGAGTCAGTTAGCGAAATTAAACACGATTTAATCAAAGAGGCTTTAAAGCTTACCGGTATAACTCAAGGCGTGGAACTCTCGTTTATCGCAGATATTCCAGCGGGAACCGGCATGGGAACTTCTGGAAGTTTTTTGGTATCTATGTTAAAGGCGCTTCACGCATTCAAAAAAGAGGAGGTCACGGCAAAACATATCGCAGAAGAGGCGTGTGACATAGAAATTAATAAATTGAAAAATCCTGTCGGTAAACAGGATCAATATATAGCTGCCATTGGCGGCATTACTCAACTAATAATCGATAAAAAGGGCCGCGTAGAAGTTGAAAAACCGATAATTACACCAGAAACCATTGAAGACTTAGAAGATAGCCTGCTTCTCTTTTACACCGGCATACAACGTTCAAGCCGTAGCATATTAAAATCTCAAAACAGCTCCACTCAAAAGGGCGACAAGAAGGTACTTGGTAGTCTTCACTATATAAAAGAAATCGGCGAAGAGATAACAAAATCTCTAAAAATAGGAAATATAGATTCGTTTGGAAAACTACTTAATACCCATTGGGAATATAAACTTAAATTATCCGGTAAGATATCAAATGGAGATATAAACAGATGGTATGAAAAAGGCATTTGTGCAGGTGCTTTAGGAGGTAAATTAATTGGCGCAGGTGGTGGTGGATTTTTGCTTTTCTGCTGCCCAGGAGACAAACGAAACTTAAGAAAAGCTATGCTTGAAGAAGGACTAAACGAAATGTTCTTCCATTTTGATTTTGATGGGGTCAAGCTTGTAGCAAATTTTTAAACCACTTCGTCTACTTATTATTACTGAAGGCGCGCTGATGAAGCTCCACGGCTTTACAGCCGTGGTATCTTCAGCTTCATACCGAATCGCACTCGCTTTGCTCGTACTCTCGGTATGCACTTCGCGCAACGCTTCATCCTCGGACTGTCGTCCGAGGTTTTCGCGATTCGCTATAATCTTTCTCCGCTTGGTCGATAAATCTTTGGGATTGCGGGTGGGCAATTACTTTTTGCCAAAAAACACTTGGCGGGATTGTAACAATATGTGCTCCCGCCATCTGCGCTTCTCTAATATCTTCTTTGTTGCGTATTGAACCAACTATAATTTCGGTAGCCAGTCCGTATTTTTCTATAAATTCTCTCGCGTTTTCAATTTCCCGGCGAGGGTCACCCTGGCCGTCTTTAATCCTATTGAAGAAAAGCGAGACATATTCAACTTCTCTGCCAGCTCTGTGTCCTGCCATGATATAACAAATTGCTTGTTCGGCTGACATTAAAGCTGTTATATTTTTCTTTACATCTTCTCCTTTTAGCAGAGCAATAAGCCGAAGTGCTTTTCCGTCTTCTGTTCCGGTAATTCCTCGAAGGTCACAAAATGCGGGAATTTTAACAACAACATTTGGAGCAATGGCCGCTATTTTCAGGGCTTCCTGAACCAGATCTATAAGTTCACCTTTAAGGATTTGTGCGCTTACAGGTACACCGGGGAACGTTCTGGCAATTTCAAGTATGTAGGTATGCGGATCTCTGCCGCTTACCTCCCTCGCGATAATACTAGGGTTCGTTGTAATACCACTAAACAAGCCAAGATCCATTAATGCCCTTATCTCGGGAATTAATGCAGTGTCAGCGAAGCACTTCGGCATTGGTAATCTGTTTTCAACTGTCATTTTTAATTAACTCCTTTAGATCAAAGATCAAGCCATGCGCTATTACACTATGAAATCCTTCAACCAAACCTGTGCCGTAAACTTCTGAGGTTGTAGGAACGAGAAGACACACATTAGCCATCTTTTTCATGGCTCCTCCGTCAAAACCAGAGAACCCAATAATTTTTGCTCCTGTCTTTTGAGCAAAGGTCATTGCTTGGACTAAATTTTGCGACCAAGGCCCTGCGTCACCTTCTCCTGCACCTCCGTGAACAGAAAAACCAACCAGTACATCTTTTTTAGTTAGCCATGGAGCCAGTTGTCCGGCAAAAACAGTTCCCCATCCCTTATCGTTAGTCCAAGCACTAACCAGTGGAATGTTGTCTATTAATCCAACGGTCTTAAACCCCTTATTTTTACCTGAAATTGTAGTTTTTGCGAGGTCTGCGGCAAAATGTGTGGCAGTCGAGGCTGAACCTCCGCATCCCATCGTAAAAACCACGCCTCCACGCTTCCAGCACTCAAAAAGTATCTTTAAAGTAGATTTATACTCCTTAGAATTTGCATATTTTTTTGATAATTCGGCTACTTGCTGAAAATAATTAGCTTGTTTAAACTCGTCCATCGCATGATTATTACATATGTTTTTAAAATGTCAAACTGAAAGGAGTATTTGTCTCTCATATTCGATATAATACTTTAAGCACGTATGAATTTTCTTGTCCGTTATTCTGCGTTTTTATTACCCCTGATTTTTTTAATAGTCGGGCTGCTTACTTTATACGACTACGGCATGAATTGGGATTCCCCGGTTCACTTTGCCAGAGGTCAAGCTTATTTACGGTATATCTTAACCGGAAAAACAAATTATAATGATAACCCGAGTTTTTGCATGAACGAATACAGTTTAAACTCCCGCGTTGATTACGCGACAGGTGAAGTATGTGATAGGCACAAGATTATTCGGGTCAGTGAATATGAAAGCAATCTTTTGGATTTTAACAGTTGGGTAGCAACTGGTACATACGGACACCCTGCTTTCAGCGATATTATGCTTGCTGTAAGCAATAATATTTTCTATAAATTTCTTGGCTGGGTTGAAGATCTTAACTCCTACCATCTCTATAGTGTCTTTACAACTTTTCTACTTGCCTTAACTGTTTCGGTTTGGACAAAACAAACATTTGGATTATTCGCTTCGGTTGTTGCTGTTTTATCTCTTTATGGTTTTCCCCTTCTTTTTGCTGAGAGCCATTTTAATGTTAAAGACCCTCCAATGGCCGCCTTTTTTACTATTGCTATATACTTTTTCTGGCTTGGCACAACCCGAAAGAGGTCTTTATATCTTATTTTTTCAGCACTTGCGGGTGGGGCATCTATAGGAACCAAACTAAACTTTGTCTTCGCTCCTTTCGTTCTCCTGCCATGGATTATCGCTTACTCACTAAATGTAAAATTTAGCTTTTTATCAAAAAGGATGGTTCTTGCCCTTTTTGCATATCCTGTAATTGTTCTTTTAGTATTCTTTGTGAGCTGGCCAGCTTTGTGGACTGACCCTGTCGGGAAATTTCTTCAGGTTATTAATTATTACAACGATATCGGGGGTTCTGGGTGTCAACATTTTTACCTTACTCGAGGATGGTTTACCGAGTGTACAGATATAACAACTTTGAAATATTTTGTTTATACTGTTCCTCCGTTTACACTCCTCTTGGTTCTGGTTGGTTCAATAGTTAGTGCTTTCAAATTTAGAGGGAACAAATTCGTAACACTTCTTTGGCTTTCTATCTTCATCTTTACACTGACCAGAGTAACGCTTTCCTTAACAAGTATTTACGGAGGTTTAAGACAAATTATTGAGTTTGTCGCACCAATGGCAATGATTGCCGGGGTCGGGGCACTGTTCTTGAGAAATATTTTGGCAAAAGTACTTCAAAATTTTCTGCCTGTTAAAAAGTCAATTGTCACAGCATCCGTCATTCTTTTGACGGGGTTTATTTCAGTTTATTTGCAAATCTATAGACTACACCCCTACCAAAACACTTATTTCAACACCTTTATAGGTGGACTCAAGGGCGCCGCAGAAAGAGACTTTCCGGGCTATGGCAGCACCTACGGCAGCGTAACCATACAAGGAATTGACTGGCTAAACAAAAACGCAGAAAAGAAAGCAATCCTAGCTTTGGTATCGGGAAATGCACAAAACATATCTCGAGCGACCCTAAGGGAGGACATAGAACTATCGAACGCCTCCCGAAGTGGATACAATCTTGAGGGAGAGTACCAAATGTTGTCTGTAGTTGGCCAAGATATATTTACCAGTACGTTCCGATATGAATATCTAAATAAATATCTGGAACCTGTCTATGACCTAAAAGTCGACGGCGTGTCTCTTCTCAAAATCTGGAAAAATGACAAAGATCATCTAAAAGCCACATTAACACCAGAATACATGACGAGCAAAGTTAAGGTGCCAGTTTCAATTGAGGAGGGAAGCAAAGAATTAACTTTAAATCTTAAAGAAAAAAAGAACCTCAAGGCTTTGGGGTTAACTTTTCCTAGCGCGGATTGCAAATTACAATCAATTGGGACAACTGTGCATGTGTCACCTGACGGGGTTGCCTATTTCCGAAAAGCAGATGGTATTAACGCATTTTCTGATAGAGAAGTATTCGGCTGGGGTACGGACTTTGTATATCATTTTACGGGAGACGAAGCGCAATATATAAAACTTCTCTTACCAAGGACTTATCAGTGCGAGCCAACAGATATTAAGCTCTCTGTCTTTGTTTTCGAAGAAGCCAAGTAGTCACTAAGTAATAGGTTTACCTTACTTTCAACTTTTTCAAGCGCTGTAACTACCTCTGAAGATGTCCCCAGTTTCAATTTACCAACCAATCGCCTAACATTAACAACACGATCCCTTCTTACTTCTTTAGGAATGAATTTCTCCTTTGCATGAGCCTTCTTTGCAAGGTCATACGCCTCACCAAAGCGTGTTTCTGCCTGTCCGAGCGCTTTTATCGCTAGCTCACTATTACCGTCTATCAACAATTTTTCAGCTTCGAGCACTCTTTTTGTACCAAGCAAAATCGCGTAATCTACTTTTTTGGTATCTCCAAAAGTAACCCACCCAACGAGGGTCTCTTTAAAAAGTTTAAGGGAATAGAGAGAGTCAGCTTCTGTTTTGCCAGCGGAAAGTGGCCAAAATAGGTTGTACGAATCAATCTGTTCAGGTATAGCGCTGGAAGTAGATTCATTCTGAGCCTGAGCAAACAAAGGAACAAAAAGAGAGAGGAGAAAAAATAAAAAAAGAAATGAAATTCTTGTGTTTTTTATTGCTATAATCATTCCTTTATACATAATAACAGATTTAATATAAAATATTTATTTTTAAGGGCGTCTCTTAGACAATAAAACCGCCAAACCAAACCC
>VMGE01000015.1 GCA_007376395.1 Microgenomates group bacterium Gr01-1014_5 | reverse complement strand
ACTATTGTTTGCAGCATGCTCTCGAATTGAAACGCCCCGGCAAATGTTGAAGTTGGGCTGAGTCCCGGCGCAAGCGGATTGGTAATTCTTTGTGCTAGATATTGCATATCAAGGTCCTACATTTCCTCCGCCTGTGGGCGCAGGCGCGCCAGGTCCAAGCTGGCGAAGCATTCTTTCTAAGTTTAAGACGTCAACTCCAAAGGCATTGCCCAATACTGAAACTAGAACCAACGTGCCGAAAACAATTATCAAACCGACAATTGCCTGGGTTAGTTGAGTTCTGGCGGCCTCGAGTGTTTTAGAGTCTCCGGCAGAACTTATCCATTTATAGCCCCCGAGAATGAACTGAAAGATAAACCAAAGAATAGCCGACACGGTCATAACGCCAATAATGGTCGAGACTAACTTTGGAAGCTCGCTAAACACATCTGTGGGATTGCCCAAAGGACCAATCCCAGAAACGTTTCCCCCGAGTTCGTTACGTACTTGTGCTAAGTATGCAAACATTTTTATTGGCCCCGCTTAGCGGGGGGTATAAATTACTGGTTTAATAATAGCAGTTGGATCTCCAAAGATCAGCCAGCCAAACAATGCCGCGAAGAGAAATGCCCCGGCGACAATTAAGAGTCCAATTAAGCTTTGCCAAATCTTAGCCCAGGCTTCCCCAACCGCCTTTGCATCTCCGCCTGCTGAGATAAATTGATATCCGGCAAGCATAATTTGTAAAAGTGTGTAAATTCCGGCAACAACGATAAGCAGTTTCAAAACATTACTTAAGAGGTTAACCAAACCGCCATCAGTTAAACTACCGTACTTGTCTATACCTGGTGGTGTCTGTATTGTTCCGAATGGGTTCATAGTTAAAGAATGGTCAAGCCGGTAATGGCTTCCACAATTTGAATTATCCAATATGACGCAAAGATTATCAAGAAGCCGATGACAGCATAGGTTAAAGTGTTTTTTGCCTCAGCCGCCTTTTGGGCATCCCGTGTGCCTGCAGACTGGATCATTTTAAACCCTGCCCAAAGAAATAAAATTAATAAAACAACGCCGGCAAGAATATAGACATTGGAAAGAATTACAGAAACTAAACTGCCGACGCCTTTAATTCCTTCTTTAGGGTTACTATTAAAAAAAGGCGCGCCGTACTTGTCTGGTGTGTCTATTTGAGCTAGTTGGGTGAATAATATATTTAGCAACATGATTATCTAAAGATGCCTTTTGTAGGGTCTGTAAATTGTGTGACGCCAAAAATCATCCCGAAAAATTGAACCAGCCAATAACTTATGAAAATAATAACAAATCCGATAACCGCATGGGTAATTTTTGTCTTTGCCGCCTCTACGCCTTTAGCGTCGCCTTGTGAAGTCATGAGAGAAAACCCTCCCCAGAGAAGATAAAGCAGGAGTATTAGCCCGGAAATGCCGAACAGATAAGGCAGAAGAAAATTGATTAATTTTCCAAGGTCTTCCTGTCCCAACGCAGAAATCCCAGGGACTCCGGATTGATTCTCAACTTCAGTTAAATTTAACATATAATTATCTTAAACCAGGAATATTTAGTATTTGCACTCCTATTAATCTTAGCAAAAATATTGAAAAAATAATCAATATCAACCCGGAAATCGCAGAGGTCAAGAGTTCACGGCCGGATTGCAGTTTTTGCGGGTCGCCGGAAGCCGTCATAATTTGAAAGCCCGAAAAGACAATTAAAAGGAGTGCCAATCCTCCTGAGACCCCAATTGCCCAGCCCAAAAACCATCCGGCAAAAGCGTTGGTGTCGTTTACCGGGATACAACCAATGGCAGTATTAATTTGTGTATTTGCCGGAGGGTCACAATAAATAGGTCCGCGTCCTCTTCCTGCGCCAGGTGCAGGTACGGGATTACCTGGATTGGGTTGTGGTGCTGGTTGCTGCTGTTGTTGCGCTTGAACCTTCATTGATTGTTGAGATACTGTGCTGCAGGAAGTCTCTTTTTGGGTTAACTTTCCGCCGGGATCGTTAGGATTTCCTTCTGAGTAGGAAATTGTCTTTGTTGTCTGTATAGAAAATGACGTCTCAGAAGTTTTGGTTTTTGTTGTCTGTTGAATAAAATCTTCTATTGGAACGGTAATTCTTGGACCGCCAATAAGCGAGGCGGTTGACAATATTTTATTTGGATTGAAACTCTGACTCGTGTTGGTTCCTGTTTCTTTTACCACCACCCCAGTGATTTTTATTTGCCAGTCACTAGACCCTTGCGGTGCTGAAACAGAACCCATTTTTATTAGATTATCGTGCTTATAAACGAACGAGTCGGTGTTTATCTTGCCGCAATAATCTTTAGTAAGCTTTTCGTAGGTCGACTGCGCTGATACTAATGTTGGCGCAGAAAGCACGGTGACAATTAATCCTAAAACAAAAAAGTGTAGCAAATTTAGGTTGGAGAATCTAATATCGGATTCAAGAAGGCCGTGAGTTTTTTACTCACGGATGAATTGAACCCGATATGTCATTCTCTCTTAAGAGTTAACTCTCAACAAGAGAGAATTCCCGCTCTAAAAGAGCGGGGAGAATGCCATGGCTGGTATAATGGGAGGACATGTCCTCCCCAATTTTCAATTTTCAATTTTCAATTTTCAAATCAATTCTTTTATTTGGTTTTATTCTTATTACTTGTTACGTGTTACTGTTCAACAGCAAGCTCAGCTTACTTGTTACTGGCGCAATAGCGCTTTCTGAAGATTGTTCCAAATCTTCAATTCCTTTCGCCAAACTGGCAGGCTGTATCCAAGAAATTGAAACAGAAGTTGGGCTACTCGCGCCTGCAAATGAGAAAAACAAAACAGAGCTGGCAAATCTCAAAAAGCAAATTACAAATTACAAATTACAAATTACAAATTTAATTGCACGAGCCAATGCCCTTGCTTTGGATATTATTGCCCGCGAAGAGGATTTAGCAGTACAAGAAGAGCTGTTGCAGGAGCGCGTCCGCAGTTTTTATATTAGAAGCAGGCAATATTCTCCGCTTTTGGTTTTCTTGTCCAGCTCAACCGCCACAGAGATGACACGCGAACTGATTTTGCGCGGGGGCGCGGCTTCAGACGACGAAAGGGTAATTGAAGAGATCTCTAGTGAATTATCTCAGTTAAAGATAGACAAACAGACGCTGGAAAAAACCCGGGCAGGTTTACAGCGTGTGCAAAAGGAAGTTGATTCGCGCGCTGGATTTTTAGCCAAAGAAGTAGCGTCGGCAGAGTCGTACATTTCTACTTTAAGTTCCAAACAACAGTCATTATTGGCACAAAAAGCGGGCGGCTTTTCAACTTCTGTCGGAGAAACCCCCGGAACTCTCGAGCCGTGTTCCGGCCCGCCCGGCTCTTCAAATTACTGTAATCCTGGTTTTTCCGGCTTTGCC